>CAZBQO010000008.1:21944-23452 GCA_964494125.1 uncultured Nitrospira sp. | reverse complement strand
CTTCAGGAGTGGATGGCGCGCTTGCGGGTTCAGGGATCGGATGCGCCGGATTTTTTGTTATTTGAAGGAGTATTTTATACGCAATCCGGACGGTTGGAGGAGGCGATAGCCAGTTATGAACAAGTAGGAGCGTTGGCTCCCCAATCTCCCTATGCATACTTTTTCCTGGCGCAAATTTATCAGGCCAAAGACCGCATCGATCAGGCCGTTAAAGCCTACCGTGAAGCGATTAAGCGGGACCCCTCCTATGTGGCGGCTCGCCTTAAACTCGGGGTGGCCTATCAGGATCAAGGGCAGTTGGAAATGGCCATTCCACAATATCGGGAAGTCCTGAAGCTCCGTCCCGATGATGCCTTTGGGCATACCAATCTGGCCTGTGCCTTAGCGGAACAAGGTAAAATTGAGCCGGCGATTGAAGAATATAAAAAGGCGTTGCAGATTGATCCTCATGATGCTGAAGTGTATTTTGCCCTGGGCGGTCTTTATGAAAACAAGGGAAGGCTGGATTTAGCGAAACGACAGTACGAGGAAGCCCTTCGGTTGGAACCAAACTTTGCTCCGGCCGCGACCGCGATCGGCTGGTTTTTATATGAGAAGGGGCAAGACGATTTTGCCATGGATTATTTTAGTCGAGCGCTCAAAGCCAACCCTGATGATGCCCAAGCGACATTCGGGGTTGGCCGGATCTATGAAGAAAAGCGCAAGCCGGAATTGGCGGTGCAGCATTATCAGCGGGCACTGTCTTTAGAAAAAGACCCGGACAAGAAGATGCGCATTCTCAATTTTATGGATAAATTGCTTGGATAGATTAGATAGCAGTAGGGGGTGGACGGGCAGCAGGCGTTCTTCGAAAGCGGTGTGAAATTATTCCTTTCGAAAGAACTCTTGAATGACTGATATTTGAGGATTGAGGTCTCCGGTGTTTCGTACTTCCTGGCGTATCTGCTCTTGTAAGTAGGATGAGTATCCCACCTTGTTGACGAAAAGCGCAAAAAATTGATCAGGTGGAAGCCCAGTCTGGTTTCGCAATTCCTCAACAATGTCATCACTGATGGGGATCAAAGTACTCCCGATGTGGAGAATGACTTTATAGTAATTCCCGTCCCCCCGTTGTTCCAATCTCAGACCCGTTTGTGTTCCCAAGTTGTTCTCCAACCTTCCTGAAAATCTATGAAAGTCTTCTCCAATCGCCGGTCATTGTAGGGTATCCAAAATTGGAATAACAAGGTTGTGTCCTCTTCTTGACTGGTCTAGGACCCTGTGCTAGCGTAACCTCTTTTTTCACACTGGTGAAGTTCCGTAATTCAATATGTATGACGCCGATTTAGGCATGGAGGACGAGTCAAATAATGGCGCGGTTATATAATTTTAGTGCGGGTCCGGCGATCTTGCCGGAAGAGGTGTTAAAGCAGGCTCAAGCCGAATTGCCCGATTGGCATGGCTGTGGCGCATCAATCATGGAAATGAGTCATCGTAGTAGTGACTATGTTGCTGTTGCAGAAAAAGCA
>CAZBQO010000008.1:5454-21934 GCA_964494125.1 uncultured Nitrospira sp. | reverse complement strand
GGAAAGAGTTTGTCTCGGTGGCTTCAGAAGCCGAGCAAGATGTCCGCGATTTATTGGGAGTACCTGCTAATTATAAAGTGCTTTTTTTGCAAGGCGGGGCGTCCACGCAATTTGCCACGATTCCCATGAATATCTTACGTGGAAAAAATAAAGCTGATTACATTCTGACTGGTGCGTGGGGCAAAAAAGCCGTAAGCGATGCAAAAAAATATTGTGTGGTCAATGTTGCAGCATCTTCCGAAAGCGATAACTTTACGAGTATTCCGCCGTTTGAAGGTTGGGCATTAAGTCAGGATGCCGCCTATGTGCATTACACGCCCAATGAAACGATCGGTGGGGTGGAGTTTCACTGGGTCCCAGGTACCGGCGAGGTGCCGTTAGTTGCCGATTTTTCATCCACTATTTTATCGCGTCCCATTGATGTCAGTCGTTTCGGAATCATTTATGCTGGCGCACAAAAAAATATTGGCCCAGCCGGTTTGACCTTAGTGATTGTGCGGGACGACCTCATTGGAAATGCGTTGCCGATTACCCCAAGCGTGTACGATTATGCCAAACAAGCAGAAGCGGATTCTATGTTGAATACACCGCCTACTTATGCCGTGTATATTGCAGGTTTGGTGTTTAAATGGTTGAAAAAACAAGGTGGGCTTTCGGCGATGAGTGCCATCAATCAACGGAAGGCCGGTAAACTCTATGCAGCAATTGATGGGTCTGGATTTTACCGAAATCCCGTGGAAAAGGCCTCTCGTTCCTGGATGAACGTCCCCTTCGTGTTGGCCAAACCGGATTTGGATAAGGCCTTTCTTGCAGGAGCGACAGAGGCAGGATTAACAACACTTGAAGGCCATCGTTCTGTTGGCGGAATGCGCGCCAGTATCTATAACGCGATGCCTGAAGCTGGTGTTGATGCGTTGATTGACTTTATGGCGGACTTTGAGAAACGCAAAGCCTAACGTGTCTCCTCGGAAATCCGGTTACGAATGACTCGCCAAGATACAAGATAATAGTGCGGAAATGTCTGCGACAATCCTGCATGTGAATGAGATGCCCCTTAAAATGGTAAGAGTGCTCAAGATTTCCCTGTGACAACTAAAGTGGGGCCTCCCCTACATTGGAGATACTATGAATATTTTAGTGAGTGACAGCCTTTCTCCTAAAGGAGTTGAAGTCTTAGAGCGGGCCGGATTTTCAGTAGATGTGAAAACCAAGCTCACGAAAGAGGAATTGCTTCAAGAAATTCCAAAATATGAAGGTTTAGTTGTTCGGTCGGCAACCAAAGTCACTAAGGACGTGATTGAAGCAGGCACTCGTCTTCGTATTGTGGGGCGTGCCGGAACCGGTTTGGATAATGTTGACAGTGAGGCGGCAACCCGGCGCGGAATTGTGGTCATGAATACTCCAGGTGGAAATACCATTACCACTGCGGAGCACACAATGTCGATGATTGCTTCGATGAGTCGAAAGATTCCACAGGCGACCATGTCCATGAAGGCAGGTAAGTGGGAAAAAACCCGGTTCATGGGAACGGAACTCTATAATAAAACTTTAGGGTTGGTAGGGTTAGGCCAGATTGGGTCGTATGTTGCAAAATTGGCCCAGGGATGGTCCATGAATGTCATTGGCTATGATCCCTATTTGGCCGTGGAGCGGGCCAAACAAATGGGGATTGAAGTGGTGGACTTAAATGAATTATTCCATCGTTCTGATGTGATTTCGGTTCATACGCCTTTGACCAATGAAACGAGAGGCCTCATTAACACCGAGACCATAGCAAAGATGAAAGATGGGGTCATGATCGTGAATTGTGCCAGAGGCGGTATCATTAATGAACTGGATTTATGCGAAGCGTTGAAATCCCAGAAAGTTGCCGCGGCGGCCTTTGATGTGTTTGAAAATGAGCCAGTGGATCCCAAGCATCCTCTCATGGATCTTGATAACTTTATCTGCACCCCTCATATAGGTGCTTCTACCGAAGAAGCTCAAGAGAATGTGGCAATTGGAATTGCTGAACAATTCGTTGATTATTTCAAGCGAGGCATTGCCAGAGGGGCTGTGAACGTTCCCTCTGTGGCCCCTGAAGCGCTTCCCCAACTGCAGCCCTATTTGGTCTTGGCCGAACGAATGGGTCGATTTCAGGCCCAATTATTAGATGGAGGGATTAAATCCGTTACCGTTGAATATTTTGGTGAAGTGGCTCAACTCACCGTGGCACCCGTGACCGTCGCTGTGTTAAAGGGCCTTCTCTCTCCTATATTGGAAGATGTCATCAATTACGTGAATGCCCCTATCGTGGCAAAAGAACGTGGCATTGAAGTTAAGGAAGTGAAGAGTAGTGATGCCGGAGACTTCTCCAGTTTAATCCGGATTAAAGTCGAAGCTGGTTCTCATACGTATTCCCTGGGTGGAACTCTTTTTCATCGTCAAGAGCCGCGTTTTGTCGAAATAAACCAATTTCAGGTTGAGGTGGTCTCGGAAGGCCAAATGATTTTGATCGATAACGTGGATCGCCCTGGGGTGATTGGTATGGTTGGTCAGATTTTAGGCCAGCATGATGTCAACATTGCCAGGATGCAATGCGCTAGAGTCGAGCGTGGTGCATCAGCACTGCTGATTATTGGTCTGGATGCCCCGCTTGCTTCCGCCGTGTTGGATCTTCTCAAGAAAGAGAAAGATATTCTGTCCGTTCGCATGGTTGATCTCAGCTAGCTTGACGGCTTCTTTCTGCAGACTATCTTGGCCAAACATTTCGAGTTGGCAGGTTCTCTTCCATACGCCTCATGAAACCACTCCGCTCGCTTATCCCCATTGGTACAGCTACATTACTTCCCCATACGGCGCAAAGCATCCGGTGGTTGGAAGATCAATTGTTGGCACATTGTTCGACCTGGGGCTATCAGGAAATCATTCTCCCTACCTTTGAGTATCTTGATGTATTAGCCGTGGGATTGGCTCCTGAAATCCTGGAGAAATGCTATAAATTTGCGGATTGGGGGTCAGGCCGAATTCTGGTCTTGCGACCTGATGCGACGGCTCAGATTGCCCGGATGGTGGCCATGGGCCTTGGAGAAGATACTCTTCCCTTGCGATTTTCCTATCGGACCACGGTTTTTCGGTATGAACCGGAACATCGGGGACGGGACCGTGAAGTATTTCAGGTCGGGTTTGAACTGCTTGGCAATGATACTTCTCAAAGTGATGCCGAAGTCGTGACTTTATTGGCGGGGCTTCTGGAACGGATTGGGTTGCCAGAATGGAAAATTTCTCTTGGTCATGTCGGATTTTTTAAAGCGTTGTTGGCCCAATCCGGTCTGTCCCTTAGTGGGCGAAAGCAGGCAGAAATCGCGGCAGCCCATAAAGACCTTCCTCAGCTGGAAAAAATTTTAGAGACTGAACGGTTATCTCGTTCTAAGGTAAAGGACATCTTGCAGGTGCCCGAACGGTACGGCCGTGACGAAGTGCTGGAATGGGGAATGCGTATCGCTGGGAAGGATACGCAATTGCTTAAGCCCTTACAACGTTTGACGCAGGTGTATCGGCAATTGATAGCAAACGGCGTGCAAGATCATATTCTTTTGGACCTTGGGGAATTTCGTGGTTTTGACTATTACGATGGTGTCGTGTTTGATGTCTTTACCTCTACGCTCGGCAGTGAAATCGGTGGAGGAGGGCGCTACAATCATTTGGTTGGGCGGTTTGGGCGTGACCTTTCCGCCATTGGATTAGGGTTGGATTTGGACCGCGTGTTTTCTGCCTTGGAGCGGGGAGGTAAGGTGGGCGGCAATGGGTTGAAGCCTGTCAGAATTTTTACTTCTCCTCATCAATCTGAGGCATCTTTTGCTCTTGCTCAACGATTACGGGGGGCTGGGATTTGTGTGATTGAAGAAATGATAGAAGGTTCTCCAAAATCGGCTTTGAGCTGGGTCACCAAAGTTGCTCGGCGTCGAAGGGTGCCGTGTGCAATGATTTATGAAGAAAAGACTTCCTCCCCGCCATCGGTGCTCCTATTAGAATTCACCTCTTATTCTCAAAAGCCCCGGCAAACCCGGATGCTAGTTCAAGAACTTCCTCAACGGTTACAAGCATTCAGCCATGGCAATATCTGAAGCACCAGAGATCCGAGTTCCTCCCCAAAATCTCGAAGCGGAACAATCCGTTCTTGGAGCCATTCTTCTTGATAATGCGGCGCTTAATCGTGCGATGGAAATCTTGTCGGAGGATGACTTTTATCGAACGGGCAACCGGATCGTGTATCGTGGCATGGTGGCATTGTCAGAACGGAATCAACCTGTTGATCAAATTACCCTGACAGACTATTTGCGAGGGACCGGCGAACTCGACCAGATCGGGGGCGCTTCGTATATTGCAGAAATCGTACAGGTGGTGCCCAGTGCCGCCAATATTCGGTATCACAGTAATATTGTTCGAGATAAATCCTTGCTTCGTGGCCTTGTCCAAACCGCCACCGAGGTGGCCATGCGAGGTTATGAGGGGACGACGGGGACCAATGAACTTCTTGAATTTGCCGAACGGGAAATTTTTCGATTGGCTCAGGGGCATTTGGGAGGAACCTTTGCGCCAGTCAGTAGTATCATTAAAGATAGTGTTGAGATTGTTGACCGGTTGTATAGCCGAAAGGAACGGATCACCGGAGTGCCCACCGGGTTTTCGGACTTGGATAATATGCTGGCTGGGCTTCAACCATCTGATTTAATTATTGTGGCGGGTAGGCCGAGTATGGGGAAGACCAGCTTGGCCTTAGGAATGGTCGAATATGCTTCACTTCGATCCAATGCCGTAGTCGGAATCTTTAGCTTAGAAATGTCTCGTGCGCAGCTGGTTTTGCGTATGTTGAGTTCCCAGGCGCTGTTAGACTCTCATGCTCTCCGGACTGGGCAGTTAACGAAACATGATTGGGTAGCCTTAACTGAGGCAGCGAGTCGGCTGGAGCAGGCAAGGATTTTCATAGACGACTCTGGAAATTTGACTCTTCAGCAAATGCGAGGGAAAGCCCGACGGTTGAAAGCCGAACATGGGTTGGATCTCCTGGTGGTCGATTATTTGCAATTGATGGAAGGGCGTGGAGATTCAGAATCTCGCCAACAAGAAATTTCGGATATTTCCCGGGCCTTGAAAGGATTGGCGAAAGAATTGAATATTCCTGTGATTGCCCTTTCTCAGTTGAGCCGGGCGGTGGAAAATCGAAAACCGCCCATCCCCGTGCTGGCTGATTTGCGCGAGTCGGGTGCGATTGAGCAAGATGCCGATGTGGTGATGTTTATCTATCGCGAGGAGGTCTATGAGCCTGATACCGAGCAGAAAGGCATTGCGCAAATCCTCGTGAGAAAACATCGGAATGGACCGATTGGAGAAGTGGATCTGCAATTTCATGACCGGTATGCCAAATTTAATAACTTAACGAGAGAGAGACAGGCTGGTATAGTATAAGGAATTGTTGAGGGACGGTATATGAATTCTACAACTGTGCAAGCTATGGCAAAGAAGGTTCGGTCAGGCCGGGCATTCCCAATGTGGCTGGGTCGTCTGAGAACGCTTTTGTGGGGAATTCCACTTCTAGTGGTCTCCTGTGGGACAGCTCCCCCTCCCACTTTGAATGGACAGGAAGCGTCCATGGTGACGCGGGAAACTGTCCACCCTCAGGCCTACTATCACTTCCTTCGAGGTTCCCTTGCCGAGTTGAATAACAATGCCACAACAGCTTTAGAGGAATATCAAGCCGGTTTGGCATTTGATGCGGATTCGAAGTTTTTAAAATTTCGTCTTGCCAAACTGCATTTCTCTATGTCGCATCTGACTGAAGCCGTGGATTTAGCAAGGCAAATCCCTGTGTCGGAAATTTCTCAGGCGGCAATGTTTTTCGATTTGGCGAAAATTTTTGCCGGGGGAGGTGATACCGGGCGGGCCGTGGAGATTTTGTCTGAAGGGGAACGACACTTTCCTCAGGATGAACGGATATACATTTCTCATGGAACTCTTCTGTTAAATATCAAAGAGCTTCAAATGGCTGAGGCCGTATTCCATGATTTATTAGTTCATGTGCCTGGCTCCGCTGAGGCTCATTATTATTTGGGGCTGATTGCTCTGGAGGCGAAAACGAAACAGGAAGCCAAGGCGCATTTCCAGGAGGCCATTGCTCTTCATCCCACCTTTGAAAGGGCATACCTGAAGTTAGTGGCCATTTCCGAAGAAGCAGAGGAGCCTCAGGAGGCTATTGAACTTTTGGAGCGCTATTTGATTGAGGTTAATCCGCATCATCGGGAATTCCGGTTGCGTGTAATTCGGCTGTATATTGGCCAACATAACACGGATAAGGCTTTGGGCCATTTAGACTATTTTATCCAGCAAAATTCAGATGATTTGCATGCGCAGATTCTTAAGGCTCAGATCTATGGTGAAATGGGAAATTTTCCAGCTGCAATCGAGCAGTTGAACGCCATTTTACGCGTGAGACCTAACGAATTGCGCGTTCGTGACTTTCTGGGATTGTTATATGAGGAAATGAAGGATTATGACCGCGCGATTCAAGCGTATCAAACAAATATCCAGATGGACGACACTTTTTTCGATAGTATTCTGCATTTAGGCTTTGTGTCTTATCGGTTGAAACGCAACCAGGAAGCGCTTTCGTATTTGGATCAGGCCGTTAGCCTCAATCCTAAGCGGCCAGAGCCGTATTTATTGTTGGGGCTGACCCATTTTCAAATGGAAGAGTATCATAAGGCAAAGGACAGATTAGAGGAGGGTATTCACCATGACCCCTCAAATGCCGAACTCCATTTTAATTTAGGCACGGTCTATGACAAATTAGACCATTTCGATAATGTGGTCCGGGAAATGGAACAGGCTCTGGAGTTGGATCCTGAACACGCAGATGCCTTGAATTATTTGGGGTATAGCTATGCCGATCGTGGCATCAAGGGGGAGCAGGCCTTGTCCCTTACGCAACGTGCTGTCGCCTTAAAGCCGAATAATGGGTATTACGTGGATAGTTTAGCTTGGGCACTCTATAAACTTGGACGCATTGAAGAAGCACTGGAAACGATTCAACGAGCGGTCTCTTTAGTGTCCGATGATCCTGTGATTTATGAACATTTGGGGGATATTTTCTTAAAGCAAGATGAGCGAAATAAGGCACGAGAGGCCTGGCTTCATTCACTGCAACTCGATTCAACAAATAAGTTGCTGGGCAAGCGGTTTCGTGAGGCCGGTTTTGGGGAACCAATTCCTACCCTTTCCCACCAGTCTACCCTGGCCCCCTAGGTTCTCACCATTTTAGAAATTGAGCTGCGTGGTTAGTCAATAAATTTCTCAAGTGATACCTCCAGTTTATTAAAGTTGGTATGAGCCTACTGGATAGGTTCCGTGTCAGAATCATTTTCAGCGGCTGATTCTTAAGATTTGCTTTCTTTCTGGCGAATAAACAGTCACGCCTTTTCTTTATTTGCCTTGCATGACGATGTGGCCCTCCATTTTTTGTGTCCCTGAAATGGTCAGTTATATGAATTTTGTGACGGGTAATGCTGTTTCATTGCCGTCTTTAAGGCCGTGTTGATTATCATCGGAGCCCTGGCTAGTTGGGATAACCAGGTGTACCATCATCCGAGGGTGAGATATATAACAATCTGTTGGAGGGTAGTTCTCCATGGAGGTTTCATAGGATGCTGACTCAACTCAACGACCAAAAGGGTTTCAGTTTAACGGAGCTAATGATAGTGGTGGCAATTATTGGAATTTTGGCGACGATAGCCATTCCTAATTTTTTGCGTTACCAAGCCAAAGCCAAGCAAACGGAGGCCAAAAGCAATTTGGTGGCAATCCATACCGCAGAAATTGCCTATTTTGCCGAAAATAATGGGTATATAGATGATTTTAATGCCATTGGATTTGCCATGAGTGGGTCTTCGCAGCGATATTTTTATAAAATCGGCAATGCCAATCTTGGAACATTACCTCCCGGGTGTACCGACCCGAATTTGGATTCTGTGAGTGCATTAGGCTTTACGGCGGTTGCCATCGGTAACATTGATGGAGATGCAACCTGCGACGTGTGGACCATCAACGAGGGAAAGGTCATCACGAATGTGACGAATGATGTGTCTTCCTAGTATTGTTGTGTCAGAGTGCTATGCATTTAACGGGAACCAACTCAAGAAAAGTTGATTTTCCCCGATCTTTAACTGAATCGGTTAACGTGACCTCATGAGGAGGGGATCAGTGGACATACTCGAAAAAATAAAAAATCGGTCGGCCAATGTTGGAGTGATTGGATTGGGCTATGTGGGGCTGCCCTTAGCCGTTCTTCAGGCCAAAGCCGGGTTCCGGGTGTTTGGGGTGGATGAAGTGGTAGCCAAGGTTGAAATGGTGAACCAAGGGCGTAATTATATTTTGGATGTGGTGGACTCTGAGTTACGAGAAGTCGTAGAGCAAAATAAATTACAGGCGACAACTGATTTCTCCGTGTTGCGGCAGTGTGATGTCATACTTATCTGTGTGCCGACTCCCCTGACCAAAAATAAAGAACCGGATATTTCGGCGATTGTGAAAGTTCTTGGGCATCTTGCCGATTATTCACATCCGAATATGCTCGTGGTATTAGAAAGTACCACCTATCCAGGAACAACTGAGGAAGTCATTTTGCCTGCCTTAACAGCAAAGGGGTTAACGGCTGGAAAGGATCTCTTTGTCGCATTTTCGCCAGAACGGGTTGACCCTGGAAATGCTGAGTTTAAGACTCATAACACCTTTAAGTTGGTGGGTGGTGTTACCAAAGTTTGCGGGGAAGTTGCCAAAGCCTTTTACGAACAATCCATCGTGAAAATCTTTCCTCTCAGCTCTCCACGTGTTGCGGAAATGGCGAAGGTCTTTGAAAATGTTTTTCGCTCAGTGAATATTGCGTTAGTGAATGAGCTCACTTTGTTGTGTGACCGGATGAATATTAATGTTTATGAAGTGATTGATGCCGCAGCCACAAAGAACTTTGGCTTTATGCCTTTTTATCCTGGCCCTGGTGTGGGTGGACATTGTATTCCTCTGGATCCATATTATTTAGCGTGGAAGTCAAAAGAGTATGATGTCCATACCAGGTTCATTGAACTGGCTGGGGAGATCAACGAAAATATGCCCTATTTCGTAATGAATAAGCTTCAGCGGATTTTAAATCAACGAGGGAAATGCTTAAAAGATTCAATCATTCTAGTATTGGGAGTAACCTATAAAGCCGATATTGAAGACCCACGTGAATCGCCTGCCACAAAAGTCATGGAACTATTGCAACATGAAGGTGCAACTTTGCAATATTCGGACCCCTTTACTCCTTCCCTTATTATTCAAGGAAAAGAATATAAATCTCATCAGATAAATGCTGAATTGTTAAAGCGCAGTGCGTGCGCCCTGATTTTGACCGCCCATTCTGCTTTTGATTACCAGTTAATCGTTGAACACGCTCCCGTGGTATTTGATACACGGAACGGAACTCGTCAAGTGAAGCATCACCGTGATCGTATTGTGTTGCTTTCAACCTAAGGAGCGTTGCAATACAAAACGCATTCCCTGGCAAAGTGGTATCGGCTTGACAGTCTAACCGCATTTGGTTATAAAGCCCTGTTTAGGCAGGGCTTTTTCGTGTCTTGTGAATCTCTCATTTTTCGGTAGCACTCCCCCAAAAATTGCATTATTAAAAAATCGAATCGCTGAAAGAACTGCCGCATGAAGTTGCTCAAGCAATTCTTAGTACGGTTATCGGGGAATATCTTTGAGACCCTGACTCCAAAGTTGGGACCCTATCGTATAAAGCAAAAGCCACCGCCCCTTAAGCTGGTTTCCCATAACCTTCATCCGGATGTTTCTCCGGATCGTACCCTCCAACGGACAGCCAATCTTGGCCATATGAGTGCTCTGGAATCAGCTCTTCAAAAAGGGGAAGACTGGTTACTGAGCATGCAAGATCCTGAACAGGGATTTTGGGTTGAGGAGTTGGAAGCGGATACGACCCTGACCTCTGATTATGTAATGCTTCGACGGTTTCTGGATGTAGTTGATGTGGATAGAGAGCGGAAAGCTACTCGGTATTTACTTCATACTCAGCTCGAGGATGGGGGTTGGCCCATTTTTTTCGGAGGGCCTGCAGATATCAGTGCATCGGTAAAGGCCTATTTTGCGCTTAAACTGGCAGGGGTTTCTCCTGATGAGCCTGTGATGCAACGTGCGAGGAGTTTAATTCTCGGCAAAGGTGGTGTCGTTCAGGCCAATGTCTTCACCAAGATTATCTTAGCATTATTCGGGCAATATGATTGGCGCGGGATACCGTGTATGCCTCCAGAAATATTCTTAGCCCCACGATGGTTTTATTTTAATTTATATGCGGTGTCGTATTGGTCTCGTGCGTGCATTATCCCGCTTTTAATCATTTTCGCTCATCGCCCCGTTTGTGCGATTTCCAAGGAACAAGGGATTGATGAACTTTTTCTTCAGCCTCGTCAGGAGGTGGACTATGCTCATGTGCCACCGTTGCATCGGGATTCCACCCTCGTAAGTTGGCGGAATTTTTTTGTATGGGTCGATGGGCTGCTTCGTTTATATGAGGCCTATCCCATAAAGGCCCTCCGGAAAAAGGCTTTGAGTAGCGTACAGTCCTGGATGATTGAACATATGGGTGGAGAAGGAGGATTGGGAGCCATCTATCCAGCAATGGCCTATTCGATTTTTGCCCTTCGAGCCTTGGGATACTCTACGGATCATCCGTTGGTTCAAAAAGCATTGAGGGAAATAGAAGCCCTTGAAATTTACTCGAATCCTGGTACTACCCCAACGCCCACTATGCTGCATTTACAGCCTTGTCATTCTCCAGTGTGGGATACAGCCTTAACGATGAATGCGCTGATCGAACGGGGCCTTGCGCTGGACCATTCGTCATTGCAACGTGCGGATGCCTGGTTGCGAGCCCGTCAGTGTCAAAAAGTAGGAGATTGGGCGGTGTCGGCTCCAAAAGCTCGGTCTGGTGGATGGGCGTTCCAATTTGAAAATGAATGGTATCCCGATGTCGATGATACCGCGGCTGTGGTGACGGGGTTGGCCAAGATCAAGTCTGCCGAGGTGTTCGGTTCCGACGAGGCCCTTCAACGAGGGTTTCGATGGGCTTTGGCCTTGCAGGGGTCTGATGGTGGTTGGGGGGCATATGATAAGGATAACAATAAATTAATTTTCAATAAGATTCCCTTTGCGGATCATCAGGCTCTTTTGGATCCCAGTACGGCCGATTTAACCGGTCGATGCTTGGAAATGTTAGGAACGTTAGGGTATGACCAGTCTCACCCTGCCGTGAATCCCGCAATTGAGTTCTTACGCAAGGAGCAAGAGCCAAACGGAAGTTGGTATGGCCGATGGGGGGTCAATTATATTTATGGGACCTGGTGTGTCCTTTCAGGCCTTCGTGCCATAGGCATGGATATGACGGTGCCATGGATCCAGAAGGCAGTGATTTGGCTAGAGTCCGTTCAGAACTCTGATGGCGGATGGGGGGAATCCTGTGCTTCCTATGCTGAAGTGGAGAGGGCTGGGCGAGGAGAAAGTGCGGCATCTCAAACGGCCTGGGCGCTCATGGCCCTCCTTCAAGCTGGAGAATCGGACTCCATCAGTGTTGTCCGGGGAGTCAATTGGCTTATTCGTCATCAACGTGAGAATGGAGTTTGGGATGAGCCATTTCATACGGGTACCGGGTTCCCCAGGGTCTTTTATTTACGGTATCATGGTTATTTTAAGTATTTCCCAATCTGGGCCCTGGGTATGTACCGGAATGTAAAAATAACCGGGGAAGCAAGGGCCGATCAATTACGAAAGGCCGCACAAGTGGCCAGACGCCAGAGTAAGCTTGTGTAATTTCGGTCCTGACTACCCGCCTTATTGCATATTTCCCATTCCCTGATGATGGCAGGAGCCTCCTCTGACCAGAATCGTCATATTGACTGCAACCCATGTAGAGTTTAACGCTGTTGGCCGGACTCTTTCTCCTGTGCGTTCTGCCAATTGCCACGGGTATGCCGGACTAGAGAGTCAAGGCGCTTCAACCCATGTCTTGTTAGTGAAGACGGGGATAGGTCCAGGAAAGGCTGAAAAGGTTACCCGGCGAATTTTAGAGAGCGAAGCCTGGGATGTCGTCATTTCTGCTGGTTTTGCCGGCGCTCTCAATGCTTCCCCAATCGGATCGCTGGTGATCGGTCAAGAGGTTCTGTTGGGGCAGTCTACAGAGATGTTCTCTGATTCTGATCTGCCACAAATTGTGTGTCATCCGGAGTGGGTCAAGGCGGCATTAAGGGTCCCCTTGATGGATGGGCGCCTTCTTCAAGCTGGTCGGTTTGTAACGACGGATCGAGTGCTGACACAGGCTTCACAAAAACGAATTCTGGGGGAACGGACCGGAGCGATGGCTGTAGATATGGAGAGTGGAGCTATAGGCGAAGTGGCAAAGCAGTACGGCTTCCCTTTTCTGATCATTCGTACGATTTCTGATGGTATTAACGAGGATTTACCGGTAGACTTCAATATGTTTCTCAAGCCATTTGGGTGGGTTGGCGGTATAGGACAGGTCCTATCCTCACCTCGATGTTGGAAGGGATTTTTTCGTTTGTATCGGAATTCGAGGGAGGCAGGAATCCAGCTTTCCAGTTTTTTTGAATTTTTCTTCCCGATTGTTTCAGCCCCTACTTTCTCCATGGCCATCAATAAATCTGGCGCGGAAATTCCATGATATTATTGCAACATATTGGGAAACGGACTCTTTTCTTGATAGAAGAAATGGGGGCCATGTTTGTGTTTTTGATACGGACGTTTGGATGGTTGTTCCGACCACCGGTGAGAATCGCCCAAATTGTCAAGCAAATGCATTTTGTGGGTTTCAAGTCGTCTTTTGTTGTGATTCTGACGGCGTTATTTACCGGGATGGTGTTAGCGCTTCAAGGGTACTATTCCCTGAGGAAGTTTGGGTCTGAAGGTTTGCTAGGGTCTGCTGTGGCGATAAGCATGATCCGTGAGTTAGGTCCGGTATTAGCGTCATTGATGGTGACGGCTCGCGCGGGGTCAGCCATGACCGCAGAAATCGGGATTATGCGTATTACCGAGCAAATTGACGCATTGGAGACCATGGCGATAAATTCTTTGCAGTATTTGATTACTCCCAAGGTTGTTGCGTCGCTGATTTCGGTACCCTTGTTGGTTGCTATGTTTGACGTAGTGGGAATTTGGGGAGGGTATCTGGTTGGGGTCAAGTTGCTCGGAGTCAGCGGGGGATCTTATTGGAGCTCAATCGAATCAGCCGTGGAATGGAAAGATGTCTATGGGGGGATCTTAAAGTCGATTAGTTTTGGCCTGATTATCAGCTGGGTCTGCTGCTATAAAGGGTATTACACGAGAATGAGTGCCGAGGGTCTAGGAAAAGCTACCACTGAATCTGTGGTCTTGGCGGCAGTTCTTATTTTGGTGTGGGACTATTTTTTAACCTCCGTCCTTATGTAACGTTACGCAAATCTATGAGTCTACCGATGGTTATAAAGCTGGAGGGGGTGGAAAAGACCTTAGGGGGACAGGCTGTGCTTAAAGGAGTCACTCTCGATATTCCTAAGGGTAAAATTACGACGATTATCGGTCCGAGCGGTGAGGGCAAAAGTGTGATGCTTAAGCACATCATTGGATTGATTCGCCCGGATCGAGGCCGAGTCATTATTGATGGAACGGACCTTACGCAAATTAATGACCAAGAATTGAATGACATACGCAAAAAATTTGCTATGTTGTTTCAATCGGCTGCCTTGTTCGATTCCATGAATGTATTTGATAATGTCGCCTTTCCCCTGCGAGAAAAACGCATGATGGCTGAACAGGAAATTTGTCGTTGGGTGCCAGAGATGCTGGAGAGAGTGGGATTGGCCAAGATGGGCCATAAATTTCCTGCAGAACTGAGCGGAGGGATGAAGAAACGTGCAGGGTTGGCGAGGGCACTGGTGATGGGCCCGGAGATTATTTTATTTGATGAACCGACGACGGGGTTGGACCCGTTGATGGCCCATGCCATCCATGACCTCATTTTGGCTATGCATAAAACTTTTGGATTTACCGGTGTGATGGTGAGTCATGAAATTCCGGAGATCTTTCCTATCTCTGATTGGGTTGCTATGTTAAAGAATGGGAAGATTATTGCTATGTGTCCTTCAGATGAATTTCAGCAGACTGCCGATCCTGTGGTACGTGAGTTTATTTCGGTCAATAATGGCATTCACCTCACTCCAGTCTGAATCTCCTGGCTCTCAAGAGTGGGTTGGGGAGTGAGATGGATATTGGTGTCACGCTGAACTATATGCATTATCCTTCCCGGGCCTAGCCCCAATAAAACATCAATTAACCTAACTTAATTTTTATGATTGAACGTGGAAAGCTTGAATTAATCGTCGGAATTTTTGTGTTAGTGGGGGTCATCTGCCTTGGGTATTTGGCAATCAAACTAGGAAAGCTTGAGCTGGTTGGAGGGGATTATTACGAACTCCAGGCAGAATTTTCTTCCACTTCCGGGTTGAAAAACGGAGCGTCGGTAGAAATTGCCGGAGTAGAGGTGGGCCGAGTAAAAAACATCGGACTGAAAGAAGATCGGGCTCAAGTGGTCCTAGCGATCCAAGATGGAATCCCGGTGTTTGACGATGCGATTGCTTCAGTCAAGACTCGTGGCATTATCGGAGAAAAATTCATGGAATTATCTCCCGGCGGGGCGGGAGAGCGTTTGAAGACTGGTGGGACAATTGTGGACACTGAATCTGGAATTGACCTAGAGCAGGTAATTAGTCAATTTATCCATGGCAATGTTGAGTGATGCTTGTTGGTGAAATAGATGTGGAGGAAATATGCAAAGGGAAGTGGTTAAGAAACCTGAGTTAAAGGTGAGGACCAGAGCAGGTGAACCTCGAAGGTTGCAGTTTAAAAATTTTTCAAAAAATGTGGCAGTAACATTTCTTGGTTGGATAGTAATTTCTTTTGCCTGTTTGACTACCGCGTGGGGAGGAGGTACTCCAACGGGGGCAGTCAAGGAAACCGTTGATCAAGTTTTTGTGGTGCTGAGGGATCAAGCGTTAAAGGACCCTTCGAGAGAGACGGAACGGCGAGCGAAGCTGGAAGAAATTATCGGAAAACGATTTGATTATGCCGAAATGGCCAAGCGTACCCTGGCATCTCAGTGGAAAGGGTTAAGTACAGAGCAACAACAAGAATTTGTGACTTTATTTCAGCAATTTTTGGCAAATTCCTACGTCGGCAATGTAGACGGGTATTCGGGGGAAGAAGTGGAGTATCTCAAAGAGCGCGAAAAGGGAGAATTTGCTGAAGTCCAGACCAAAGTGGTGTCTCCGAAAGTGCAAATACCCTTAGACTATCGTCTGTTGCAAAAAAATGGAGAGTGGCGGGTGTATGACGTAGTGATTGATGGAGTAAGTTTGATGAAAAATTACCGTGGGCAATTTTCCCGTATTATTAACTCCTCATCGTTTGAAGCTCTTCTCGAGAAGCTTCGTTCAAAAGCCGACCTGGGGACTTCGTCCTAAGGAGTCGGTTTTGTGATATCGTTTCGTTCGTGGGGCCTGGTATTGTCGTGCCTGGCCTTAGGCGGCGTTATCCTTCCCTCTTCCATGGTCCTCGCCGAAAATTCTTTTTTTGTAGTTCCTGCGTTTTCTACTTCCAAAAATGATGGACAAGACTTTGGGTTGATTGCCCCGTCATTGAATTCAGATGCGGAAGGTAACCTTCGTTCTCTCTTTGCCCCGATGCTGATTCACAATTCATTTTTAGGAGTCAGGGGAACCTTGAACTATTTTCATTATTGGTCTGGTGGGAGGCAAATGGAGACCGTCGGTTCGTATACTGAGGAAATTGAACGAAAGCTGAAGTTTCGTTACCAGGATCCTGGGTTTATCGAAGGGTTGTTCTTTGTGGATATTGGAGCACAGTTTTTCAAAAATGCGACCAAGCGGTTTTTTGGCTTGGGACAAACCACTCCCAAAGGTAATGAATCAAACTATACGGGGCGTGAAATTCAAATTCATTGGAACTTTGGTATCCATTTGAATGATGTGACGCGATTATCTGTCAACCAAAGGTTTCGAAATGTTGAAATTCAACCGGGAGGTGTAGATGACGAGCCATATACTAAGGATCGTTTCCCGCAGGATCCTGGGATAAAAGGTGCGACGATTCTGGCCCACCGTCTGGTGTTCCAATATGATTCCAGAGATAACCTCAATACCCCGACAGCGGGCACCCGCGTTGAAGCCTTTGGGGAATTGGCGCAGAACTTTGATTTTGGGAAAGAAGAGGATCTGTTGTATTTTCGTTCAGGGTTTGATATCAGGCACCTGATTCCGAGTCCCTCCAAACGGTATATTTTTGTGGCCCGAGCGATGCTGCAATTAAGTTTTGGCGATGGGATCCC
>CAZBQO010000008.1:0-5444 GCA_964494125.1 uncultured Nitrospira sp. | reverse complement strand
GAGAAGACAACCTGAGAGGATATGGGAAGGATCGGTTTATTGATAAACATATGGTGGCATTTAATGTAGAGGAACGTATCCATCTATTTGGGATGAAGATGTTCAATGTCAGTATAGAATGTGAATTAACGCCATTTGTGGATATGGGGAGAACCTATAAGGATTTTAAATTTCGCCAATTTCATGATTGGGAAGTTACCCCTGGAGTAGGATTTCGAGCCATTGTCCGCCCCAATGTCATGGCTCGGGTGGATTGGGGGTACAGTAGGGAAGGTGGAGCGGTATTTGCTGGCCTCAACTATCCTTTCTGATACCGCTCATAGTCGATCTGCTCTTCCGGAAAAACATGTATTGACAAGATCCAGGAATATGCGTCTATTTGTGCCAATAGGGTTACTCTTACTAATGGTAGTTTTCATTCTCCCTTCCGGGGCATTGCAGGGTGAGGACTTAACCGACCAGCAATATCCCGAGAGTCTTGAAAGGGAGCTGAAGATTTTGGTCAGAGAGGGGGCAGCTAATTCAAACGACCTCACGCGCTTGCTTCGGATGGCCGGCTTGTATTTGGATCTGGGTTACGGGGTGTACGTTGATCGGGAGCAGAAGTTGGCAGCTTTCCAGGAGGGAGCCCGTCTCGCCCAAAAAGCCTTTGATCTTCGTGAGTCTTCTGCAGATGCCCATTTTTTGTATGCCGCCAATCTCGGGAGTGCTGCGGAGTTGGAGGGTTTGGTTGCAGCGGCATTGACGATTCAGAAGTTAAAGAAGCATGTGAATCGTGTGCTGGAACTTGATCCGGAAAATGTCCAGGCTCACCATATGTTAGGGCGGATGTATGAGGAGTTACCCTGGGTGTTAGGAGGCGATCAGAGCCTAGCTGGAGAGCATTTGAAAAAAGCGGTTTCTCTCGATAGCAGGTATGCACCGGCAGGGTTGGATCTTGCGAAATGGTATGTGAAACACGGGCAAAATTTGGAGGCAGTGAGGGAGCTAACGCGGGTTGTAAGCACCCCCCCTCTTAAAAAGCGATGGATATGGGAACGGATTCATCGACCGGAAGCCCAAGCCTTGCTTCAGCAGACCCTCAGCCAGCTGGATGTTGACCGTTCCAAGACTCATCCCTGAAGTTAGATCAAATGCTTGACAGGCAATAGCAGCTATGGGAAGATTTTGGTTAATCATGTCGGAATTTGGACATTTTTAGTTATTCCCCTACAACATGTTAGGTTCTTCAAGAAAGGATGCGCAATGTCCTTGCTAAAAAGGATTGAAAGTCCAACAGATTTAAAGAAACTTTCTCGGGACCAATTCCCTGAACTTTGTCAGGAAATCCGGGAACTCATTATAGAAGTGATCTCCCATGTGGGCGGGCATTTAGCCTCCAATTTAGGTGTGGTGGAGTTGACGGTGGCTTTGCAGTATTTATTGAACACGCCGGAAGATAAAATTGTTTGGGATACCAGTAATCAGGCTTACACACACAAACTCTTAACGGGTCGTCGTGAACAATTCCATACGGTCCGCCAGTTTGGGGGAATAAGCGGATTTTGTAAACGAGAAGAAAGCATCTATGACACGTTTAATGCCGGACATGCCGGAACCGGGGTGTCCGCTGCCGTGGGCTTTGTGGAGGCACGTGAGCAGTTAGGCAAGTCCAATAAGGTGGTTTGCGTTGTAGGAGACGGGGCCCTCACGGCTGGAATGACATTGGAAGGATTGCAGCATGCCGGAGATATGGGCCGGGACTGTGTGGTGATCCTGAATGATAATCAAATGTCGATTTCCCGAAATGTCGGTGCTATTTCCGCCTATCTTAATCGGACCTTTACCGGGGAGTTCTACACAAGACTTCGGGAGGAAACCTCTCAACTCTTGGAAACCATTCCGCAAATTGGAGAACCCGTAAAGCGAATGGCGATTCGGGCCGAAGAGCTGGCCAAAGGTTTACTGCTCCCGGGTCTGCTATTTGAAGAGTTAGGATTTCGATATGTCGGTCCAATTGATGGACACAACTTTGAGCATTTACTCCCGACGTTGGAGAATGTTTTGAAATTAAAAGGGCCGACTCTCCTGCATGTGATTACCAAAAAAGGATTGGGCTTTCAGCCGGCAATGAAGAATCCGGTTTGGTTCCATGCCTGTTCACCGTTTGATTCGAAGACTGGGCAACCGATGAAAAAGCCCGGTCACCCCTCCTATAGTTCTATTGCCGCTAAAACACTGATTCGTCAAGCCAAAAAAGATAACCGTGTGGTGGTCATTACGGCTGCGATGTGCGAGGGAACGGGAATGTCTGAATTTGAAAAGGAGTTTCCCTCCCGTTTGATTGATGTAGGGATCGCCGAGCAGCATGCAGTGACATATGCAGCTGGTCTCGCCGCGGATAATATGCGGCCGGTTATCTGTATGTACTCGACCTTTCTGCAGCGGGCCTATGATCAGGTTGTGCATGATGTGGCAACCCAAAATCTGCCGGTGACCTTTTGTATTGATCGGGGAGGCTTGGTAGCCGAAGACGGAACAACCCATCATGGGGCTTTTGATTTTGCGTTTCTTCGGCATGTTCCCAATATGGTAATTATGGCCCCAAAAGATGAAAATGAACTTCAACATATGGTCCAAACAGGATTGATGCATGATGGCCCGGTGGCAGTTCGATATCCTCGCGGCAGTAGCCTTGGGGTGCCCTTAGATTCGGAGCCAATTCCTCTTTCAATCGGGCAGGGTGAGCTGTTATCAGATGGACGAGATGTGGCGATTATCGCGATTGGGGTTATGGTTTCGGAGGCGATGAAAGCGGCTGAGCGCTTACAAGAAGAAGGCGTATCGGTAGCTGTCATTAATGCACGGTTTGTGAAACCTCTAGATAAAAACCTAATTCGAGAAATTGCCAAAAAAGTGAAATGCTTAATTACGGTTGAAGAAGGGTGTCGAATGGGGGGGTTTGGATCCGCTGTACTAGAGTTTTTATCCGAAGAAGAATGTTGGAGTATGCCGACCAAAGTAATCGGATTGCCAGATTGGTACATTGAACAAGGGCCTCAGGATTTGCTCAGGGAAAAGTATGGTCTCACGGCGGATGGGATTTATGATCAGGCCAAGGCGTTGCATGACCGGGTTTCCCTGCAAGCAGTAATACGCTAATCTATTCCCGTGTATATTTCTCGACGAAAAACCAAACAAATCCAGGTTGGATCGGTCAAAGTCGGTGGGGATGCCCCCATATCGGTCCAGTCTATGACGATTCCTCATCCCAGGGACGTTGCTGGGACTGTGGAGCAGATTCACCGCTTAGAGAAAGCTGGATGTGAATTAATTAGGGTAGCCGTGCCCGATATGGAAGCGGCTGAAGCGCTTCCTAAAATAAAATCACAAATGACGGTACCCTTGATTGCAGATATCCATTTTGACCATCGTCTTGCTCTAAAAGCCGCTAAAGTTGTGGATTGCGTCCGTATTAATCCAGGGAATATTGGGCCATGGTGGAAAACTGAGGAAGTGATTCAGGCCGTCAATGACTATGGCATTCCACTCAGAATTGGCGTGAATGGGGGTTCCTTAGAGAAGCATCTTCTTGAAAAATACGGCTACCCCACGGCTGAAGCACTTGCCGAGTCGGCATTGAACGCGGTTCATGCTTTGGAGGATGTTGGGTTTACCAATATGAAGGTGTCCCTGAAGGCCTCTGACGTGCACATGGCGATGGATGCCTATTGGTTGTTTGCCCAGCAAGCCAATTACCCCTTGCATATCGGCATTACCGAAGCAGGAACTGCGATGACCGGTGCGGTGAAATCTGCTATGGGGTTAGGTTGGCTGCTTTCTCAAGGTATCGGCGATACCCTTCGGGTCTCTTTAGCTGCCGATCCGGTGGAAGAAGTCAAAGTTGGATTTGAAATTCTAAAATCGCTGGAACTTCGTCACCGTGGTGTCAATGTGATTGCTTGTCCGACATGTGGGCGAGTGGAAATTGATGTGGTGAAAATGGCTAACGAATTAGAGCATCGACTGGGACATATCACCACGCCAATCACCGTATCCGTCTTGGGTTGTGTGGTGAATGGAATTGGCGAAGGGAAAGAAGCTGATATAGGAATTGCCGGAGGTCAAGGCGTAGGAATTCTGTTTAAAAAAGGGAAATTATATAAACGTGTGCCATCTGAAGACCTTCTTCATACTTTGATTGAAGAAGTGGAGTTGATGGCCAAAGAGCAGGGTGGTCAAAGCCAGAGCGTCAATGTTCATGAGACGCTTGATGGCGTTTCCATTCATCAATCCCCAATGGAAGATCTTTCCTTAAGCCCGATACGATCTGTCTCCAGAGAACTTCCCGTGTTGCCTCGTCAGTAATGATTCCAGCCTTTTGAGGACTAAAGAACGAGAAAGCCAGATTTTCTCTTGTACAAGAGAAAATAGACTTCTTATAATGAGTTCGGAAAGGCGCCGTACCCAAGTGGCTAAGGGAGCAGTCTGCAAAACTGCGATTCAGCGGTTCGAACCCGCTCGGCGCCTCCATTTATTTTATCCTGTTTAACCCAGGCATTGGTTTTAGGGTTTATGCCGGGAGTAGGAGTGTATGCTCTTGAAATATGGTGAAAATCCAGAGGGAGTAAAATAACAATGTCGGTACCTGTGTCTCAAATGTATACCGTAGCTCATTATGCCCTCTCACGGCACTTACGGGGTGTGAAGCGATACCCTCTTGTGCTCATGCTAGAGCCGCTCTTTCGGTGTAATCTGGAATGTGCAGGGTGTGGGAAAATCCAGTACCCGGATCATATTTTGAATCGGCGCCTGACGCCTGAGCAATGTTGGGCTGCCGCTGATGAATGTGGTGCACCTATTGTGAGTATTCCTGGAGGAGAGCCCCTGATTCATCCTGAAATGCCAGCCATTGCCGAAGGGCTTGTGAAGCGAAAGAAATACGTTTACCTCTGTACAAATGCCATTTTGCTTGAAAGAAAATTACAGGACTATACTCCCTCGAAATACCTCACGTTTAGCATCCATATGGATGGTCTCAAGGAAGAGCATGACCATGCCGTTTGTCGAGATGGCGTCTATGACGTTGCCGTGAAAGCTATTAAAGCCGCTTTAGCCAAAGGTTTTCGGGTGACGACCAATACGACATTATTTAATGATGCGGCGCCTGCACGTGTCAGGCGATTTTTTGATGAAATGATGGAGTTGGGTGTGGAAGGCATGATGATTTCTCCTGGGTATAGTTATGAAAAGGCTCCAGATCAGCATAGTTTTTTGAGCCGTGATCGGACGCATTCGTTATTTGCGCAATTGCTGGCTCAACGAAAGCGCGCTTGGCAGTTCAACCAGTCTCCGTTATTCCTTGAATTTTTGATGGGAAAGCGTGAGTATGAATGCACCCCTTGGGGGAATCCCACGTACAATATTTTTGGATGGCAGCGTCCCTGTTATTTATTACAGGACGG
>CAZBQO010000007.1:20994-36866 GCA_964494125.1 uncultured Nitrospira sp. | reverse complement strand
ACGGCTTTGAACAGATCCACCATAGCCGTGAGACGTGCGCGTTCGGTTTGGACCACGCCCAATTCCGCATCCAGGACGATGCGCTGAGCATCGATGACGTCGATATAGCTGACCAATCCCTTGCGATAGCGGATGTCCGCGAGCTCCAGCGATTCCCGGGCGGCTGCTACTTGTTGACGTTGATTCGCCAGTTGTTCTTTTCGCGTTTGCAGAGCGACCAGCACATCAGCCACTTCCCTAAACGCATTCAGAATGGTTTGGTGGTAGTCTTCCAACATTTGCTGATACCGGTTTTCCGCCACCTCTAACCTGGCCAAATTGGTATAGCCTTCAAAGATCGGAAGGGTTACCGAGGGACCGATCGCCATGTTGCGGCTGCCCCATTTGAACCATTGATCGAATTCGCTGGTGAGAAACCCTCCGTTTCCCGTGATGGCCACGCTGGGGAAAAAGTAGGCGCGGGCTTCTCCAATTCGAGCATTGGCGGCTTTTAGGGTTTCTTCCTTTTCCAAAATATCCGGGCGCCGTTGCAACAGATCTGAAGGCAGACCAACAGGGATCGTTGGTTGTGCCATTACGGACCGAAGGGGTTTGGAGGACAACACCAGCGTACCGGGACTGGCCCCGGTCAACACTTCGAGTTGATGCAGTTGCACAGCCCGTTGACGTCGAAACTCGGGAATTTGCGAGGCCGTTTGAGCCACAAGGGTTTCCTCTCGTTTCACATCCAGGTCGGATACCAGACCGGCCTGTGCACGGCTCCGGATGATCGACAGTGAGTCTTGTTGAAGGGCCAAGTTTCGTTCCGCAATCTCCACTTGTTCGTCGAGTTCACGAAGCCGAAAATAGGAATCTCCCACCTCACCGACCAGGCTCAACAACAGACCACGGCGATTCATTTCGCTCCCCAACGCTTCTGCGGTAAAGGCCTCCTTTCCGCGTCGAATGCGACCCCATAAATCCAGTTCCCATCGAAGATCGATGTCCGCACGCCAAATATCAAAATTGGCTCCCGGTGGCGCGAACCCTTCAGGCGCCCCTCCTGTGGGACCGACCAAAATGCTTTCCGATCGACGGATTCGGCTATATGATCCATCCAAGGACACATTTGGATACAGCCCGGCTCCTGACCCATAGGCAATCGCGTGAGCCTCCAGCACCCGAAACGCAGCTTGTCGAAGATCATGGTTACGATCCAGGGCCTGTTCAATCAATCCATTCAATTCATCGTTGCCAAACATTCGCCACCACTCGGCCTCCGGCACCTGTCCTACCGTAATAGGAAGCTGAGAGGATGAGCCTTCCAGGGTCATCCTGTTCCAGTCTTCCGGGACATTGAGGTCCGGCTGCTGATAGTCCGGCCCCATCAGACATCCCGGCAGACAAAGGATCATAAGCAGCATGGGTAGGTGTTTCGTTGCGATCATGTGTTTCTCCTTACGGAGCCTTCCCTGTCTCCGACAACGGACGGGAGGTATCAGATGGCCGAGTTCCGTTCTCAGATCGGTTAGGGTCCTGACTCGACACCCGTTCAACAGGGCCCTCGATATAGACATCGACTTGTTGGCCAACATAGACCGGAAAGGAAGGCCGTTCAAATCGATAAATCACCTGGAGCACCCTGGTGTCGACCCGCTCCCGATTGTCCCCGGTCAGGGAACGTTTGGGCACAATGTAGGGTTCAATGCGATCGAAGGTGAGAGGAATTGCCTGATCCGTATACCCTTTGAGATAAGCCACCGCCGGACTTCCCGGCACCACCAGCGGCGCGTTGACCTCATCGATATCTGCCCGTACCTGTAAGGTTTCCGTATCCCCCAATATAATGAGCGGCTCGATGGCATTCACCGTGGCATATTCGCCGGCTCGAACATTGACCTGAAGAATCGTCGCCGCACGCGGTGCCCGAACCGTGAGACGGTTTAATAAAGCTTGCACTTCATCCCGTTCTGTCCTGGCCAAATGGAAATCAGCCCTTGCCCGAATCAACGCCCGCTTGGCACCTTCCGCTTCATGCCATTTCCTCTTCACATCATCTTCACTGACCGCCCGACGGTCCGTGACCGACTGAAGCCGCTTCAATTGGTCCTGGACATCCCGAAGCCGGATCTCCTGCTCGGCGATCCGCGCCGCTGCGGACGGGAGCGAATCGGTCTTGGTTTGCAATTGTGCCCGCAACTCCCGATCATCCAATTGAAACAACGGATCTCCCTGCTCAACATGATCCGCCACCGTGACATACACCTTCGTCACCAGTCCGGAGACCGGAGGCGCGATCCTGACGTTTTCGTTCACAGCCTCAATAATGCCTGCTGCGGCCACCGTGACTGGATACGGATTCTGAGGAGGAGCTTCCATCGGTGGAGGCGGAGCCACTTTCTTATTAGCGCCCCACAACGTCGCAATCGTCAAAATGATGCCCCCCAACGCGATCCAAAAACTCAAACGCCGCAGTACCATTTAAACGGGTGCCTCCTGTCCTTCTTGGATCTGATCCACTCGTCCATCTTCCATATGGACAATGCGATCGCCAAATTCAAAAATCCGGGTATCGTGCGTCACAATAATCACCCCCCGATCATGCTGCTTTCCGATATCATGCAATTGCTGCACAATGCGGTGTCCCGTTTCTCCATCCAGGTTCGCCGTCGGTTCGTCACACAGCAGTAACTGGGGATTACTCACCAAAGCACGGGCAATTGCTACCCGCTGCTGCTCGCCTCCCGACAGTCTGGTTGGCAACGCGGCTAAGCGCTCTCCCATGCCCATGCTCCCAAGAATCTTCTCCGCTTGAGCCAGTGCCTCGTGTTTGGCTACCCCGCGAATCAATAACGGCACTGCGGCATTTTCAACAGCGGTGAGAGTGGGCAAGAGATGATATTGCTGAAAAATAAATCCCAGATGATCTCGACGAAATTTCGTTTTTTCCGACGCGGACAATTCCAGAATGGATTCGCCCAAAATTTTCACCTCTCCCTCATCGCTTTCTAAAATACCGGCAATCACCGACAAGAGAGTCGTTTTCCCGCTACCCGAAGGCCCCACCAGCAACAAGACTTCCCCGTGGGCGACATTTAAATCAACTCCCTTCAGGACAGGAATCCTGGTCTCTCCTTCCCCAAACGATTTCACCACCCCCCTGGCCTGCACCAGCCAGTGAGCCGAATCATGGTTGAGAGTCGAGGGCGGATTTCCACTCACGGCGCTACCCCCGAAACACAATCGCCGGTTCAAGTTTGGCCAATTTTCGAATGCTAATCACACTCGAGACACTACAGATCAACAGGAGCGCCACGGCCACTCCGACAAGAAGAGGCCATGTTTCTTTAAAGGGCAGCCGGTCTCCACCTGCAGCGGTCAATCCAAACAGGGTGGCCAATCCCACACCGACGCCATACCCAATGGATCCGACGGTAAAACTTTGCAGGAGGATCATACGCGCCAGCATCCCCGTACTGGCTCCAATCGCTTTCAGCGCGCCAAACTGCGGCAGGTTCTCAACCGTAAACAGGTAAAAGGTTTGTCCGGAAATCGCCATCCCCACAATAAATCCTAATAACACGGTGGTACCAAAATTTACGCCAATACCGGTGTTTTGGAGAATCCATCGAATCGTTTTCCATCCAAACTGGTCAGCGGTAAATGCACCCAATCCGGTTTGTTCATGAATTCGCCTGGCTAATTCTTCCGGGCTGATCCCACTCACCGGACTGGCCAGGACATACGACAATTTCCGCCGCTCTTCGGGTGTCACACTCAAGGCTCGTTCATAGGTGGTGTAGACGAAGGGAAAATTTTGAAAACTTTTTTGTGTCTTCACGATCGCCACGACCCTGACACGGTGATCATTGATTTCAAACGTGGTGCCGAGATGAATGTTTTTGGGCCCACCTAACCGTTCCACTCCTAATTGATCGATCGCGACCGCGTCAGGAGACCGCAGCTCTTCAATGTTGCCTTCCAACACCCTAGCGGGCCGACCGATTAACGTACTGGATTCAATCCCGACTAACGCAATTTGCTCATAGTTCCCATCCCGCAACCTCGCCCGCTGGACGCCCTTATAGAGGGGAACCGCCCACTCGACACCGGAAACACTTCGAACCACGTTCACCGTGGTATCGGCCAGCGGTTTAATCTCTTCGACTTGATTGATATTGGAATCGGTGACCCATACAGGGGCATTCACATTGGTGATGCCCGATTGCGACCAGGTCATCAACCCCCAGAAAATGGATCCCTGCTGAACGATGAGCATCGTGGAAAACGTGAGCCCCGCCAGCAACATGAGGTATTTGGGGCGATCGCCAAACAACATTTTCAGCGCAACGTAATTCATACCTTCCGTGCCGTCCGCGTCCGAGGTTTGCTTGGCTGACCTGACCTCCGTACCGCTCCCTTCGGTGAAGGGAGTTTGAGTCCATTCATCATGAGATTCACAAAGGTCCGCGAAATGTCTTCGGCAGTCTGAGGAAGTTGGGCCTGAAATAAGACCGTCAACAACCGATGATAAATCAGCATGCCCATAAAGGCGCGTGCAGCGATGAGGGGCTGAACGGGCTGAAAGGCCCCATCATCTATGCGCTGTTGAATGTAGCCGGCCAAAAAATCGTAAAACACCCTGATGTGATTGTGAAAAAACATATCCGACATCTCATGGTTTTCCAGTGCGCTAAACAAAATCAGCCTCATCAAATCGGAATCCGGAGCCCCTCCGACCACCGTCCGGGCAATCACGGAAAACACCTCAACATCCTTTTGTTGCTCAGCGAGACTTTTTACTTTGGAGAGTAATCCCGGCACGGGCGATTCCTCCGCAAGAATGGCCGCATACAAATCCTCTTTACTGGGAAAATGTTTAAAAATAAGGGCTTCGCTGACTCCTGCCCTCTGGGCAATCTCCCGGGTCTTGGTCCCGCTAAACCCTTTTTTTGCAAATAAGGAGGCCGCCGACTGAATGATTTTGGCCTTCCGCACCGGACCGCTTATTCGTTTCGGTGATAATGGCATCGTCTACCTTCCAGCATAGTGAGTATTTACTTACCATGGTATGACCTCACAAGAAACCTGTCAAGGAATCTGGATCATTTGCAATTTTTTCGGGAACGGTGGAAAATTCGTAAACTAATCCACCCAATCCAGTTTCATCACAACCATCAGTACTTCGGATGCTCTGAGATGTTCAGATGGACACAAGGGAGTTTCCACCTCCCATTATGGCCACGAGAGTTCATCACCAACACAGGTGCAGGTGCAGCTTTCGTTTTTCGCTCATGAATGGCTTTTTGACTCTACCCCAGCATGGCACAACCGGTAGGTCGTGCCAATCAATTTGACTCAACGGAAAAGATGCGTATCTTGTTGGGGAGAACAGTTATTATGTTGGTATACACCTGAAGGACGGTGAAGATATAAATGGATACTCCCCCAGCTACCGAAAATACACTCATTGTTTCCCTCCCGCTCGTCCCTGTTAAACGAACGGTCTTGTTTCCCGATACCCTCGTTCCCTTCACGATTGGTCGACCCCGCTCGATCGCCGCGGTGGAAGCCGCGATGAACTCGGAAGACAAAGCCTTGGTATTCGCCACCCAGCGTGACTCAGAAAAGGAGGAACCCGAGTTCGATGACCTGTATGGCATCGGCACGAAAGCCGTCATCAAGCAAATGGGCAAAACTCCGGACGGTCATCTTCAGGTTCTCGCACAAGGAATCGAACGCGTCGTCTTACTGAAAAAGGAACAAGACGAACCCCATATGATCGTTCGCTCCCGGCAACTCGCTCTTGCGCTTGAATCCGACCTTGAACTGGAAGCCTTGCATCGTGAACTGGTTGAACTTATTGGCCAATTGCCGGAATTATTGACCACCCAGGGCGTGGTGGAATTGGTAACCGTGCTTCGAGCCGAAAAAAATCCCCTTTCAGTAGCGTATCGGCTCGTGTCACTCCTCAACCTCAATGTGGAACGATTGCAAGGGCTTCTGGAGCAATCCGATGCCAAGGAAGTCCTTCGCCAGGTGTATGGCGCGTTGGCCCATGAACTCCATATCCTCAAAATTCGCCATGAAATCGCGAGCCAGGCCCAAGCAGAAATTGGAAAATCCCAACGGGAATATTTCCTGCGCCAACAGTTAAAAGAAATTCAGCAAGAACTGGGAGACCTGGAGACACAACCCGAAGATGGCGAGATAGGAGAATTAAAAGCCCGTATCGAGAAGGCCGACCTTCCCGAGATCGTGAGAACTGAAGCCACCAGAGAACTGAAGCGTCTGGTCAAGCTGCCTCCTGCCTCCCCGGATCATCAAGTCATTCGGAGTTATTTGGAGTTGGTTCTGGAATTACCGTGGAACACCCTCACAGAAGACCACTTGGATCTGACTCATGTTCGGACGATGAAGATCATTACGGCATTCAGGATGTCAAAGAACGCATCCTTGAACACCTGGCTGTGTTGAAGTTGAATCCTTCTGCGAAGGCCCCCATCCTGTGTTTGGTGGGGCCTCCGGGGGTGGGAAAAACAAGCTTGGGGCAATCCATTGCCCGCGCCCTGGAAAGAAAGTTTGAACGCCTGAGCTTAGGGGGTCTTCATGACGAAGCCGAATTGCGTGGGCATCGCCGCACGTATGTTGGCGCGATGCCAGGCCGTCTGATTCAGGCTCTTCGACGTGCCGGAGCCAAAAATCCGATCCTGATGCTGGACGAGGTCGATAAGGTCGGACAGGATTTCCGGGGAGATCCCGCGTCAGCCTTGTTAGAAATTCTTGACCCGGAACAAAATCATACCTTCCGCGACAATTACTTAGACCTGCCCTTTGACCTCTCTAAAGTGATGTTCATCACCACGGCCAATTCCCTGGACACCATCTCCCGTCCTCTCTTGGATCGGATGGAGATCATCCGACTGGGAGGCTACAGTCACCAGGAAAAGCTTGAAATTGCCAATCGCTATTTGTGGCCTCGCCGCTTAAAGGAAGCCGGCTTGGAGTCCAAACCTTTGACGCTAGAGGAACAGGTGATTCCTCATATCATCAAACGCTATACCCGGGAAGCCGGCGTTCGCCAATTGGAACAGATGTTGGGACGGTTAACTCGGAAAGTGGCGTTGAAGCTGGCAGAACATCCGCCGGAGCAGCCGGAGGAACCTCTCACGATCACCCAGGTGGACCTTCCGGAATGGTTGGGCATCGAACGATTTATGCCTGAGGAAGCCAGAAAAACATTGCCCCTGGGGGTAGCGACGGGAATGGCCTGGACAGAAACCGGCGGGGATGTCCTCTATGTTGAGAGTGCCCTTCTTCCGGGAGGGAGCGACCTCACCATTACCGGCCACATTGGCGATGTCATGCAGGAATCAGCTCAGGCGGCTCGAAGCTATCTCTGGTCGCGTGCCGAATCGCTGGGCTTGGATATCGCGGTGTTCAAGCAGAGTGGAATGCATATTCATGTGCCGGAGGGCGCCATTCCTAAAGATGGGCCATCCGCCGGTGTGACCATGGCCAGTGCTCTGGCTTCACTCCTACTGAAAATCCCGGTTAGGAAGGATACGGCGATGACCGGAGAAATTGGGTTAACCGGATTGGTCCTGCCTGTGGGCGGGATTAAAGAAAAGATTCTGGCGGCACATAGGGTCGGATTGCGCCGCATTGTCCTTCCCAAAGCCAACGAAAAAGATCTGAAAGATGTGCCTGACACTGTACGATCGGAATTGTCCGTTGTTTTCGTGGAAACGATTGAGGAGGCCTTACATGCTGTCCTGCTCAAGACGCCGGACACTCGTGAGAGAGAAAAGAATTCTCCTCACACCCAGCCTGCCGGAAGTGAGCAGAAATCCGTCATGGACAGTCACTAAGCTTTCAGGGATGGTCTTCTCTCCGGCCTTGATTCTTCTCTCGTTATGGAAATACCGCGATGAGGCTACTTCCCACCTGTAAGGAACGAGGATATCCGTTGCATGGTAAAGGTACCTCCAGGCTCAAGAGGGTTGTGATCCTGGCCAATGCGGGTGTACCACCAACGTCCCTGGGCTACCGGCGAACCATCTAACCACTTCAGCTCAAACCCTCCTTCCCGATCGTTCCCCGCCTGCATCCATTTGCCCTTCCATACCCCATCCTTCAGTTCATGGGTTTCAAACCAGCCATCCTCCCACTCATAATGCCCTTTCCCCTCTTCATTTAAGGTGATGGTATTGGACCCGGTTTTATCTGCATATTCCCAGATCCCGGCAAGATCTTGAAGTTGTCGAGGCGGATGGGAGGGGTCAGGTCCATTCTCATCCACTTGAGGAATCTGATGTGAGAGATCGGCACAACCCACCGCAGCAAAAACATTTATGATGATCAGGAACATTTTGACTATACTCTTCTGCATAACTCTTCCCTCGCTCGCCCGGGACAATTGAGTTGAAAAAACAGCCTTAGGATTGTATCAGATAGGACCGATAGACCCAGATAGGTGAAACCTTGTATCCCAAAAGGCCACCACTGATGAACCCCATCAAGACGGAGGCGCCTGCTCGATGGAATTGACGCCCGCGTTGCTTTGCACAACATGCGGGTCGGTCAGAAATGGTAGAGAGACCTGTTCGCAATGTGGAGCCGCGCTTCATTCTCCACAAGAGGAATCGGTGAACCACTCCAATGAGCCACTACTCAGCACAGATCGTTCCTTCATTTCATCAGAATCTCAAAAGCCGTTGACCACTTATAGAACAGATTCATCGGCTGAAGGTAGTTCTGATTTGGCCACTTGGAGCCCTGATCAGAGAGACCAGACCCAGGCCCTTCACGGGATACCCCCTTCCGGCCCTGACAACGAGTCGGACGATTCCGATTTGTTTCCCATCCACCATCCCATTTTTTGGGGGCGGGGGCGAACGCTCTTTGGCATTTTCATTGTCAATACCTTTTTCACATTACTGACACTTGGCCTATATTCTTTTTGGGGAAGAGTGCGTATTCGCCAATTTTTGAGCAGTCAGACCAGTTTTGCCCACACTCGCTTTTCCTATCATGGAACTCCTCAGGAATTATTGAAGGGCTGGTCAAAAGCGTTTTTGGTTTTCGGTCTTCCTTATGCTTTCCTCAGTCTCGTTCCTCTCATATGGGACCAGATTCCGACTTGGATTCCCAATGCACTTGCAGGGACCATGGCCTTGTGCTTCATTCCAGTCGCCGTGGTTGGATCGCATCGTTATCGGTTGAGTCGAACCTCGTTGGGAACAATTCGTTTCTCCTTTCGGGGGCACGTGAAAGATTATACGAAAATATGGGTCCTGGGAAGCGTACTGACCTTGTTAACCGCCGGCATCTATTACCCATTTTTCGAAAATGCCAGAAGAAAATTTCTCGTCGCTCACACCTACTTTGGTAATCGCCCATTCACCTATTCCGGAACGGGAAGCGGACTCCTGAGGATCTATGTCACATCCCTCGCCTTCAGCATGATCATTATGATCACACTCATCGGGATTAACGCGGGGCCTGACGGTCTCAACATCCTCGCCCAATGGCCATCCGAAGGTTGGCGAGACATTTTTTTTAATTCCCTATTCATCACCGGATTGCTCACGCTGCTGCTTCCATGGTTTTACCTGCAGGTAGCCAAGCAACGGTACCAATGGAATCATTCAGATTTTGGAGACGCCCATTTTCATTTTTCGGCCTCCACCTGGAATCTCATGGAGTTGCGGATGACGAACTTCCTCATGCTCATTCTCACGTTTGGATTAGCCTGGCCGTGGGTCCAGGTCCGGAATCTCCAATTTCTCTATTATCATCTGAGCCTTCAAGGCCCGTTAGATTTTCAACGCATTGAACAGGAAACCCTGGATGCGTCACCCACCGGAGAAGAGCTTGCGGGATACTTTGACGCTGGGTTTGATTTAGGCTAATTTGGCCATCGTGCATGGTCGCCCCAATCCTCCCGGTATTAACCTTTCCATCCATCGACGATTCATGCGTTCCGTAGGCTAACCCAATTCGATCATGGCATATCCCACCAAATGGAAAGGGTCCTATTATGACGGGCAATCAGTAGTTCCACAGTTTGTGACCATTACCGTTACAGGTGTCGGCCTGACCCTTCACTTTGCTGACCACACAACCACGACATGGAACTATCATGATCTTCGACAGACCCAGGGGCGCTATTCCGGAGAAGAAGTACGATTTGAGCGAGGGACCGGAATTGGCGAAACTCTGGTCATCCCCAGCCCCAAAATTCTGCTGGCAATTCACGAGCATGGCGGATCACACGCCAGTCATTTTCATCATCCCCGCACACGACACACTCGTGTGTATTGGACGGTGCTGGCCGCAGTCGCCAGCATCCCCATCGTGTATGGCATTTTCACCTGGGGTATTCCCTCATTGGCCCAGCCAATCACCGCCGCCATTCCGCTTTCCTGGGAAATTCAGTTGGGCCAATTTGTTCAACAGGAAGTCACAGCCGGGAAACCGGTTTGCCACAACCCGAAACTGATCCACGCGGTCGACTCCATATTGACGGCCCTGACCAGTTCCATCGACCACCTTCCCTATCAATTTCAGGTGACCGTGGTGGATAGCCCGGTCATCAACGCCATGGCTGCCCCGGGCGGATATGTCATGGTCTTTCGTGGTCTCCTACAAGACACGGCCTCACCCGAAGAACTCGCGGGAGTGTTGGCTCATGAAATTCAACACGTTCTGCTTCGACACACCATGCACCTTATCGTGCGGCATGTGTCGATGGCTTTCGTCATCGCCGCCCTTAGCGGGGATGCCAGCGGCATGGTGGCATATGCACTCCAAGCCGCCCAAACTCTTCAGACCCTGTCCTATAGCCGTGAGGCGGAAGACCAAGCCGATGAACAGGGATTCCGGTTATTACAACGGTCGGGGATTAATCCCGATGGGATGATCACCTTTTTCGCTAAACTTGGGAAAGAACAACCTGCAAACGACGTCCTTCGTTATCTTTCGACCCATCCAGCGACCCAAGACCGCCTGGCACACCTGAAGTCCTTGCTGCCACCAGCCTCCATGACCTATCAAGCCTTCCCGTTTCACGCTGAGTGGTCTGAGATCAATACGTACTGCAAGTGACTCCATAGGGCCTCTTTTTAACGCTGTTCGACTCCTGCGTGAAGGCGGTTGAGGGGATGTTCCACTCACCTTTTTGGAAATCTGACCCATTGCTCTCTAGCCCTGGAGGCTTCATAATAAACCCATTCGAGACATACCGGAATGTATGGTGTCTTTGTCTGGACCACAACTCAAATACACTCACACCCCGTCTGTCTAGTCCGAGGCTCTTATCATCAACACACAACAAGGGGTGGGTCACATGGGAACCGAAATCACACGCTATGCCATTGGAGATTTTGGAAAGTTGCATAAATTTACGGGAAAGACTGTACCGGCAGGCACCGAGGCCCTGGTGGAAGAAGACGGCACAAGCTTAACGGCGAAGGGAAAAACCTATACCGCACGGTTTTCGGATATTCTTCCGAACGTGGAAATCATTCGCGTGCAATTCGATCAATACAGCTCGAACCACATCGGCTTCGCCATGGAAGCCCATGACAAAACCCTGACCAAAATCCCGGAAATGCTGGAAAGCACAAAAATCATCTCTGAAAAACTCAGACATGATTGGATGGCGCAAGACAAAGCCTATCAGGATACCGAAAAAGCTAAAAAGGTCACGCCTGCTCCAGCCAAAGTCACAGCGCCTGCGAAAGAAGCGATTGCGGCAACGTAATCAACCTCTCCCCAATTAAAGAACGTGTCAGGGCCCAAAAAGGCGCTGTCCGCTCCAGGGTCATCACCATTGTTCCCCCTCTGCCCAAAAAAGCAGAGGGGGAAACGCTTCAATATTTTTCAATTCTCGAACTAAAGAAATCCGAATGAGGGCCGGGTTAAGCCGGTTGCATCCTGTAGGACCTTGATAGCCACGCTGGAGAAGAGCTGGAAATAGTCATGACGGTAACCATCAGGCTTTTATCCACCCTGCTCGACTATACGAACTATTTTTTTCGAAACGAAATATGGTCTTTATACTCCTGAATCGCCGCGCCCAACGCCTTCGAACCTAATGGAATATTGGCCTCCAGTGCATTTTCAACCGCTTCATCATCAATGATCACTTCATAACATTCGTGTTGATTGGTGAGCACCATGCCCTTCTCCGTTTGCCGGGGCATATAGATTTCCGTCCACACTTCCTTTTCCACCAAACACACATCCCGAAACCGTTCATACAAAAGCTGCAACCGTTCTTGATCAGAAATTACGAGCGGATTATTTTCCATAGCCATACCTCTCCCTTCACATCGACAACAATGGTTCTTTTTCTACTCCGCTCTCATCAAACTCGTCAAGTGGGTGCCTATCTTCCGAAAACGGATACCCAGGGGTCGCGGGCAAGAACCCAGAGATAAAAAAACGTGCCCAGCCAGCCATGATAGAGCCCCAGTGGCCAAAGATTCCGATCACGAATATAGAACGGGATAAAAAAGCAGGCCATAAGGCCGGTGGCTAACGTCAGCCACCAGTCGGGAAAATGGACCAGAGCAAACAGAATCACCCCAATGGGCATGGCCAGCCGCAGGCCATGCTGAGGAAAGATTTTCATGAGATTATCGACACCCAACGCCTGCACAAGAAACTGCTGAAGAATTCCCCATAAAGGATACAGAAACAACAGTACCAGCATGTGGCCTTGCCACAGCTCTCGACCGGCCACGATGCCATACCAGGCCATGGCTAATCCCGACCCGGCAAATAATAGCGATGGCCACATAAAGGCTTGTCGAAGATTGTCGGTGCGAAATCCCCAATTTTCCCACCTCGTCGGATCTTGCCGAACCTGCCAGATCACATAGCTCATCCAACAAATACCGGCCAAGGCTATAAAGAGTCCCTTTACATCAAGACTCTTGAATACAAGATGCAGCAGCCCTGTCAGGACAACCGCAGAGAATTCCCACCAATTGCCAGCCCGATCATCGGGAGAAATTTTCAGAAGATTTCTCCCACACGAATTACATGGTATAAGTCGAGGAGCTTTTCAGAAAGGACAAGGAGGGATCCTGCGGGGAAACCGAGATGACGGGACAACCATCTAGGTAATGATCTGTTATGAAGCCCAATGCCTCAGACTCATAAGGAAATAACCGGACCACCGCGACAACCGTCTTTCCCAGGGTTGGAAAAACCAATTGAACATCTTGGGGCCGTTGGGTTTTCAGCGTTTTGATCAGGGCCTTTTTCAAACTTCTGGCTGAGTCTTTAGGTAAGACCTCATTGATGGTCCGTCCAAGAAGATGTTCTCCACCTAAAAGGTGTTGACAGGGAACAGGGAAAAAACAATCCTGATAGATCCCATTTTCATCCCAACGAAAGATTTTATGGGGAATAAACGAGACATGATCCCCTGAAAAAATCCTGCTCAGAAATTCTTCCCACATGGCCTTCGACCAACGTTCCCTATACATCGAACCCTCCCTGGTTTCTAGGAATTTCCCCTATCATAAAGATGATTCTTATTTCAGTGCTCTTTAGCTCTTTCTAAAGAGTTAATAAGAGTTTCTATCTCATGCACAACTGGTGAAATCCCTAGTTTTTCGGGAAAAAGATCCTAGCATTCTATATAATGTATTAAAAAAGGAACAATTAATACAATTTACCCTCTCCTCTTCGTCTGAAAATCAGGCAGCCTTCTTCGTTCACCAAGAAGGACGTGGCCCGGGCCTTTCAGCCCTTGGATGTGGACGAAACCGCCCTGTAGCGCTGCCTGAATCAGTAAAAGACTGTAGAAAACAAAGGGAAATAAATCAACGGCCTTCGCACCCGGATGACCGGTGGAATGAGCTCACTACAATAACCGGGCTATCGGTTAGAGACAGTAGGTCCGCAAGGGAGGAAATCCATTAAACCCCACAGACGCGTAACTGCTGGTATAGGCACCGGCACTTAAAATTTCTATTCGATCCCCGATAGCCAAATTCAGGGGCAACTCATAAGAGGTTTTTTCATATAACACGTCCGCGCTGTCACAAGTGGGACCCGCCAAAACCACCGGTCCGGTTGGACCCTCACGGAGGGTTCGTAGGCGATACTTAATACATTCATCCATCGTTTCAGCCAAACCGCCAAACTTACCGATATCGAGATACACCCATCGCCGAACATCTTCGCGGGATTTGTGAGCCACCAGGATGACCTCGCTCTGTATCACTCCCGCATCCGCCACCAGAAATCGACCGGGTTCAATCATCAGTTGAGGAGGTGTGACACCAAATGATTGCTGTACAGCCTGTTGAATGGTTTGGGCGTAATGCGAAAATGGCCGAAGAGTCGTTTGGTAGGTAGCCGGAAGTCCTCCGCCAATATTAATCCATTCCAGCTCAAGATCCTGTCTCCTCAATTGCCGGTACAATTCTGCAGCCTCCTGTAGAGGCTCGACCCATTGCTGCGGATCGGTTTGTTGAGATCCCACATGGAACGTCACTCCTAAGGGGTTCAACCCGAGGTTACGACTGTTGAGGAGCAAATCATACGCCATGACCAAGTCACAGCCGAATTTTCTAGAAAGAGGCCAATCCGCGTGTTTCCCTTGGCTCAAGACTCGACATTGCACTCCCGCGCCAGGCGCCTGTCGACTCAATTTTTCGAGTTCGGCCACACTGTCAAAGGCAAAGAGCCTGACCCCGCAGCCAAAGGCATACGCAATATCCACCTCTTTTTTAACCGTGTTGCCATACGACAGCCAGGTGGCCGGGACCCCGAGAGACAAACACAAATCCAGTTCATACCGGCTTGCAATATCAAATCGTGAGCCCAACGTGGCTAACAGTTGAATTATTTCCGGGGCCGGATTGGCTTTCACCGCATAATGAATCGCTGCATGAGGAAATTCTCCTTGAAGCTCAAGATACTTATTTCGGACCTTCTCAAGATCAAGGGCTAAAAACGGTGTCTCAGGACGACCGGACAGAAACTGCTCGAGTTTTGGGGTCAGACCACGGCAATCAGCCACCGCCAACTCATGGCGAAGCGATGGAGCACATGCGAGAACAGAAACTTTCTCATTTTCGAAACCGGAATCAACCAAACTGGTCTGCACATTCCACTCCTGTGACAATGGTGATTAAAAGGGAATCAAAGTCGCCGAGCCGAAAGTCCAAAAGCCATCAACGACATCGACTAAGTATCCAGAGAATCTTAAGAAAATTCCGGAATCATGCATGCGTCTGAAATGAGACTCCCTGATCCCTGGCGCCAAGCTTTTCCGGTCCGATGGCAAACTGAATTTTCGGTTGAGAAATTTTGGTAACATACGGTAGGAAATCCCAAGTCCGGATACACCATAATGGCTGAAGTGTTGCTTAGCGAGACTCTGAAGATGCGTCGAAAGAGGCCCAACTAATGTGGGATAGGGGCGAGCATGAGCTCGCTGCAGGAATCGGTGAGTGAACCCGGATTCCCGGGTTTCAGCTCGGCCATGAAAGAGAACACACGTTCGCGGGATGGAAGTTCCTTAATTCCCTAGGCAGGGGTCACGAGATAAACTTTAGCCAAGAGCTTATTCAATACAAAACCCTCACAAGACCACGATTCAATCTGAAATTTGCCCTTCAATTTGATCGAAGAAAGCATACCACGAGCTTCTCCTTCTGGGAATATCCCTTCCGTCCTTCCAAACAAAATATTTTCGGAGAGGACCATCTAGCCTATCTGAAGTTCTATACTGGCTTCACAAGAGAGCGGCATTCAAGCGACTGTATAGTGGTGCACGTCTCCTTGGCATGACCGGACGAGTAGCGGTAGGGGTAGAGGTAGGAGAAATTTATCGATCGGCACAAGAACATTTCCACACAAAATTC
>CAZBQO010000007.1:0-20894 GCA_964494125.1 uncultured Nitrospira sp. | reverse complement strand
GGTAGAGGTAGGAGAAATTTATCGATCGGCACAAGAACATTTCCACACAAAATTCCCAGGCTCAAGCCGACGCTGTAACCGGCTGTCGTTTCTTTTCACGCCATTGGCATCAGCCCGTACTGTTCCTTGACCTTTCCAGCTCTTGATGAAATACCCGGCGTTCATTTATTCCGTGAGCAACCCTATCTGACCCATCAATAAGCCCAGGACATTGGCAAAAATTATGGACCTCCTCACATTCATCAGCCCTATCCTCCGTTAAGGATTTGGTTGTGCATTGATCTATCCTGGCAAGGCCCTTCAATTCCTGGGTTCTGGACCAGGAACTAAGGGCTTCTTGCATGTGGAACCTCCTTTGAAATTACTGAGGGGGGAGGCCAGGATCCTCCGGCTCTCCGGAGTCGCTCATGACCGTTCCGATCAGTGGCTGGTCATGACATGATTCTGCAACATCCATTTGGCAATACATGGCCTGAGGATCATCTTCATTCCATGCGCCACCGTTGTTAAAGCAATCCAATTTTTCAATACAGGTGTTCACCTGGTCTTCCTGGCCGGAAACCACACAGGTCGAATTGCAGGCTGCAAAGACTGGTTCAATGGAGGTACCCGTGCAATCGCTCCCCCCTCCACTGAGTAGGCAATTCAGTGCTGCGGCCGTTAATTGGCGACCGAGCTGAAGCTTCGAGTCCCCGCCCGGGGATACGCATAACGCTTCGAGGACGGGAGGAATTTGTTCAGGGCCATTGGAGTCTACGGAAATAATTTGTCCACAAATATCAATTCCCTCATATCCGATGGGGAAATTATTCAACAGGGTGATGTCATTCTTCTTCGCATCTCGACAGGCTTTCGGACTTCCCGCCTGGCCTGGCGGTTCAAAATTACAAATTACCGTGCCATCCATTTCATAGGTACACTTATCCGTCGTCGTTTGATCATAGGAATTGGTGGTTGACAACCAGGCTCGGATCACTTCTTCTGAAATGTTGGTACTACCCGCTTTCTCCTCGCCTGCATGAGTGCCCCAGAATCCGGCCGTTCGGCAAATCTCTTGAGCATTCACCTGGCTCACAACACTTCCCATTCCCATGCTAAAAACAAGACAACCCGCACCCAATATCGTGGTTCTCATTGTTAAACCCTCCTGCGAAAAATGTGAGTGTTTCCTTGGTGAGGATTGTGAAGTTCCCCCAACCTGATGAGATTCCCATGAAACCCTTCCATCAAAGTCCCTCAATAGTGGCATGGAGTGAAAACCTCATTCCATGCGTTCTTGGAAGTGTTGATCTCTGCGAAGACCCTTGACTAAAAGATTTTGAGGGAATACCCGGAGAACAATGCCCTTTGCATTATCGGCCTATGGGAGGGCAACTTTACCCAGGCAGGAACACTAGCGGGAAATTGAGGAAAAGTGTTCTAGCAATATCCTATAGGTTGCATAGCAATGAACTCTCTTGCCTGCAACTTTTATCAAAATAAAACATTGAACGCCTAATGGTAAAACATAGAGGCACGATGATCGATTTCACACTATAAGAGGAGGAAGTAGCAGAAAAACCAAATAGGAGTCCCTATAGGGATAAAAATCGTGCGAACACCTGCCGGCATTGGATGGAAAATGGAGTTAGTTGTACGAACCCACTTATTTACCTTCACCTATATCGTCAGCCTACCCCCCTCGTATTGTCCGTTCAACCGATCTTTATCAAAGCGATATTTCCTAATAGTTCATTGACAAAACTTTTCCCTTCGCCAATGAGACCAGAGTTGAAATTTCACGTGTTCAATAACAAAATTACGGCACGATGCATGGCACCACTCCTCCGATATTGGTCCCGTTCAAGTGAACATTACGCAATCGCGCCTTGGCCAGGCATTTCCACTTATCATTTGAATCCTTTCGACCTTCGAGCCGAATACGATAGTGATGGTCTTCCTTCAAGTCAGGAATGACATAAAAATTGTTTTCAAATTTTCGAATTTTTTGGTTCACGTCGCACGCATTGGTAAAGGTATCGCCCCAATCCTTCCAGCAGATTTTCCATTTATCATATTTATCCGGCTGCACACTCCAGGTCACTTTGATGTTGCAAGTGCCTTTGTCAAAATCACAGGAATGTCCACCCTCAAATCCGTCAGGACCTGTAGTCAGCCAAACTGACCCCCCAATGCCTTTTTCATCATGCGGAGATTCGTAGGGCTCGCTTTCACTCTCCTGCTGTGGAAGGCCGGCGGGGCAATCCGGATCCGCAGAGCAAGCGTTCAAGTTACAAGAGCCATCCGCCCCACAAGGCGGTGGCCCATCAACAGAATCAAGCGCCACAAGCCGTATTGAAACATCACGCCGACGATCTATTCGTGAAAATTTGAGTGGAGTGAAAGGCAGCCGCCACTGAACCCGTCCATTATGCATGGACGAAAAACCCTTGGCGTCCTGATTCTTAACTTCTCCAATCAATACTCCTGCTTGACCGGCCTCTTGAATGGGTATCCCCTGATTACTATCAGACCGGCCATACACACCAAGTGGGACGCAAAGTATTGCAGCCAAGCCAAGGATGGTATGAGTTCGACATCTTGCATGTTTCATCATCATGGACCTCCTGGTGAAATTTTTCATGCCTGACCCCTTTCTGCATTGCAGAACTTCGTGAAGGGGAAGAATGAGGGTGTTGCTCTGAGTTGTCTCACGGCCTTACTCATAGAAATATCCAAAATAAATAGTCTGGTCCAATTCATTGGCCAGATAGATGTTATGCCGCACCATCCACGGCGCAGGATTCCAAGGGATGTCTGGATGATATGGGGTTCCCGGATCACCCCACACACCGTTTTCTGTCGGCAACTGTGAGATATGGTCATAGTCCAGGATATTGTCATACGCCACTGCGGTAATCCCGGGAGTTGTAAGGCTAAGCTTCACTTATTTCTGTGCCATTGTAGAGTAACAGCAAAAGCCATTCCGTACGCTGCCGATTAATGGGCAACTATTCCAACTCCTTAAAACTATTGTGCTGTTAAGACAACGGAACGGCGAGAAGAATTTTCAAAGGCAAGAATGGGGTGGATTCGGTTAGGCCCTGAGATACGATTTGTATCTATTCAGATACGAGGTTGTTGATTTTTTCCGTAAGAGCTTTTGCCTGAGAGCTTGACGAAGGAAGACACCGTCTCATGAATGAGGTTTCTCTTTGGAAGTTTTCCATAATTGTAGGATCGCTTTTCCCCCAACTTACCAAGATTCTAAGTGATGCCATATCCACCGCCGCCGGGGGTTTCGATGGTGAGTTCATCACCTGCTTCAACGGAGAATGAACATTTTCCACTGACCTCTTTTTCGATTCCGGTTTGATTGACTTGATTCCGACCGGACTTTCCTGGTGCGCCTCCCTCCAATCCATAGGGCTTGGTAATCCGTCGGTCGGACAACAGCGTCACCGCGGCAGGCTGAAGAAATTCATAGGTCCGCACGATCCCGTCCCCGCCTTGATGCTGACCGCTTCCTCCGGACTTCTCCCGCAACGCATAGCGAGCAATTCGAAACGGATAGGCGTACTCCACCGCTTCCACCGGCGTGTTCAGGGTATTGGTCATGTGTGAGTGGCGGCCACTCGCCCCGTCAAATTCAGGACCCGCACCCATACCACCGCCAATGGTTTCGTAATAGGCAAAGGGCCGGTTGTGTCGTTGATCCCATCCACCGATGGTGAGATTATTCATTGTGCCCTGGCTGGCCGCCGGAATACGGTCAGGACAGGCTTTCGCCAGGGCTCCAAGTAACACATCCACAATTCGCTGGGAGGTTTCGACATTTCCGGCCGCCACCGCGGCAGGAGGTCTGGCGTTTACCAATGTGCCTACCGGCGCGATGATGTGAATCGGCCGCAAACATCCGCTATTGGCAGGGATATCCAACCCGAGCACACATCGGAACACATAGGCCACTGCGGACAACGTGACCGGATAGACGGCATTGATGCTACCAGGCCGTTGCGCATCAGTTCCCGAAAAATCCACCGTGACCTGTTCATCTTCAATCATGATGGCCACACGAATGACGGCAGGTTTCTCGGTGAATCCATCGTTATCCAGAGCATCTTCAAAACGGTAGCAGCCATTGGGTAACATGCTGATTAACTGGCGGGTCATGCGTTCGCTGTAACGAAGCAGGGCATCCATTTCCGCGAGCAGCGGTTGCGCGCCAAACCGTTCAGCCATCGCTCGCATCCGTTCACCTCCAATCTGATTCGCGGCCAATTGAGCCTGGAGGTCACCCATGCGTTCCTCCGGAGTACGGACATTCGCCAATAACATCCGCCAGATGTCATCATTCTTTTTATGGCCCACCATGAGTTTCACCGGGGGGATAATGAGTCCTTCTTGAAAAATTTCCTGTGACAACGGCATCGACCCCGCCGACATTCCCCCAATGTCGGCATGGTGCGCACGATTGGCGACCAACCCCAAGAGGGTGGGAGGAGAGGTGTCTTCCACAAAAACGGGCGACACCACAGTGAGATCGGGAAGATGTGTGCCCCCGCGATAGGGATCGTTGACCATGGCCACATCGCCAGGCGCCAACGTCAAGGACTCAAGGCAGGCTTGGACCGACAGGGGCATAGCTCCAAGATGCACCGGGATATGCGCCGCTTGCGCGACCAGATTTCCGGATGCATCAAACACGGCACAGGAAAAATCACAGCGTTCTTTGATGTTGGGCGAGAAGGCAGCCCTCTGCAGGCGAGCGCCCATTTCCTCGGCCACGGACACCAACCGGTGCTTCATCATTTCGGTGCGAATAGGATCATCCATCGGTGGCTCCAACCTTTATGAGAATATTCGAATAGGTATCAATCGCTGCGTGATCCGTGAGTCCAAGATAGATGGTGGTATCATCCAGAACCAGAATGGCCGGGCCATGGATTTCATGCCCCGGACGCAAGCGGGCTCCCCAATAATGCGGGACCGGTTGCATCCCTTGAGGCAAGACCACCGGACGATCTTCCCATTGAGCTGCAGTCGGATCGGCTGACCCTAGCGGCCTGGTGGGAATGGTGGGCGGCGTCACATGACCGACTGCCCGGACGCGTACATTCACGATTTCGATTGGAGTTTCTGTCTGACTATAGCCATAGCGCGCACAATGAATTCGATGAAATTCCTCGTGGAACATTGAGGTCAGCGGCACCGCTAAGTCGAAGGATTGACCCACATAACGGACATCGACGGTTCGAGAGAGAACCCATTGGTCAGGATCCACCCCTTCCCGATGTAAGTCCTCTTGCCCCTGATCAACCAACGGTTGCGTGCACTCCTCAAGAATCTCAATCGGCGTGTTTCCCGGCAGCATCACCGTCTGGACATAATCCAATTGCACCTCCGCAGCCAACATGCCCAGAGCAGAGAGCGTGGCGGCCATGGGCGACACCAACACATGTGGAATACCTAGTGCTCTGGCCAGATCGCAGGCATGTAATCCGCCGGCCCCACCGAATGCCACCAGGACAGTTTCCCTGGGATCTTCTCCCCGCTCCACTGAAATGACACGCAATGCGCGCTCCATATGAACATTGGCAATTTGGATCATACCCAAGGCCAGGGTCTGCCGGACATCCAAGCCGGAACGAGGGACCAAAACCATCTGTCGGCTCAGTTCATCAAACGCCTGTTGTGCCGACTCGACATTCAATCTCATCCGCCCACTTAAAAACCCGTCGTTCGGCAATCGCCCTAAAACCACATGAGCATCCGTGACCGTCGGGATGGTCCCGCCCCGCCCATAACACACCGGACCCGGTTGCGCTCCGGCACTTTGAGGTCCCACACGGAGATTGCCGCCCGCATCGACGGTGGCCAGTGAGCCACCTCCGGCACCGACCGTATGAATATCGATGACTGGCACCCGGATGGGATTCCCCCCGACTTTGGCTTCGGTCGTGACATGAATCGTCTCATGAACCAACGCCACGTCTGTGGACGTCCCGCCCATATCATACGTCAAAATCCGGGTGAAGCCCGCCAACCCTGCCAGGTATCGCGCGCCCACCACACCTCCGGCCGGACCAGACAGAATGGAACGGACACCATGCCCTCGCGCTTGGGCGACGGAAATACGCCCCCCGTTCGATTGCACAATATGAAACTCGGTCGGTTTGATCTCCCGTTCTAACCGGCCCAAATAGGTATCAAGAACCGGAGACACATAGGCATTCACCACCGTCGTACTGGTTCGTTCATATTCCCGAAATTCCGGCAGGATTTCGGAGGAACCCGTCACAAAGAATCCTTCGTCACGCAATCGCTTTGTCACCCATTGCTCATGAGCAGGATTCACAAAAGAAAACAGAAACGATACGGCCACCGACTGAATCGCCTCATGCCGTAACATTTCAAGAATTGAGACGAGGCCTTGTTCATGAAGAGGCGTCAGGATGCTCCCTTCACAATCCACCCGCTCCGAGATTTCAAATGACCATTCACGCGGAACTAAGGGCGGAGAAATGACAGGGAACAGGTCGTACAACTCAGGACGATTTTGCCGTCCAATGAGCAGCACATCGCGAAAGCCTTTTGTCGTAATGAGAGCCGTTCGCGCCCCTTTGCGCTCCAGAATGGCATTGGTGGCGACGGTGGAACCATGCACAATATGACGACCAGGATGGTGAGGAAGTTGGGCTAACCCTTGCAGGACCGCTTCCGCAGGGTCGGACGGGGTCGAAAGAATTTTAAATCGCTGGAGAGATTGGTCCGAGGAGGAATAGATGACAAAGTCGGTAAAGGTCCCTCCGATATCTATCCCTACCCATACATTTTGACTCGATTGGCCAAAAGTCGACATCGAACACACTCTTCTTCAGGGGAGTATTGAAAAATGCCGCCAGCGGCGTTCCCGCCGCCTGGCCGTGCTCACGTACTCCTCCGTACGCTCCGCTCGTCCAAGCGGCTGCGGCCTTCTATTCGACATGACTCAGGACAGGACGGGACGAGCCTTTTTGAACACTCCACTATTTTGTCTGGTGAGCCTTGGGTATTCATATGCTGATGAAACAGCAAGGTGTTTGAAATATTCAACAGACCATTCAAGGAATGGAAAGAGAGCATACCGGATTGTCGGATCGGTTTGAAGCGCAGAAATCACATGGCGTGATGGGAAGGGAGGGGAAAGGGGCTGGTTCAGCTATACATGCATTCCAACAAACGCGCTTTCTTAACTTTTCACCAGGCCTTTTAACACGACGCGTCGTGGACTACCGCTGGCATTATCGTGAATCGTGAGCATGGCATGGTGGATTCCCGGTTCGTGTGGAGCGAATCCGACCTGGAGCGTGCACGAATCGCCGGTATGCAAGGTCACATCCGCGCAGGTGTTATCCGCAACAGAAAAGGCATCCGCTTCATTGCCGGTAATCTTCACCTCCACAATTTTGAGCAGTCCCAACCCGATGTTGGAGACGCGCATCATGTGATGAGAGGCTGAAGGATTCGCCTCCTGACCCGACTCCATCTCAAAGACCATGACATCCGTGCTCAGGCTTGGGAGGGGGATAGCCCCATCTCCGCTCAGCAGGACCGACACGCCATCGACATTCGTGCTGGCCGTGGCCAGATCGGGAAATTGGTCTTGATCAAAATCCTCCACTACCACTGCTGAAGGTGTGGCTCCGACACCAAAATGGCCCGCCGAGGTAAACAGTCCGGCTCCATTCCCCAATAAAATCGACAAACTATTGGAATCACGATTGACCACAACCATGTCCATCTCTTGATCTCCGTCGAAATCACGAAACACCACTCCCACCGGCGCAAAACCCACCTTAATGGGATCCAATTCGGTAAACGATCCCCCCTCGCGCTGGAGCAGAATGCGTACGGTATCCGAAAAAAGACTGGTTACAGCCAGGTCCACCAATCCATTTTGGTTGATGTCGGCCCCCTGGATCGCGCTTAAGGTGAAGCCCGGCTTGAGTTCCTTCTCAAGGACAAACTTCCCATTACCGGTATTCTTCAGAATGGAAACAAGCCCGTTCGGGGACCGCCAACTCGGCTGACTCCATGTCACCGCAAGGTCAGGCTTTCCATCACCGGTCAGATCCTCGACCAGCACCCCTGTGGGAAACATGCCGTCCCGTCCGTCCTGTTCATAGGTCACAGGGGTCAACAGTCCGCCCTTCCCATCGTTCAAGAGCACCGAGAGATCAAAAGGCGGGTAATACCCAAATCGTCCGCTATTGATCGCCACCACATCACTCCACCCATCCCCGTTTACATCCCGAACCGCTAAAAAGGTCGACCCCTTGCCTGCCCCCTGGCTGGCCAGCTTCTGGAACATGCCTGTGCCCTCACCCTTCAGCACAACCACCTGATCAGCTCCGCTCAAGGCCAGAACCAGATCAAGGAGGCCATCACCATCCATATCGGCGGCAACGACCGCCAGCGGAATTTTCCCGACACCAAAGGACACAGCCGATCGAAAGGTGCCATTGCCGTTGCCTAATAGGACTGAGACATCGTCAGATGTGCCGTTAACCGTCGCGATATCCGACAATCCGTCCCCATTGAAATCTCCTGCGGTAATGGCTTGCGGAGCGCGCCCAACCGGATTACTCGGCGTGGGGGAATAGGTGAGATTCTGCGCATATGCAGAGAGAGGCCATCCGGTCATACACGCCCAGGCGATACCGCAAATCACAGATCGTTTGGCGAATGACCAGAACATCATGGGGTTAATTCAATGAAGAATCGGTATAGGTTTTTTCTAAGACAATTTCAATTTCGTCCGTAGCTGCCTTCCCTCGATTGCGAAAACGGGCCACCCAGTCGGGATACTGTTCCAATGTGCGGAATATACTTTTCACAATAGCAGGCTTCACGGTTTCTTCCCAATGGGCGAGCCATGCCCTCTCATCCTCCTCGCCCTCATATTCATCCGGGAAGTTGGCTTCCAGGGAAAATCTTAGGTTAAACGATTCCTCCTCTTGATACATCTTTTTCTCCTTCTCCATCATGACCGGAGGCCACTCCTTTTCGCGAACCTCCATTGTCCTCATCCCACATGATTGCCTATACTAGATGTACCATTTCATTCAAAAGGAGGTCCAGAACCCATGCCGATCTTTGCCTATAGATGTCAGGAATGTTCGCATCAATTTGAGATGCTTGTCCATGGCTCAACCATCCCGGAATGTCCGAAATGTCAGGCCTCTAGCCTAGAGAAACAGTTGACGGGATTTGCCGTAGGCGGGACAGGCAGTGGAATGAACATTGTTGATCCAGGCAGTTGCGGATCCTGCGGAGATCCCCGTGGACCAGGCGCCTGCTCGATGAATTAGGCGGTCCGTAAGCCTACCTTAGGTAGCAGATGACACTCTCATTTCCTCGAATCAGGCTCTCTGCCATTGATATGTTCATTACCATTCAGGCCATCTTCTTCGGGATCAATCCAAATCTTTTCGGGAAAACCTAAGGAATCTTCACCCACACCATAGAAAAGTGCATGGGCCGAAAGGATGTAGGTTATCCATCCAATCGTGCCATCCCCTTCAACGATTCGATAGTGCATATCCGAAGCTTCAGGAAGGGATTCCTGTAGTCCAGGAATCACCATCAACACTCGATGCACACTGACATGGAGAGAGCTCTCCTGCTCCGTTTCAGGATACCGAATGGCCATCATTCCATTGGGAAGGAGGGTATTTTGGGTGAAAGTCGTAACCTGAAAGGCTGAAGGATTGAGTAAAGAATCACACGACAATGTTGCAGAGGGGGAAGAAATCAGGAAGATGGGTGAGAACCCAAAGACCGCAAAGATCAGTGGACCAGCTCTGAAGCCTCCCATCGGACACCTCCTGCTCGGGAATCTTCACGACAACTTTTTACTCTCATCTTCTTATCGGTCACATCCGCACAGGAATTAAGGAAACGAACAAAGAAAGTACGTTCACGACCTGGAAAGTGCTGAAAGGGCGAATGGATTGAACAATTGGATGGGATGGGCCGTCAGATCAGTTTGTGCAATGGCGGCACAAAAAGTTCAATGGATTTGCGGTCTTTGTCTCAAACTCCATGTGCACGTGATCTCATGAAAACATAATCGTGATGCCTCTAGGCAAATGCGGTCTTTTACATTGAATTAGGAGGGATAAACGAACCCGCGAAAGTCGGGAGGCCGGATAGAAGTCCCGGTCGTTTGGGGGAAAAGAACCGGTTCAGCATGCCCGGTCAGAGGTGACCTGGACTATTCCGAACTGCCCAGCATATCGTCGATGAGGGGACGATTCAAATCCTCGCACCCTGGACAAATCACGTCAAAAAATGTTTCATGATCCGCCACATAGTTTTTTTCATCCACCAATTTTTCTTCATGAATGCTGTCGTAACATGCTGGGCAGAGCATCATGAGACCGCGCATGACTGATACCGTTTTTCTTCCCTGGCTACGTGGTAAATGCATACCGTCCTCCCTGCCTAAGGTGGGTGAGGTCTCAACCGACATTATGACCACCCTCGTTTTTGCGCTAACAAAAAGTCTTCCTGTTCCAGATCAATGCCACACGCAGGGCATTCATAGGGCTGATCCTCAGGTGGAATGCCGACCGGCGTGTCCTGGACCTTTCCCTGACAAACATGATAGAAATTTCCTCGGGCATTTTCATCATCTAAGATATCGGACTCATACTTTAAAATCATCTTACACTCCTTCACGTTACCGTTATGGCTTCTCAAGTTATAACAAGGCATCGATTTCCCGGGCAATCCCTATTCCGCTCAATCCATTCCCGAAATCAATCATCCCATCTTCCCGCAGCCCTTCATCGGCACCTGGGCCCCGTGATGATGGGAATCGTCATAGGGATCGCGGTAGGGCTTTGGTCAACCTCGGTCTGGAGTCTTTCTGGAAAACCTGCCCCTGTCAAAGGTCCCATTGGATTGCAACCCCTGGTGGAACACGACTTTTCCAAGCCGGTTTTTCTCACCGCCAGTCCAGATCAGACCAATCGCTTGTTCGTGGTAGAACAGAATGGCCGCATTGTCATCCTGACTCCAGGCCAACGGAATCCGGCTCTTTTCCTGGATATCGCTGAAAAGCTGTCCACAGGAGGGGAACGAGGACTCCTGGGTCTGGCATTCCATCCTCAGTACTCGAAAAATGGCCGGTTTTTTGTCAATTACACCAGGGCACAGGACGGGGCCACAGTGATTGCCGAATACCAAGTATCATCCGACCCCGCCCGAGCAGATCCACAAGAAACCATCCGACTCGTCATTCCACAACCCTACAGCAACCATAACGGAGGCATGATCGCCTTTGGTCCCGATGCATTCTTGTATATTGGGACGGGAGATGGCGGAGCAGGCGGTGATCCGGAGAATCGAGCGCAAGATCGAAAGTCATTGCTGGGTAAATTGCTTCGGATCGATGTAGATGGACCGCCTCCCTACCGCATCCCTGGCGACAATCCCTTTGTCGGACAACCGGGCCAACCTGAAATCTTTGCGCTTGGCCTTCGCAACCCCTGGCGCTTTTCCTTTGACCGCAAGACCGGGGAATTATGGGCCGGGGATGTTGGACAGAACCTTTGGGAAGAAATCGATGTGATTGCAAAAGGGAATAACTATGGATGGCGACTCTTAGAGGGGACCCACTGTTTCAATCCCGCCAAGAACTGCGAACCGGCCCAGCATGTGGTCACGCCGCCGGTCACAGAATACCGGCACGAACAGGGACGATGTTCGGTGACCGGAGGCTATGTCTATCGTGGGAAACGCGTGCCTTCATTAGAAGGGCTCTATGTGTTCGGAGATTATTGTACCGGAGAAATCTGGGGTTATCGCGACGGGGAGACCACACAACTGCTGGATACGGAACTACGAATCGCGTCTTTTGGGGAAGATCCTGAGGGAGAACTCTATGTGATCGGGCATCAAGGCAAGATTTTTCAGATCGCACCTAACGCCTCGGTTGCCTTGCCCTAGCCTACCATCAAAATTTTTGAATCTTTTGGAACAAATCGACTTCATCAAGAGCTTTTCCCACGCCATACACCACGGAGGTCAAGGGATCTTCCACCGTAATGATGGGCAGATTGGTTTCCTCCTGAAACCGCGTGGCAATGCCAGGCAACAGCGAACCCCCGCCTGTAATCACCACTCCCTTATCGATAATATCTCCGGCCAATTCCGGCGGGGTATTCTCCAACGCGTTTCGTAAGGCATTCACGATGGCATGTATGGGATCTTCCAATGCTTCTCGAATCTCGGAATCATTCACCACGACCGTCCGGGGAATACCCGAAATCATGTCACGCCCTTTGACCATCATCGTTTTGGCTTGTTCTAGCGGATAGGCAGATCCGACTTCGATTTTCACCTTTTCCGCCATGTGATCACCGATCAGGAGGTTATATCGTCGCTTAATATAACTCATAATGGCATCATCCATGGAATCACCCGCCACTTTAACCGACTCGCTACAGACAATGCCCCCAAGGGAAATGACAGCAATATCGGTGGTACCCCCTCCAATGTCGACCACCATGTTCCCCGAAGGTTCCGTGATTGGTAATCCTGCTCCAATTGCTGCTGCAACCGGCTCTTCGATGAGATAGACTTCCCGGGCGCCGGCTTGGCTGGCCGATTCACGAACGGCCCGTTGCTCAACTTCGGTGATACGGGATGGAACGCCAATAATACAGCGAGGTCTGACGAACGCCCGTCGGTTATGGGCTTTGGTAATAAAATAATGCAACATGCGCTCGGTCATGGCGAAATCGGCAATGACCCCTTCTTTGATCGGGCGGATCGCCACAATATTACCCGGCGTCCTTCCCACCATGCGTTTGGCTTCGACACCCACGGCCAGTACCGTGTTCGATTGTTTTTCGATGGCCACCACCGAGGGTTCACTCAGAACGATGCCTTTTCCACGAACATAGACCAGTGTCGTCGCCGTACCTAAATCGATGGCTAAATCACTCGAAAACCACCCTAGAATATCACTCAACCCTGGCATGAGCCCCCCATGTGGAAAGACGGTGGATTCAGAAAATGCCGATCAGGCTGTCGCCTGTTCGGCACTACCGACATATATCGGAACACCATTTGTCAAAATAAAGGAATATTGAGAAAATGTTCGGGAATGTGTTTGTCACCAAGAAGCCACCGGCTTCTTCCATGAAACCAAGCTCCTGATCAACCATTCAGGGAGCGGGAATTCCCACATCATCCATCTGGACGAAACACTTGGCCCGAGAGGAGGGATGTGAGACATGAGGCCTGGCTGTGGCCCGGCACAGGCTAGGCGATCATCCTGTCCATGTCAAGAGTACAGAGAGCCGATTTCTACGGTTGTGAATCAGGCGCGCGGGCTTCACCGTCTCTTCAGACAGATCATACACTTGCTCTGAAGGCTGGGTATGGTATAAGAAGAGGAACATTTTTTGTCCGGCTCGCACCATCCTCTGGAGGAAGAGTTACCTCGATCGTGTCTAAAAAAGGCTTGCTGTTTATCATCGTCCTGGCTCTTATCGCCATTTACCTGGGATTAATTGGGAACGCACGATGGGGAGATTCCACCGCCCCTGAAATCTCTCTCGAACAACCGTTCGAGCTGGTCGGCCCCACCACGCCATTGGTTCTTCGTATTCATGATGATGAGACCGGTCTTCGGGATATCTCAGTTCGCATTATTCACAACTTGGAAACATTCAGCCTGGCCGACCAATCCTTTTCTTCTGAGGGGGTGTTGTCGGCAGCCGGAGGACAGGACCATGAATTCACCCTGAACGTGATTCCCTATGCCAACTCGGACCTGCCTCGACGACAAGGTCAGGCTCAACTCATTGTGACCGCCCGGGATTATTCCTGGCGAAACTGGTTTGAAGGTAACGGACAACGATTGGAGAAGGAATTTACCCCGCAATTTACACCACCCAGATTGGAACTCCTGTCCCCCCCCACGACCATCGTACAAGGTGGAGCAGGCATCGTCAGGTATCGAGTGATCCCGGAAGTGTCTATTCACGGCGTCAAGATTGGAAAGGCCTTCTTCCCGGGATATCCTGCCCCGGACAAAGCCGGCATGTTTGCCTTCATTGCCTTTCCTTATAATTTGCCGTCCTCGACCCCGATTCAAGTTATTGCAGACGACGGGTATGGCAACTCCGCTCTCATGGATGTAAGTTTCAAGGTCAAACCTCAAGCCTGGCGTACCCGTTCCATCACGATTTCCGATTCATTTATTCGTAAAACGGTTCCAACCATACTAGCACAGACCCCTGAGTTACAGAGTCTGGGCGATCCACTGAAGGATTTCCTTCTGGTCAACGACACGTTACGCCAAATGAATAACGAGACCATCACCAAACTTGCCAAGAGCAGTCGCCATGAATTTCTCTGGAAAGGGGCGTTTCGCCAATTGTCGGGCTCACAGGTCGAAGCCTCCTTCGCCGATCACCGCAAATACACGTATAAAGGACAGGTCGTTGATACCCAAGATCATTTAGGGTTTGACCTCGCCGTTACCCAGCATTACCCGGTCGAAGCCGCTAATAACGGAATTGTGCTATTTGCTGGATATCTGGGAATTTATGGGAACACGATTATTCTTGATCATGGATATGGATTGCTTTCCTTGTATGCGCATCTCTCCTCGATTGAAGGCAAACCCGGTGACGCTGTCACCTTGGGGCAACCCATTGGCAAATCAGGCACCACCGGTCTCGCAGCCGGCGATCACCTGCATTTTAGTTTGATTTTGCATGGCGAACAGGTGAATCCCACGGAATGGTGGGATCCGTTTTGGGTGAAAACCCGCATCAAAGACCAGTTAGGATTGCCCTCTCTGGTTAAACCAACCGATGAAGAACCGGAACCAGCCACAACACACTTAGGCCCTTCGCCCGCGCCAGTCCAGTAATGTCATAAGGCGGCTTCACCCTCCGAGATCACGAATCCCACATGAATTTCAAGACCCTCTGAGTCATCAAAGGATACGAACGTATGGCCAAACGAACCCGGTCTGGCACCGATAGTTCCACCAACAACCCTTCAGAAATCATCCCGGTTCTGTTGGATGAGACAACGCGGCAACGCTATCTCAATTATGCGCTCTCGGTTATTACCTCACGGGCCCTTCCGGATATCCGGGATGGATTGAAACCCGTGCAGCGACGCATTTTGTTTTCCATGTTTCACAATCATCGCCTTGTGCCTGACCGGCCTCCCATCAAGAGCGCCAAGGTCGTGGGATCCGTTATCGGTGAATGGCATCCACATGGGGACGCAGCGGTCTATGACGCGATGGCTCGAATGGCCCAGCCCTGGTCATTGCGCAACACCCTGGTGGATGGCCATGGAAATTTCGGCAGCCAGGACGGTGACCGTCCCGCTGCCTATCGCTATACCGAAGCCCGTCTGACACCCCTTGCACTCGAACTGCTGAATGAACTGAATAAAAATACGGTCGACTTCCAACCCAATTACGATGGCAAAGCAGAAGAGCCGCTCGTACTCCCCGCCCGCTTTCCCAATCTGCTGGTGAATGGCTCAACAGGCATTGCCGTGGGCATGGCCACCAATATCCCTCCCCATAATTTAGGAGAGGTGATCGAGGCCGCGATTGCCTTGATTGCGAATCGGGATGCCTCTATTTCCGATCTCATGAAATACCTGAAAGGTCCGGACTTCCCGACCGGCGGCGAAATTTTGAACAACAAAACTGAAATCCGGGAAATGTATGAGACCGGACAGGGGTCGATCCGGCTTCGTGGAGAATATGAAGTCAAAGCATTGGATCACGGGAAATCAGCCATTCTCATTACATCCATTCCCTTTGCCGTCGATAAGTCCACGATTGTGGAACGCATCGGCGAATTAATCATCACCAAAAAGGTTCCGCAATTGGTGGATGTCCGGGATGAGTCCACGACCGAAGTTCAAATCGCGCTTGAGACACAAAAAGATGCCGACCCCCATCTGGCCATGGCCTATCTCTTTAAACATACGCCGCTGCAGAATAATTTTTCCGTTAATTTGACGTGCCTGGTTCCGGTGCCAGGATCGACCGTGGCCCGCCCTGATTGCCTGAATCTCAAGCAGATGCTGGAACAGTTCATCGATTTTCGCTTTGTCACCGTCAAACGAAGATTCAGCTACGATTTGCAAGTCCTGGAAAAGCGCATCCATATCCTGAATGGGTTCAAACTCATTTTCGACGCTCTGGATCAGGTGCTCAAGATCATCCGGCAAAGTGAGGGTAAAGCCGATTCTGCCAATAAACTCCAACAACGATTCGGACTGGAACCCATTCAAACCGATGCGATTTTGGAAACGCCCATCTATAAATTATCCCGAACCGAAATCAAAAAAATGCTGGATGAGCTGGCCGACAAGCTGCGCCAGGCCAAGAATCTCAAAACCCTTCTGGCTTCCAATACCAAATTATGGGATGTGGTCAAAAAAGAACTGGAGGAGGTCGCTACAGCTTTTGGGGACAAACGTCGGACCAAAATAGGCCGCCGGCAAACCGAGGAAGTCGAGTTTGATCCAGACGCGTTCCGGGTTAAAGAAGATGCGGTGATCACCGTTTCCGCAGATGGATGGATCCGGCGAGTCGGCCTTATTAAAGATCTTTCCAAAGCACGGGTTCGGGAAGGCGATCGGATCATGACGATTTTAGGCGGGAGCACCCTTGAATCGGTGGTGTTCTTTTCCAATTATGGCAGCGCCTACTCCATTCGCATCGGCGATATTCCACCGGCCCGAAGTGGCTTTGGAGATCCGGCGCAAAAGCTCTTTAAATTCAAAGATGGCGAACGTATCATTGAGGGGCTGAGCTTCGACCCGCGTATGCGGACAACGGGATTGTCCGCCCCTGCACCGTCAAAAGGTCGCAACCTGCCACTCTTCGACAGCACCCAATCCGGTCTATACGGAGAAGCCGTCGCCATGACGTCAAGCGGGATGGGGATTCGGTTTGAGCTTGACCCCTTCCAGGAGCCCTCGACCCGACTGGGCCGGAAATTTTGTAAGCTCAAGGAAGGGGAAGAAGTCGTCGGGGTCAACCAGGTCACCGCTCCTCTGCAAAAAACCGTCGTGGCGGTCGTTTCCGCGCGAGGACGAGCACTGCTTTGTCAGGCCGAAGAAGTGGCGCAATTGGCTGGACCCGGCCGTGGAGTCATCGTTTTGAAATTAGACCAGAACGATACGGTGGTTGGATTTAGATTATTGTCTTCAAAAGAGGAGGAGTTCGTGCTTGCCAAAGAAGACGGTGGCACCCTTTCCATCTCCCTTCGCAAATACCAGGTGGTCGGACGTGGAGGGAAAGGACATCCATTGCTTAGGCGGGGTCGTCTGACCGGCATGATTCCAACTGAATTGACCGTGCCGATTTTCCAATCAGAAGTTACACCCTAGCTTCCTGATGCATTTCATAAACATATGAATGACCGAGACTCATCTGAAGATTTTGGGGGAGTGTTCAAAAAGGCTCGTCCAGCAAGACCGCAGCCGCTTGGGTGGGCGGAGCGTACGGAGGAGTACGTGAGCCCGGCAAAGGGGCGAGAACGCCGCTGGCGGCATTTTTCAACACTCCCCTTTTTGATTCCCATTCACTCACAAGGATCCACTCATGGGTAAAACATATGATGCCAGTGACATCGTGGTATTGGAGGGTATTGAACCCGTCCGACGCCGTCCTGCGATGTATATCGGAGGCACCGATAAGACAGGCCTGCACCACTTAGTCTGGGAAATTCTGGATAACGCGATCGATGAGGTCATTAATGGCTACGCCACTCACATCATCGTGGAACTGGATAAATCGCGTGAAGGTCTCCGCATCACAGACAACGGTCGTGGCATTCCAGTGGATAAACATCCCAAACACAAAAAGTCGGCATTGGAAATTATTATGACAACCTTACATGCCGGAGGAAAGTTTGATACGGGAAGCTACATCCATTCCGGCGGATTGCATGGAGTCGGCGCCTCGGTGGTGAATGCTCTGTCCCGACACCTGGAAGTTCAGGTGAAACGTGACGGCAAGGAGTGGGAACAGACCTATCAGGCCGGAGTACCTCAAGGTCCCGTTAAAGCCTTGGGCAATGCACGAGGAACCGGGACTTCGGTCTATTTTCGTCCCGACCCCAAAATATTCGGCAAAACCATTCAATTCGATCCCGCTGTGTTACAGGACACGCTGGATGCGAAGGCCTATCTGCACAAGGGGCTCAAGCTGACTTTCAAAGATGGTACCACCGGAGAAACCCACCTGTTTCATCACGAACAGGGCATCCAGGAATACCTGCGCAAATTAGTGGCGGATCGCGGTCGAAAAACGACTGTCGATTTCGTCTTTTACCTGGAACGCCAATTAAAAAATGGCGCATCAGGCCCTGAAGGAGGGGCACAGGCACTGAAGATGGAAGTTGCCTTGCAATGGACCGATGAACCCGCCGAATTCGTCAAAAGTTATGTCAATGGGGTGGCCACTCCGAATGGGGGCACGCATGAAATGGGATTACGCGGCGGCATCGTGAAAGCAGCACGCAATTACATCGACACCCACAATCTCACGCCCAAAGGCCTCTCCCTTCAAGCCGAAGATATTCGCGAGGGCATGGCGGCCGTCCTGAGCGTCCTCGTCCTCCACCCGCAGTTTCAGGGGCAAACGAAGGAGCGACTCAATAATCCGGAAGTGCAGGCACAAGTGGATAATCTGGTCCGCCCGGCACTTGAAACCTATCTCAACGAAAATCAAAGTATTGCCGAAACTCTTGTGGGTCGCATGATCCTGGCCGCACGAGCCCGCGAAGCCTCTCGTGAAGCCTCCAAAGCCGTGATGCGAAAGTCGGCCGTGAGCCATCGCCTCAACCTGCCGGGAAAACTGGCCGACTGCCAGAGCACTGATCCAACCATCAGCGAACTGTTTATCGTCGAGGGCGACTCTGCAGGCGGGACAGCCAAACAAGGCCGTGACTTAAAAAATCAGGCGATTCTTCCCATACGGGGCAAAGTGCTGAACACGGAAGAACTCACCCTTGCCAAAGTGGTTGAGAACAAAGAACTGGCGGATGTCGTCAAAGTCTTGGGCTGTGGAGTCGGCAAAGACTTTGACCTCAAGAAACTCCGGTATCATAAAATTATCCTGTTGATGGATGCGGATATTGACGGCTATCACATCAGCACACTGTTGCTGACCTTTTTTTTCCGGCACATGCCTGATCTGATCCGGCAAGGCCACGTCTACATTGCCCAACCCCCACTCTACCGAATTGAAATCGGGAAGGAAGTCCACTGGGCCGGCACCGACGAGGAAAAAGAACGGATTGTGTCAGGTGCCCGCAGCAATGCCAATCCCACCATCAGCCGCTTCAAAGGCTTGGGCGAAATGTTTCCTCAACAGCTCAAAGTCACCACCTTACACCCCGCCACCCGTCGCTTACTCAAAGTCGAACTGTTAGACGAACTGCAAACCGACCGGACCTTTCAGGATTTGATGGGCAAACGCACCGAGGCCCGGTATGAATTTCTCATGGCCAATGCCGGGCTGGCTGACAACCTCGACGTGTAACAACCCGTCAGCTGTAAACGAAGACGGCGGGAACGCCGACTCATCGAGGTGAGGCAGGGCGCATTGCTCCACTCACCTCTCAGGGTGTTACACTTGTCCACATGAACACCGACATGTCCCAGCAGGAATCGAAAACAGCCCTTGACCACGTCAAACAATATCACGAGCAGACCAAGCATGAGTTCAACCGGTACGCCCGGTCGCTAGGATACTTGGATTGGGCGAATCAGCCGGATCCCTTCCGCCGATTCGATGGCGCTCCGCTTGTTGCGCTTCCACACCTCCCACTCGACGAAGACCCGATTTCTCCACCGTATGAATCACTCTTTCATCCGCCCTCGATTCCCTCTCAACCCATTACCCTCAACACACTCTCTCGCTTCTTTGAATATGGGTTATCACTCACGGCGTGGAAAGCCTACAACGGAACCAGCTGGGCATTGCGGAGTAACCCTTCCAGCGGCAACCTCCACCCCACCGAAGGTTATCTTTTCACGGGTTCCCTGCCTCACCTTGCCATGGAACCAGGCCTGTACCATTATGCCCCGAAGGAACATGCCCTCGAATACCGTTGGGCTCTTCCTCCTGAATCCGCCCAATCGATACTTCAAGGCATGCCGTCTGAAGGATTTCTGGTAGGCCTCACATCCGTTTACTGGCGGGAAGCATGGAAATATGGAGAGCGGGCCTTTCGATACTGCCAACATGATACGGGCCATGCGATCGGCACGTTACGAATTGCCGCGGCGACTTTAGGCTGGAATCTGTTGGTGTTGAGTGGCACCTCAGACGAGATGATCGCAGGGCTTTTGGGTCTGACCAGACCGCAGGATTTCCAACAGGCAGAACGGGAATACCCGGAATTGCTGGCGGCAGTCTGGCGCCGAAACCTTCAACCCCCTCCCACGCTGACTCTGGCATTCACAGATATTAATGATACGGTGCTAACATCCGGAGAATGGAAAGGCACGGCAAACCGTTTGAGCAAAGATGAACCAGTCCTGTGGGACATTATCGATTCGGTCACAGAGGCGTCCTGGAAATCGACTCAAGAAACCGAACGCATTGCCTTTCATACCTCACCTGCTCCCATGAACGAAGGGAAAGTGATTGAATCCGAACCCTTGGCTGGTCACATCATCCATCAACGACGGAGTGCCGTCGCATTTGACGGACGAACCGGCCTCCCCGCCGATCGTTTTTTCACCATGCTGCAACGGATCATGCCAAGAGGGGGCTTGCCTTTACCGGATCGACCCATGCCCTGGGATGCCATGCCCTGGGAACCCACGATTCACCTCATCTTGTTCGTTCATCGAAT
>CAZBQO010000006.1:28728-38139 GCA_964494125.1 uncultured Nitrospira sp. | reverse complement strand
GCAAGGGATAACTGGTTCGCCCGATCGTCACTTGATGTTCTCCCATGGCCTCTAAAAGGGCGGCCTGAACCTTAGCGGGGGCCCGATTGATTTCATCAGCCAAGACAAGGTTGTGAAAAATCGGCCCTGGTTGAAAGCGAAAGGAGCCATCGTGTGGACGATAGATATCAGTCCCGGTTATATCAGCAGGGAGCAAATCCGGGGTAAACTGAATCCGGTGAAAATCAGCCTCAATCCCGGAGGCCAGGGTTTTTATAGCGGTAGTTTTGGCTAAACCTGGCGCCCCTTCAACAAGAAGGTGTCCATCAGCCATTAAGGCGATCAAAAGCCTGAGGGTAAGACCCTCTTGTCCAATCACCTGTTGATTCAGAAAGGCTCGAAGCCTTGCTATCTGCTCGTGTTCAGATCCAGACATATGTCTTGATTTGAACCCGGTGGGTTCCGGTAGTCAAAATATTACTGATTCCCCTTTTTCGATGGTATTGGGGAAACCTCAACTGCTCATCCTGCATGGTGTAAGAGCCTCTTTTTTATAATAATTTACCATTTTTGAGAGTCAAGGGGTTTGGGGGAAAAATGGTCCCTACCCCGCATGACGGAGTGCAGTGTGCAATCATAGGGTCCGTGATAAGACCCATTATTTCAAATGTTTCATGTGGACAAATGGCGCATGCTCCAGCCTCTTTGCAGTGGTCATGCCTAATCATATGCGAGGAAGCCGTGGGATTCTCTCAAACAACATGGATTCCTGAGGTCACGAAAGCCTATTGAGGAGGAAAATACCGCGCAAATACTTGAATGTAAGATTGCCTATGGCTTGGAACTTCACCACGTCCACGAAGTGCTCATTCACAAGCATAATCCCAGAAAAACTTTCCTCCAAGGCTTGCCGACCACCAGTCTTCTTTGTTCATTGTACACATTGATGATGTTTTATATTTTCTTCTGGCAATTTCATTATTCCTATGCAATCGACCTTTTTATGATCCCCATTTAATTCATATTGGTTTTTTAATGCTTGGGTTTTTTCATTACAAAAACTATCGCAATATTCAGCCTTTGCCAGGATATTTTTTATCTGCCTCACTCAACAGACCTGCCCCATTTCGCGCCACTTGCTCATAGCCATTTTCCAGTTTTACCATAAAGGCATAAACCCAATCTTCCCGTCAATCAATGGGTGAACCTATGCAATATTGTACACCCTCCAGAAATCCTCCTATCCCTTTCTTTAAGTTAAAGAATATATAGGTGAGATCAAGGCACGCATCGGCGTGAAGGGGACAGCATCCCTACTGGCTTCAGTAAAAGGGTAAAAAGTGTTGACCTGTTCCATCTTTGGTCTCAGGGGTGTTCCTGCATAGAGTTTCAAACCAAATGAAAAGATGGCAAAAACAAGTGACCGACTGAAACCCATCTTTCTCCAAATTACCTGTTCACAAGGAAGTTAAAACCCGCAATTAAAACAGGAGGGACGGTAAGTGGAAGACAACCAAAGAGGTTTCCAACATACATTCCTGGACTAGGTTCTCATTCTGTACCCCTTGACTCCCGATTCTATCGAAAAAAAGGAGGGGATGATCATGAACCGTACACTTTGCGCGATTAACGTAATAGGAAGTGTCTTATTAGGAAGTACATTAGCCCTGGGAAATCCAGGCATGCTTCCAAACCATCCAGGGTATCCCATGGGAGACGCGAAGTCTCCCGTGACGGGGCAATCGGTAGCTAATGACCCGGGACAAACTCAACCCAGCCGGGATGAATCACTCCAACAAGCATCTGGATTTCATGATGCACATGCCATAAACCCTGGGAAGGAAGAACGCCCAAATATTGTGCCGCCTGGGGGATCAAAGTCCATGAACACAACCAGTGATTCCAGCAAGTAGGGGATAAGTCCGCAAACCGTCCCCGAACAATCGGGAACACCAAGGGGTCTGAAAAGGGGGGAGCTTAACGCTCCCTCCTTTTTCCCTAATAAGCCTGCCACTCAATCAATATCCTCGTAGCCTTCACCCTCCCTTCTAATCAGAACAAGGTATAGATGAAGGGGGCAACGGCTGAGCCCTCACTCAGGATTATAAGACCGCCGAGTAATAAGAGCATGATGATGATGGGGGCGAGCCAGAACTTTTTTCGTTCCCGCATAAAGTCCCACAATTCCCCAAGAAAACCTGTCATCTGTTGTTTCTCCTTTAGAAAGGTTTCAGCACATGGTCCGCGGACCTAGCCTTTTTGACCACGCGATAGCTGTTGGCCTTGGGGTCATAGCCAAGTTGCAATGGTCGTTTACCTAATAACCCCATGACAAACGCCATGGGAGTAAACATTCCAAAAAACAGTAGGCTTAAGATAATCCGGGAATTGATCCAGCCTAATTTTTCGCCGATCTTCATCCATACACGATGCCAGGGCTTAAGCCCTTTCGGAAAAACCATTCCCATTGCCCCAAAGACCGCGGCTATAAGACTCGCCCATACTCGAAGGCTTTCTCCATGAATAACCAGAGGCCATACCGCTACGATTAAAAAGACTCCGCCCATTAACAGGCCGAACGAGCGAAGATCTTTGGTCGTTGGTTGATGAATCGTTGATGTCATATCGTTATTCTTTCACACTTAATCCAATTCAAATTCTTTCATCCACGTCTCATCCTTTTGCACCGGCTTTTGGTGTTCCTTCAAAACGAGACAATTTTCCAGCACAAGGACATCCATCTCCGTCCGCATGAAACACCGGTAGGCATCTTCAGGCGTACAGACAATCGGTTCACCTCGAACATTAAACGATGTATTGATCAACACCGCACACCCTGTTTGCCTTTCGAACTCTTGCAACAATTGATAGTAGCGAGGATTGGTATCAGGTGACACCGTCTGAACCCTGGCGGAATAATCCACATGGGTCACTGCTGGAATATCCGATTTGGGAACATTGAGCAGATCAATTCCCCAAAGCTTTTGTTGATCCGGTTGTACCGCTCGTCGTCGCTTCTCGGCAACCGGGGCCACCAGTAACATGTAAGGACTATCGGCATCCATCTCAAAATACTCGGACACTCGTTCTCTTAAAACCGATGGCGCAAAGGGCCGAAAGGATTCCCGATATTTAATTTTTAAATTCATGACCGATTGCATTTTCTCGCTACGAGGATCGCCCAGGATACTTCGTCCTCCTAGAGCCCGAGGACCGAATTCCATGTGCCCCTGTAACCATCCAATGACCTTTCCCTCAGCCAAATACTCCGCCACTCGACGATACAGGTCCGAATCCTCCACGCGCTCATATCTGGCCTCAAGCTGTTGGAGCCTGGATTCAATGTCCTCGTTGGAAAAGCGTGGCCCTAAATAACTGCCTCGCATCGAATCACTAGGACCCTGGCATACCCGAGGCTGCTTCAGATAACTGTAATGCACATTTAAGGCCGCACCCAAAGCACTCCCCGCATCGCCTGCGGCCGGCTGAATCCACAGCCCGCTGAATGGACCTTCCCGCAGCACTCTTCCGTTTCCGACACAATTCAAGGCTACCCCTCCGGAAAGGCAAAGATTGGCAATGCCCGTTTCTCGATGGAGGCTGTTGGCCAGACGGAGCATGACCATCTCGGTGACTTCCTGTACAGACCGGGCCAGATCCATTTCCCGCTGGGTGAGAGTACTTTCCGGCCGACGCGGAGGACCACCAAATATGGCGTCGAACTTGTTGTTGGTCATTCGTAATCCGGTACAGTAATCAAAATAGTCCATATTGAGGCGGAAGGTACCATCCGGCTTCACATCCACCACATTGTCCAAAATCGTTTTTACATACTTGGGCTCCCCATAGGGAGCGAGCCCCATCACTTTATATTCACCGGAATTGACCTTAAACCCGGTATAGTAGGTAAAGGCGGAATACAGAAGCCCGATGGAATGTGGAAAGGGAATTTCCCACAGAGGTGTTAATTGGTTTCTCCGCCCGACCCAGGCTGAAGTGGTCGCCCATTCGCCCACCCCGTCCATACATAGGACAACCGCTTCCTCATAAGGAGAAGGGAAAAAGGCCGCAGCCGCATGTGATTCATGGTGCTCCCCAAAGAGCAAAGGCGGGAGGTTCTCTTTTTTTTCGAGACTCCCCACCTGACGAAAAGCCTTTTCTAGTAAGTTTCGCAGGAACAGCTTTTCTTTGATCCAAACAGGAATGGCGGTCAAAAACGACCCGAGTCCCTTGGGGGCATAGGACAAATATGTTTCCAACAAACGTTCAAATTTGACAAAAGGTTTGTCGTAGAACACCAGATAATCGACATCCCGCATGCCAACCCCGCCTTGCCGGAGACAATACTCAGCCGCATGGCTCGGAAACCCAGCATCATGCTTTTTTCGCGTGAACCGTTCTTCTTGGGCAGCTGCCACAATCTTGCCATTCTGTATGAGACAAGCCGCACTATCGTGGTAATAGGCGGAAACGCCCAGAATTGAAGTTAATTTCCTGTTTGGCGTTGTCATGTTTTTCCTTGGAATAAAAGCTTGCCTTTGCCATATTGGATGGCCTGCTCAAACAGAAAGCCTGTAAACACAAATTTTTCGGTGAAGATGAAGAAGAACTTTACCAAAGATTCTTACCTGTTTCCCATCCAATCGTTAGGAAACCTCCTACCGGACTTATTCTACCTATCGAAACAGCTCATTAAAAAACAATTTCATCTGCTCCCATGACCGTCGATCAGCTTGTTCCTGATATTGCACACCGTTCATCCCATATTGATTAGCCGAAGGGTTGGTGAATCCATGTTGGGCACCTCCAAAAATCACCATGTGCCAATCTAACCCAGCCTCGTCTAAAGCATGTTTAAATTTTGTAATGTGGTCTTGGCTAAGAAACGGATCGGCCTCCCCATGGGCAATGAGAATTTTGACTGAACTCTTTATGGCTGAAGATGCGGGCGGAAGAGGGAGCGACCCATGGAAACTTAGGACTCCTTTGACCGGTGCTCTATCATATGCCATTTGCATAACCGTCGCCCCTCCAAAGCAATACCCAATAGCTGCTAAACGGGTTTGATCTACCATGGGGTTAGCCTGAAGAAGCCGTAATCCCTCTTTCGCCCTTGCCTGCCACATCTCTATATTGGCTGTGGTTTGTTGCATCCATTGCCTGGCCTCATCGGGATGAGTGGTCACTTTTCCCTTTCCATACATATCCACCGCCACCGCCACATATCCCAGGGCCGCCAATTGTACCGCACGAGTTCGGGCATATTCATTTAGCCCCCACCATTCGTGAACAACCAGAATTCCCGGGCGCTTACCTTTTATTTCATCATCCCAGGCCACGACTCCTTCCAAAGCAACTTCCCCATGATTATAGGGGATAGTTGTGATTTGCACCCTGGCTTCCACTTGCGAAGACCATGCACACGCAATCATGAGGAGACATAGGCCTGATCGATGGAAATAATTCATGATTTCTGCTTCTTTACTTTAATGGTTCAGTAAAAATTCGGACCGGAATGCAGACTATGACATGATTCCGATCCAGTACTATTTCTTCCAGTCATGAACCTGAATCGCTTCAGAAAGGGCCAGATACTAAATTTTACGGTAAATTCAGCATTTGGCAATCTTTTTTGAATTCATTGTTTTTGGGTTTCCCAAGAATCCACCAGCTGTGCTCTCCAACCGAGAGAAAGAAGCACAATGTTCTTTTTTGAACGATAGAATTCAAATAACACATTGGCACTTAAATTCGGGGCACCGGAAATGATTTGTTGATACTGGTCCTTAGTCATCATCACCAAACGCGTAGATTGTTGAACGTCCCTTTTTAGTTCCTCCAGCGCCAAGGAATCTTTAAGACCCTTTCCCACGATTCGTGAACGACCGTGGAGATAATCCCAATAAAATTCATCTTCATCCCCCCGCCAATCCCATGACTGAAATACCGATATGGGATCAGTTTGATTATTCAGTCGCCGTTGATTTTCGTCAAATGCCAGCCTGGGAGAGCCTTCCGCTTGAATACCAGGAATAATAAATCCGGTCACCGTCACCAAAAGGGCCACGCCCAACACTCCCATACCCACAAGACCCATTCGCAGATAATTCTTGACAGCCAGGCCAATCATTATCAAGCCTAACATGCCTAATCCCACACGAAGGATCAAAGGAATGACGTCCAATGGAACATGCCATTTTTTTTGCAACAGAATAGGTCCAAGAAATACCGAAACCACAAAAATGCCACCCAAACATGCTAACAATCCCCTCAACATGCCCTTTCCTTCCGATACCGGCGCTTCATGCAGTAGTCGATGGTACACATAGCCGACCAACAAACCGAATGCCGGTAGGAGAGGTATAAGATACCGTTCATGCTTTTCGGGCCCCAAACTCATCGCCACAAAGTACGTCACGACCCAGAGAAAGACCCACAATTCTTTCGGCGACTCAAGCCAGGGACGACGCTTCCATATGAGAAAAAGGCCAAAGGGAAGTAAGGCCGACCAGGGGAAAAAGTCGAACCAGATTACTAGACCATACCAAAAAATGGGACGTTTACCCCAATAGGCCTCCCACGCAGAATATTGTTGATCGCCCGATACGCTGATCATGCGTTTGAGATTTTCTTCAAGGAAAAAATGCTGCCTGAATTCGGGGCCAAGTAACAGGTAATAGACACCCAGTAACAAGCCACTCAATACGGCTCCAACCCAAAAATACCATTCCCGAAATATTCGCCCATCACGGCGCATCCATAAGAAAATTCCCATCACCAGAACCGGCAAGGCCATAGCGTGTAACGTTTTAACCATTGAACCCAACGCCAATGCCACAAAGCCGATTAGGTACCACCACTGTGACGATTGTTGAAAATACGCGCGAGCCCAGGCATACATCCCCAACGTCATACAAAAAGTTAACACAGGATCGATAATGGCCAATGGGCCAAACCACAAGCCCGCATAACAGGTCGCACATACTAGCGCGCTCCAAAATCCTGCCATTTCTGAAAATAACAGGCGGCCTAAGTAATAGGTCGTTATCATCGTTCCCAAACTGGATAGAATCGACGGCAACCGTAACGCGGCCTCACTCCATCCCAAAGCATGAATAAATCCCGCCTGAAGCCAAAAGAAAAGAGGGGGTTTACTAAAATATGGCTCTCCCCGTAACCAAAGATGCACATAATCCTCAGCCGCCATCATGGTGTGGGTGATAATGGCGTACAAACCCTCGGTTTCCCCGAACAGAGAAATAGAGGCATTGGAGCTAAACGCCAAAAAACCAATGACTAGAAGAAGCGGAATATGGATAGCGGGGCGTTCAAGGAACGCAATCCAGGAGGTATTCATTAGAAAAGAGGAGATATCTCACTGCCCATGATGATTATTGCAGATATGCCATGCATTAGCATGAAGGAAAAAATTCAACAGGAGAATCGACATTTCCTGGTGTGTAATTGGCTTCAATAATTACGTTTACACGAAAATGCCCTACGAGCGGAGAGTGGGGATATTACCATCATCAAGGCAACTGGGGAAATCTGAATGGTGCGCCCGGAGGGACTTGAACCCCCAACCCTCGGCTCCGAAGGCCGATGCTCTATCCAATTGAGCTACGGACGCATGAAGACTGACTTTATACATCCCACCAAGGTCCCCGTCAACCAATCTCTCATTTAGCCAGGCTTCCCGTGGCTGTTCTCGCGTCTTCATATTCCCTATTAAGGCATGTGATCAATCCGTAGCTTTCACCTCTTGGGCCCACCCCTCTGGGGAATAGTCACGGAAACTCCTATTGGGTTGAAATGGGCTTGAGCAAGATACTTTATCATATTTCTGAACGTCAGGAATCAAATGATACGTACCGAACAGTTGGCCTCTGATACCATCATGTTTCATGTGCAAGGACAGGTTAATAAACGAGTTGCCAAAGAATTGGGTTTGTTGGTCTTTCGTTCTTACCACTTAGGGTATAAGACCTTCCTTTGCAATCTGAGCCTGGCCAAGGCGCTTGATAATGATGCTTTCTCCCTACTGACCATGATTGGAGAAGGGTTACGGGATAAAGGAAGGAATTGGCGATTAATTTCCCCGCCCTCTTCCAGCGGGAACCAGCTTATCCTCCGAACAAGTCTTCAGTTTCTTGCTCCTGCAAACTTGAATTAATTACTCCTCCCCAAAAAAGATTCCATCGACCATCCTTCTTCGATGAAAAGAAAATCCTTGCTCGACTCGTCTATCTCCCAAATCCCCTTAAAATTCAGCTAAAAACCGAAAATTTAAACCATTCCGCATTTTGTAATACCATTAGACGTCCACCAAAAAAAATCCCTCATATTTTTGGAAATGGAGTTCCGTCCATAAATAGGGGAGTATGGGGGAAGGATGAAGTTGCTCAAAAGAAAACCGGGGCACCATTCCGATTGATCCCGCAGGAAATTTCTCTGCGACTATTCCCCAGTGAAACTCCCCTCAGCGAGCTGTGGGTATCCTGTGCGGTTATTATGAAATGATTAATACGATTCAGGGGTAGGGAGATCGACTTCGGATTGGGTGGCTTCTGGGACAAGTTTTTCCAATCGGCGATGATAGTCACGAAGCCGTTGTTGTTGAGGTGGAGTGAATTTAATAGTTTCCTGATTGTGCAATTCCACCAACTGTTCAACGCATTGCAAAAGTGGAGGAACGGCGTCGAATACTTTGCCTCCCTCAAAGGCTTCTAAGGATTCGACAAATAACGGAGGGAGAGTTTTGTACGTGACTCCCACTCGGTCACGAAATCGATAGACCGTGGTTTCATAGGCATCGACTGCCTCCGGAGTCGGACGAATTCCACCAGACAAGGCCAGTATGGACTTGGCCGGGACCTTCGCGGCAAAAGCCGAGAGACTGGCAATCAGTTCTCCTAGTGTGTCAACCACCTGCCCAGGTTCCAGTTTTGCCTCTTTTTTCATATGTTGAAATCTACTCCAATCGCTTGTCTGCTTGTCAAGACGACCATGCGTTTTCCTTGCCCTTCAAGGCATTCAGTACGGTCACCATATCTTCCGGCAACTCGGCTGAAAATGTCACCATTTTGTTAAAAACAGGATGTACGAAGCCAAGAATTTTCGCATGCAACATCACACGGGGAATGCTAATCCCTCCAATAGCCATGACTTTTTTCCCTCCATAGGTTTGGTCACCCAAGATCGGACATCCGATAGCCTTGAGGTGAACTCGTAGCTGATGCGTGCGTCCTGTGCCAGGGAATAACTCTACATGAGCCGCCGCTGCCCCAAATCGTTCTTTCACCCGGTAACTGGTCAGCGACTGCTTGGGATTGGTTGTGCGTGCGGAAAAGGTTTTCCGATCTTTGGTATCTCGTCCGATCGACAACTCAATCCGGCCTTCCCGTGTCTTTGGCCCTTCCCACACAAACGCCT
>CAZBQO010000006.1:0-28628 GCA_964494125.1 uncultured Nitrospira sp. | reverse complement strand
ATCGACAACTCAATCCGGCCTTCCCGTGTCTTTGGCCCTTCCCACACAAACGCCTCATAGACGCGAATGATGGAATGAGCTTTGAATTGTCCCGCCAATAACCGGTGAGCCTGATCATTTTTCGCCACAACTAAGATTCCTGTCGTTTCCTTGTCGAGTCGATGCACCAACCCCGGACGTTCCTTACCTCCAATAGTTGAAAGATGCCCTTCCCCGCTTTGCATGTGATGAAGGAGCGCATTAACTAAGGTCCCAGTCCAATGACCCGGAGCCGGATGAACCACAAGGCCTGCCGGTTTGTTGAGAACCAATAGGAATTCATCTTCATAGAGGATGACAAGGGGAATTGGTTCAGGATTGATTGCCACGGGCTCTGGACGCGGTACGACCAGCACAATGCAATCACCAGGCCTGACCTTGTGGCTGGGTTTCACAACCTGACCACAGACGGTAATATGGCCGTCTTCAATTAATCGTTGGAGGGCTGTTCGAGAAAAATAGGGTTCGCGATTGGCAAGAAAATGATCAAGGCGTTTGGGCGATTCGCCTGCGGTGACGATGAACTCCGTCCGCGTAGCGACATGCGGCATGGCAGGTAAAAAAAACGGGTCGGTCGATTACTTTATATAAGACGGGAACCGCCCTGTTGGCGGTGGCGACCGGCAATTTTTTGCCGGAGGCGGGCCTTTTCCAAACTGACGCGAGCTTCCTCAACTTCTGAGGGTAGGCCACCACGCTCCAGACGTTCTTCCGCCTTTCGAACGGCATCCTCGGCCCGTTCTACATTAATGTCTTCAGCCTTTTCGGCAATTTCGGCCAGAATCGTCACCTTAGTCGGCGTCACTTCAGCAAACCCCCAGAGCACAGCCATGTATTCCGTCTGTTCACCAATACGGTATTGAAGTTCGCCAATCCGCAAGGTAGTCAGAAAATGACAATGACCCGGCAGGACACCGAAATCTCCCTCACTCCCAGGAGCCGACACGTAGTCGACTTCCTTACTGAGCAAACGGTGATCGGGGGTGACCACCTCTAAAAGAATTTTCCCTGATGACGCCGCCACACCAGCACCTGCCATTATCGTTTGTATCCAAGTTTTTCAGCTTTTTCGATGGCTTCTTCGATTGGCCCAACCATATAGAAGGCCTGCTCTGGAAGATCATCGTATTTACCATCCACGATTTCTTTGAAGCTTCGAACGGTATCAACGAGTTTCACATATTTCCCTGGTGATCCAGTAAAGGCTTCTGCCACGTGAAAGGGCTGAGAGAGAAACCGTTGGAGTTTCCTTGCCCTGGCTACCGTTTGCTTGTCGTCCTCCGATAATTCGTCCATACCTAAGATGGCGATGATATCTTGAAGATCTTTATACCGTTGCAAAGTGCCTTGTACCCGTTGCACAACCTGGTAATGCTCTTCACCCAAAATATGGGGATCTAAAATTCTTGAGGTGGAATCCAATGGATCGACCGCAGGATAGATGCCCAACTCGGCCAATTGGCGTGACAACACGGTGGTGGCATCCAAATGGGCAAACGCCGTTGCCGGGGCTGGGTCGGTCAAGTCATCAGCCGGCACATAAATCGCTTGAACCGAAGTGATGGATCCCTTTTTGGTCGACGTGATCCGTTCTTGTAAAGTCCCCATCTCCGTCCCCAGCGTCGGTTGATACCCCACGGCTGATGGCATTCGACCGAGCAAGGCAGATACCTCGGATCCGGCTTGAGTAAATCGGAAAATGTTGTCCACAAAAAGCAGAACGTCCTGATGCTCTTCATCGCGGAAATATTCGGCGATGGTCAGTCCGGTCAGGCCCACCCGGAGGCGAGCTCCTGGTGGCTCATTCATTTGCCCATAAACCAAGGCGGCTTTCGATTTTGAAAAATCATGGGGATCAATGACCTTGGACTCCTGCATTTCATGCCAAAGATCATTACCCTCACGAGTCCGTTCACCGACGCCGGCAAAAACTGAAAACCCGCCATGGTGGAGGGCGATATTATTGATAAGTTCCATGATGATGACGGTTTTACCTACGCCGGCACCACCGAACAACCCGACCTTTCCCCCTTTGGCATAGGGCTCCAAGAGGTCGATGACTTTAATGCCGGTTTCCAATATTTCTGTTTTGGTTTCCTGGTCTTCTAACGCAGGAGCCGGACGGTGAATGGACCACCGTTTTTCCGTTTTGACGGGACCGAAGCCATCAACAGGATCACCCAAAACATTGACAACCCGTCCGAGTGTTTCTCGTCCAACGGGAACAGAAATCGCCGAACCGGTATCTTTCACCTCTAAACCACGGACCAATCCATCGGTCGAAGACATTGCCACGGCCCTTACCCGGTTTTCACCAAGGTGCTGGGCCACTTCCAATGTGACCTGGATGTCCGACTGTCCACTCTGATCTCCCGAGCGATGAGAGATCGTTATGGCATTAAAAATATGAGGAAGTTTCCCTGGAGGAAACTCCACGTCCACCACCGGTCCAATGACTTGAATGACTTTTCCATTTCCGACATCCGTACCCACCATAGACTCCTTGGTTGAAAAAGATTGGTGAACGGCACACGGTTTCCCATGCCCGGCCAGGATCAACCTTCGATTTATTTCAGGGCCTCTGCGCCTCCCACGATATCCATCAATTCTTTGGTAATCGCGGCCTGGCGTGTTTTGTTATAAAATAACGTGACCTTTTTGATTAATTCTCCGGCATTCCGTGTGGCCCCATCCATGGCCGTCATTCGTGCCGCCTGTTCCGCAGCAGCCGACTCTAATAAGACCCGATACGTCTGTATTTCAAAATGCTTAGGCAATAAGGTGGCTAACAATTCATTTTCATCGGGTTCATAGAGATAACTCCCACCCGTCGCCGGCTTCTCCCTTTCGCCGGACTCCTGGACCGATTCAATGGGGAGCAGCTTTTCAACGATCACCTGCTGCTGCATGACCGATTTAAATTCGTTATAGACTACATACAGTTGATCAAAGGTGCCTTCATGATATTGGGACACAATGTTTTGCCCGATATCCAAGGCGTGTTCAAAACTGAGCCGATCAAAGACTCCTCCCCATTGTTGACGAATCTTCCATTGGCGTCGTCTGAAAAAATCAATAGACTTCCTTCCGGCCAAACTGACCGAGACTTGGTTCCCCTGGCTGGTCTGCTCCTCCAAAAATTCAACGGCCTGCCGGAGAATATTGGTATTAAAGGCCCCGCAAAGCCCGCGGTCGCTTGTAACCACCAGAAGTTCGGTCGTATTACCGTCACGTCGCTGCAGAAGAGGATGAGAGGCACGATTAACCCGTTCGCTCAAGTTCCCCATGACTTCCCGTAACTGATGGGAATAGGGCCTAGCCGCTAAAATACGATCCTGTGCGCGCTTCAACTTAGCCGCAGAAACCATTTTCATGGCTTTGGTTATCTTCTGCGTGTTTTTGACAGACGCAATTTTTCGTCGAAGGCTTTGAAGGCTTGCCATAACAAGAAAAATTTACCCGGCTTGATCGTACCCTTTGGATTGTTTAAATTCTGAAATGATGCTTTTTAACTTACCCCCAAATTCATCATCAATCTTCTTTTTGGTCACGATTTCTTCCCGCACATTGGTGTGTTTCTCTTTAATATAGGCTAACAGACCTTGCTCAAACTCCCGGATTTTATTCACGGGAACATTATCCAAAAACCCATTCACCCCGGCATAAATTGACAACACCTGATCGGCCACCGCCAGGGGTTTATACTGTTCCTGTTTCAGCAGTTCGACCATGCGCGCACCTCTAGCCAATTGAGCTTGCGTGGCTTTATCCAATTCACTGCCAAATTGCGCGAAGGCTGCCATTTCCCGATACTGCGCCAAATCGAGCCGGAGAGTTCCTGCCACTTGCTTCATCGTTTTGATTTGCGCAGCCCCTCCAACCCGGGAAACTGATAACCCAACGTTAATCGCCGGCCGAATACCGGAATAGAACAGGTCAGCTGCCAGATAAATCTGTCCATCAGTAATAGAAATCACATTCGTGGGAATATAGGCGGAGACGTCACCTGCCTGCGTTTCGATAATCGGCAATGCCGTCAAACTGCCGGCGCCTTTTTCATCACTCATCTTCGCCGCCCTCTCCAATAACCGGGAATGCAAAAAGAACACATCACCCGGATAGGCTTCACGTCCCGGTGGACGTCGAAGAAGCAGAGAAAGCTGGCGGTAGGCGGTGGCATGTTTGGACAAATCGTCATACACGATAAGCGCATGCTTCCCATTGTCACGGAAATATTCAGCCATGGTCACACCGGCATACGGTGCAAAAAATTGCAACGACGCTGAATCGCTAGCGGTGGCGGACACCACAGTGGTGTACTCCATGGCTCCATGATCCTCCAGGGTTTTCACCACGCGAGCTACCGTCGATCGCTTTTGCCCGATGGCCACGTAAAAACAAAACACACCCAGGCCTTTTTGATTAATGATGGTATCAACCGCAATAGCGGTTTTCCCGGTCTGACGGTCTCCAATAATTAACTCCCGTTGGCCTCGACCGACCGGAATCATGGCATCAATGGCCTTGAGCCCCGTTTGAAGCGGTTCTCCAACTGATTGCCGATCAACCACACCAGGTGCCCGAATTTCGATAAGCCGTGTCTCCGTGGTATTGATTGGACCCTTCCCATCAATGGGCTTCCCGATGGCATCCACAACACGACCAACCAGTGCCTCCCCAACCGGGACCTCGGCAATTCGTCCGGTCCGTTTCACCGGATCTCCTTCACGAATTCCTACATCCTCGCCCAGGAGCACCGCTCCGACACTATCTTCTTCCAGGTTCAAAGCCACTCCATACACTCCACCAGGAAATTCCAACAACTCTCCTGCCATCGCCCCTTCCAAGCCATAAACCTTGGCGATATTGTCACCCACCTGGATGACGTAGCCCATTTCTTTGACATCAACCCGTTGCTCGAATCCTTTGATTTTTTCCTTAATGATGGAGCTGATTTCTTCTGCTTTGATCTGCATGGATTATCCCTTCGTCAACTGATCATGCATACCGGCTAGTCGACCCGACACGGTATTATCAAATACCCGGCTGCCAATTTTTATTCTCAATCCCGCAATAAGATGGGGATCTACCTCAAAAGCCACTTCGACTCCATGGTCCAGCGTTTGAGACAAATCGTGCTTGATCTGTTCTTTCTCGGCCGCTTGCAATGGTTTGGCCGAGCCCACCCAGACTTGCTGAATTCCCTGTTGTTGATCGGCCAATTCCGCAAAGGCCTCTGAAATTTCAGGGAGCAACATAGCTCTATTCTTTTTCAACAGTTGAGTGAGGAAATCCCGCATGACCGGAGGGGCCTCCATCCTCTGACTCAATTCATTCAGGACAGCCTGTTTTTCCTCAAAATTAAAGACTGGTGAAGCGAGGACATGCTTCAAGGCAGGGGTTTCCTCCAAGCCTTGTTGCAATGCGCTTAAGGCACTTCGTGCGGGTTCAATACCCGATTTATCGAGCAGTTGGAAAAGCGCCGATGCATATCGGCGCCCAATGGTGCTTTTATTCACAGTTTACAGAGATTCCAGGCAGCCACGTGTTGAACGGAATAGGGCGTGTGTTAAGCGGGTGAAACTAGCATGAGTGATGCAGCCTGTCAACCGGAAAGTGCGGATGTAAAGGGAATTTTTTCTGATTCCCAATTATCGTTGGGGACGTGCAGCTAAGTTGGGTTCCTCACACATCTGAATATTTTTCTTTGGGGTTGGCCCTTGAATGATTCCACCTCCCAATACCCGATCCCCAAGGTAAAAAACCGCTGACTGGCCAGGACTCAAAGCCCGAACAGGGGCATCAAACCTTAATGTGATCGAAGTGGAATCCGACCATCGGTACGTAGCCGGGACTGGTGGGGAGCTATAACGAAATTTCACATCAATTTTGCTTGCATGCTGCAATGAATCTGGAGAGAAAATATTCAAGTCTGAAACCAGGCATTCCCTGGAATCTAAATCTTCGGCAGGACCCAGGACCACCCTATTCATGTCGGGAAGCACGCGCTGCACATACAAACGGCTTCCTCCGGCAATACCCAATCCTTTTCGTTGCCCTGGCGTATAAAAGGCCACGCCTTGATGCTGGCCAAGCTCCTTGCCCTTTTCATCCACAAACGTACCGGGACTTGAGGCCTGCGGTGCATGCTGCTTGAGAAATTGCCGGTAATCACCCTGCGTCACAAAGCAAATTTCCTGGCTTTCCTTGAGTTCGTCGACCGGCAGGCCCATGGCCTCCGCTTCCCTCCAGACGTCAGGTTTTTCCATGTCCCCTAGAGGAAACATCATTTTTGAGAGCCAACTGGGTGGTATTCGATAGAGAAAATATGATTGGTCTTTTTTGGTATCCTGCCCACGAACCAGGAAAGGGGTCCCTCCTTCATCGTGTTTGATATTGGCATAGTGGCCGGTCGCAATATAGTCAGCTCCAAGTTCATCGGCCACCTGGAAGAGACCTCCAAATTTCACTCGTTCATTGCACCGAACGCAGGGATTAGGCGTGGTTCCCTGGAGATACCCCCCAATGAAATCCTCAATGACTCCCTTTTGAAAGCGTTCACGGGTATCGATGACCCTGTGAGAGATCCCTAATAATTCTGCCACATGCCTGGCCATTCCCACTTTACAGCATCCCCGCTCCTGCCAACGCTTGGAAACGGAGGTGTCATCTTCTTCCTCCCAGACTTTCAATGTGACCCCGATAACTTCGTACCCCTGCTGCTTCAATAATTTGGCAGCCACGGAGCTATCCACACCGCCGCTCATTCCCAAGACAACCCTTTTGGAATTAGAGACAGACATTAGCGACTTAACGGCTCTGTTTCTAATTTTTTTTCTAATTTTTGCTCAACCTTAGGAATCGTCTTGCCTTGTCCATTGGAGAGGATCTTATTGTCCATAGGCGCTTCTAATTTTGGAGCGGAACCCATATCGCATTCCCCTTGGAAGTACACGCCTTCTTCCATGGCAAAAATAGGGGTATGCACATCACCAATCAGAACCGCCGGCTTAAGGAGTTGGATTTTTGATTTTGCGGTAATCACACCCTCAATCCGGCCACTGTTCACAATGGTTCCACCTGTGATGGTCCCTTTGATCACGGCACTTTCACCAATGATGAGGGTATCATCAATCGTGATTTCCCCTTCAAAGTTACCATCCACCCGCACCGTGCCTTCAAATTGAGCTTTGCCCTTAAAATCAACACCTTTCCCCAAAAATGTATAAAATTCCTGCCCAAATCCTAATTCCTTTTTCTTGTCTTTTTCACCCCACATAGATCGTTCCTCCTCTCATCCAGTAAAGAGCCCTCAAGTTGCACGCTAGGATCTCCATGTCCAACTGGGAACTAGCCGCCTATTTTTTTTGCAGATGATTGTTTTATTTCACCTTCACGGCTTCTTCTACCGAAATCACAAGTTTGGCTTCTTTGCCTTTTCGCTCCATTTTTTGGGGCATATTGCAGGTCCCATTAAACACCACCCCCTCATCCATCGAAAGAAGGGGGGAGGTAATTGTCCCTTCAAAGACAGCTGGGGATAACAATTTAACGCGGTGCTTGGCTTCGACATCCCCCGTCAATTGTCCCTGACACATAATGGTTCCTGCATGAATCTTGGCAGCGATGACCGCTTTTTGCCCAATAATTAAATTGCCGTCGGTATATATTTCACCCTCCAGGCGACCATCCACTCGAACCGTGCCCTGATACCGAATGGTTCCCTTAAAGGTCACCTCTTCGCCAACAAAGGCGATAATATCGCCTGATTCCTGCTGACTGGCTGAAGTCACCGGACTGTCCACCACAGCTGATTCCTTCTCCTGTCCTTGACTCATTGCTGCCGTATCCTGAGTGTTTTCTTCGCTTTTTTTGAAAAACATGAGCCTCTCCCTCCTCGATGACTGTGTGCTCCAATTCCTTCATGCCTGACTCGATACCCGGTAATATTTGCTCGACCGTTTGCCATCATCATGATCCTTTGACATCTTAAAGGAGAGCCCATTCGCTCAGAAGCCATCCGCTGGATTATTCAAATTTTATTCCATAACCAATGAAGCAATCCGATCCAGTTCATCATCGGAAAAATAATGGATGACGACCTGCCCTCCCCTGACTCCCGCCTTCACCTGGACTTTAGTACCCAAGCGTTTTCGAAATTGCTCTTCCAGGTTTCGAAATCTATTGGGTTCCTCTTTTTTTGATTTGGCGCCTTTCCCTTTCCTCTGCAGGGTAATCATCTGCTCAATTTGGCGAACAGAGAGTTGCTCGGAAACAATTTTCCGTGCAAGCTGGACTTGTGCTGCTGGAGTTGGCAGGCCGGCTAATACCTTCGCGTGACCTAAACTGATGACCCCCGTCTCAATATACTCTTGGACATCTTTTGGCAGTGTGAGCAGCCTCACAATATTCGCGATGGAGGAACGATCCTTACCTACAGAGCGTGAAACCAGATCCTGAGTTAAGCCGAATTCCCCCATTAATCGGGAATAGGCCTTGGCTTCCTCCATAGGATTGAGATTCTCTCGTTGAATATTTTCTACCAACGCGATCGCTAAGGCCTTTTCATCGTTAGAATTCCTCACCAGGACAGGAATGGTCTGCAGCCCGGCAATTTTTGCCGCTCGAAACCGGCGTTCCCCGGCAATGAGTTCGAACATACCATCGCCCTTTCTCCTGACGACAATCGGCTGCAGCACGCCATGCTCTTTGACAGATTGCGCTAACTCATCTAATTCTGTTTCCAAAAATGTCGTTCTGGGCTGATAGCGGTTCGGGAGAATCTGGTCCAGTGGAATCATGGAGACCGCCTGACCATCCTGCTCCACTTTCCAGACAAGAGTCTTTTTTTCCGGAAGTAGGGCCTGAAGCCCTTTACCTAACGCTTTCTTTTCCATTCCTCAAAATCTCCTTGGCGAGGTCAAGATAGGCCTTGGCTCCACTAGACGCGGCATTATAGGATAAAACCGCCTTCCCATGACTGGGTGCTTCAGCCAATGCCACATTCCTTGGGATAACAGTCTGAAAGACCTTATCTGCAAAAAATCCTCGAATTTCATCTTGCACCTGCCGCGAAAGATTAATTCTTGAATCATACATCGTCAACACAATGCCTTGAATAGCTAGCTCCGGATTAAATGACTCCCGGATCCTTTCGACATTTCCCAATAAACGACCCAATCCTTCCATGGCATAATACTCACATTGCACGGGAATGATCAGGGCAGAGGCTGCAACAAGAGCATTGATGGTCAAGAGGCCGAAGGCGGGAGGACAATCAATGATAATAAAATCGAAGTCCACAACTCCGTCCAACACATTTTTCAGAATAGTTTGACGATCCGGGAGATTGGATAGTTCGATTTCTGCCCCGACCAAATCTCCCTTTGAGGCCACCACACTAAATCCGTTTATATTAGTAGGTAAAATTACGCTTTCAACCAATCGCCTATCCATCAAACATTCATAAATAGTCGCGCCTTGAGGTTCAATTGATAATCCACTAGTCGCATTGGCCTGTGGGTCCAAATCAATTAATAAAACAGATTTTCCAGATAAAGCCAAAGCCGCGCCAAGGTTTATAGACGTCGTGGTTTTTCCAACTCCGCCTTTCTGATTGGCAATAGCAATGGTCTGATTCAACATAATCAAATAAACATTAGCAATCGTTCCACGTGGAACATGCCATTAGCCTGCTTATGATTCATATTTCAAAATCGACAAGACACGACTTCCATACCCAAACGGTAAATCATAGGATAATTCTTCAAACACTACCATCCCATTGAGTCGAGAATGATTGTCAATATTTTTCGATCGGAATACAACTAGTTTTCCATTTTTTTTCAAAATACGGTCAAGATTCGGTAGGATGTGGTCTACATTAACCCCTTTACAAATGGCGACATCACACTTTTCTTCTTGCACCGCCAGAGAATCAAAGTCTTCCAACCGACGTTGGACAACAGAAATTTTTGGCAAATCAAGCTTCCCAATAACATTATGGAGGAAGGCTGTCTTATTGGATCTGGGTTCCATTAATACAACATCAAGAGCAGGCAAAGCCAGCTTAAGTGGTATGCCCGGAAAACCACCACCAGTTCCAATATCAACAATCCTAACATCTGGGTTATTGCCAAGCGCCAAATGTCCCGCCAACGAATCGACGAACAGCAAAACGGTCCGCTCGCTGTCTGTGCGAAGACCGGTCAGATTAATTGAACGGTCCCAACGACGCAATTCATCATAATACAGACCAAACTTACAAAGTATTTCATCAGAGAAGGAAAGCCCAAGTTCATGAGCCCCCTGTATGAAATGATCTATAAAATTAAAAGGTTGATCGCTTTGTTCCACGTGGAACATCTCATTTTTGATGGAAAATAAAATAAATAATATCTATTGGGCTTTTTAAATTGGAATAGCTGAAGAAACAAAGCCAGAGCTTGGCTGAAGATAAGGCAAGAGAACTAGCTGGCCCTTTTATGTTTTTCCACGGCAACAAGGAGAAGTGAAATGGCGGCAGGGGTCATTCCAGAAATTCGTGAGGCCTGCCCGATGGATGAAGGGCGCACTTTCTTTAGTTTTTCAACAACTTCATGTGAAAACCCTTTGATATCATCATAGTTAAAGTTATCTGGCACTTGACGATGCTCAAGCTTTTTAAATTGCCCAATTAGTTGTTCCTGTCGCTTAATGTATCCCTCATACTTGATGGTTATTTCAATGGCCTCGACCACGTCAGGACTATCCTCTTTTGTTCCATCTAAAAATTGAGCCAAATGATGATATGAAACTTCAGGCCTTCGAAGAAGTTGGGCAAGCGACGAATTGGGAGCAAAGCTTTCCATTGGAATCATATCATCAAGGCCCAAACCTGATGACCTTGGAGCAGTGGAATGAAGTCTCTGTATTTCCCGCTCGATCTTTCCCTTTTTTTCCTGAAAGGTATTAAATGTTCTCTCAGATACAAGCCCGATACGATATCCGTACTCCGTCAAACGAAAGTCAGCATTATCCTCTCTGAGAAGCAAACGATACTCAGCTCTTGAGGTAAACATTCTATAGGGTTCACGTGCATCTTTTGTGATTAAATCATCAATTAAAACACCAATATAGGCCTGTGACCTATCTAAAATAAGCGGGCTCTCGCCCCTCACCTGAAGAGCAGCGTTAATCCCCGCCATAATTCCCTGTGCGGCAGCTTCTTCATAGCCAGATGTCCCATTTATTTGCCCGGCGTGAAAGAGTCCTTTGACAAGTTTCGTTTCCAAGGTTTCATAAAGTTGTCGTGGAGGGAAGTAATCATATTCAATCGCATAGCCTGGCCTAAGAAAAACTGCCTTTTCAAGACCCGGTATCGTTCGAACAAAGGCCTGCTGTACGTCAACCGGCAAGCTGGTAGAAATCCCATTCGGGTAAAATGAGCGTGACTCAAGGGTTTCCGGTTCCATGAAAATCTGATGTCTGTCTTTGTCAGAAAAACGGACCACTTTATCTTCAATCGATGGGCAATAGCGCGGACCTGTTGACTCAATGATTCCGCAGTACATCGGAGATCGATCAAGATTTTCCCTTATAATTCGATGAGTTTCATCATTAGTATAGGTAATATGGCAATGAATTTGTGGGTTGGGAATGTGAGTAGTTCGAATAGAAAATGGTCGAGGGACCGAATCCCCAGGCTGCGGAATCATGACGCTAAAGTCAATTGAATCTCTATCAATCCTCGGAGGGGTTCCTGTTTTTAATCGTCCAATTTCAAATCCAAAATCTCTCATACAATCCGATAGATTCTCCGCAGATGGCTCACCGGCCCGCCCCCCCGGGAGATGATTCAATCCAATATGCATAAGACCTTTCAGAAAGGTCCCCGATGTCAGGACAACCGCTTTCGTGAAAATAATTTCGCCGTTATTGGTCATGACACCATTGACCGCCCCACCCTGCGTCAGAATCCGATCAACTGTGCCTTGAATAATTGATAAATTATCCTGTCTGCTTACCGTCTCCTGCATTCGATGGGCGTAAAGCTGTTTGTCACATTGGACTCGCGTGGCCCGCACGGCCGGTCCTTTCCGCATATTAAGGACACGGAATTGAATGCCGGATTGGTCGGTATTCCATCCAATTTCTCCACCGAGAGCATCGATTTCCTTGACTAGATGGCCCTTCCCAATCCCTCCTACAGCGGGATTACATGGCATCGTGGCGATTTTTTTGGAATCAATGGTCAGCATCACCACCCTACATCCCATCCTGGCGGCCGCAAGGGCAGCCTCACACCCGGCATGACCTCCTCCGACGACGACAATGTCACATTCCATACTCATTTGGTTGTATTCTGTATTTTTATGAACAATTTTCCAGGGATGGCTTTTTACTTCCCAATGCAAAACTCTCGAAAAATTTGATCTAAAATATCCTCATTCGTGATTGCGCCGACAATTTCTCCAAGAGAATTCAGTGCCATACGTAATTCTAATGCAACACATTCGGCTGAAAGCCCATCATCTATGGCCAATAAAGCGTTTTTCAAGGCCTCTCCCGCATTCTGAAGTAACGTCTTATGTCTCAGCCGTGAAACGAGCACTGAATCACCGGCTTCATATTGGCGACCAACAGCCAGGCTTTTGATGGCTTTTTTCAAATTATCAAGACCTTCACCGCGTAATGCAGAGACTTCGACATACCTTTTCTCTCCCACAGAACGATTTTCAGAATTTTTTCTGGGTTGGCTGACAATACCCTGCAGTTCTTCCTGAGAAAATTTGGCCGGTAAATCGATTTTATTGAGCACCATTACACAGGGTTTGTCATGATATTTTTCAATAAAAAATAGGTCTTTATCATTAAGTGTTGAGCTTCGATCGAATGCCATAATCAACACGTCAGATTCTTCAATAGCCTGAGTGGCGCGATTCATTCCTTCATTTTCCAATTCATCCGTCGTTTCTCGTAATCCGGCAGTATCAAAGAGCCGTATCATGACTCCTTCCACCATGATAGCCTCTTCGAGAACATCACGCGTGGTCCCAGGAATATGAGATACAATAGCTCGATTGGTTCCCAGTATGCCATTTAACAAACTGGACTTTCCTACATTGGGTCGCCCGATAATAACGGTGCGAATGCCTTCTCGAATCATTCGGCCCTCTTCGGCGGACTCCAACAGTTGCAAGATTTCTCGCAAGACCTCCTGTGTATTATGCTTGAGCTCGCTCTGGTCAATAAACTGGATATCCTCATCCACAAAATCCATTCCGGCTTCCAGGTGGGCAACAAGTTTCACGAGACGGTCCCGTTGATGTTGGATGACCATAGATAGCCGCCCCTGTAGGTGCTCCTGGGCCATCCTTAAACTCTGAAGAGAATTGGCGCGTATGGTATCTAAGACCCCTTCCGCCTGGGTTAAATCCATCCTCCCGTTCAAAAAACTCCGCTTCGTAAACTCCCCAGGTTCAGCCAGCCTGGCGCCAGCCTGCGTTAAGGCTTCGCAAATGGCGTTCACAATAACCGGTCCTCCGTGGGCATGCACTTCAACGACATCTTCTCCTGTATAGGACCGTGGGGCTCGCATCGTCACAACCAGAACCTCATCCAATGCCGAGGGAATCTCTCTTCCCGCAATTTCCCCAGGTTGACGAGGGTTCCAAACAAATTGGCCCAGGTACAATTGGTAGGGCTTGATCTGTTCAAGAGGTTTACCCGAACGTAATCGAAGAATACTTGAGGCAACAGGAAGGGCGTGAGTTCCACTGACACGAACGATCCCCACTCCCCCTTCGCCCATGGGGGTGGCCACGGCACAGATGGTGTCGTCTAGAGAGCCCATAGCTTTGGCAGAGGCAGGATTAGGATTTAGAGGAAGAGCCAGAGGGAGATGACGAACGTTTCTTTTTCACGGATTCCAACGCAGGTTCGCTCCCTTTGGGAGATTGATCCGTAGACCCACCTCTCGGTTTTTTCAAAATATACCTGTCGGTCACAAACTGCTGAGTCACGGTCAGCACATTATTGGTGACCCAATATAACACCAAACCTGCGGGAAAGGTGACAAACAAAAAGGTCAACCCTACAGGAAGAATCATCATCATTTTCGCCTGGGTGGGGTCCATCGTGGTAGGCATGATTTTTTGTTGAACGACCATAGAAATCCCCATCAGCACAGGCAGCACATAATACGGATCCTGGGCAGAAAGGTCTGTAACCCACAGCATAAACGGGGCCTGACGGAGATCGATCGTCATATACAAAATATTAAAGAGGGCCACAAACACCGGCATCTGCAACACCATGGGGAGGCATCCACCGACTGGATTCACTTTATGCTCTTTATAGAGCTTCATCAGCTCCTGGTTGAGTTTTTCCTTGTTATCTTTAAATTTCTCCTGAAGGGCCAGAACCTTGGGTTGGATGGTTTGCATCCCTTGCATGGACTTATAACTTTTGTATTGCAAGGGAACAAATAACAACTTAATCCCTAAGGTCAGTAGAATAATGGCCACACCATAATTATGGGTATAGTCATAGATGAACCGTAAAACTGAAAACAGCGGCTTCGCCACGGCTTTCACAATGCTCCAACTGCCATAAATAAACCATCCAAAATCAATGGTATCTTCCAACCCGATCTCGAAAGACTTAAGAACATCGTATTTTTTGGGACCAGCGTACAATTTCGTCTTATGGACTTGTTCCCCGGATCCCCCCGGAAGAGACATGCCAGCAGAGACAACCATTTCGGTTTCAAGCTTAGAATACAGGCCGTTCGCATGTTCCGGGATAAATACACTCATAAAATATTTATCCTGAAGGGCCAACCATCTGACGGGACCATCGCGTCGCAGGATCGGAGCATCCGCATCGGGAGACAATTTTTCCAATTCATCCCCGACCATCCAGGCAGATCCCAGTAATCCAATGAATCCCTGACCCCATTCCACCACACCAAAATTGGTGCCCAAAAGCACATTGATGTCACCTGAAATCCCACGGGTGCGAATAATGATATCCACCACATAGGAATCGTAATGAAACGTGAGTTCTTTTTGGATCCACAGATCGGATTCAGAAGACGAATGGGTTAAAAGCACTTTACCGGTGGGATGCGATTCATCTAATTCGTTAAAATTCTTTTGGACCTGAAAGTTCCCCTGACGAAGACGCTGAGTCTCCGCTTCATTGCCTTTGATCTGCACCGTGAGTGGCCCGGGAAACTGTCCGTTTGGATATACCAATTGGACGGGAACATTCTCCTCTGTCTGAGTGAGATATTTTTTTAACTCCCAGGAAGTGATGACTCCTCCCTGGCCGGAAATACCAGCTCGAAAAAGCGGGGTTTCAACTACCACAACCTCTTCAGTGAGCAATGGCTCAACAGAAGGAATAGAGGAAGATATTGAAGGGGGTTCAGATAAAGAAGAAGAGGGGGGGGTCTCAGCATCCGCCCCTTTCTTCGGCAAACTGGTTGTAAACTCCTGGTCGATGATCGGACTGGTAGAGAATGGAGAATATCCCAACTCCTTCAGGAGCAGGTCATACCCAAAGATAATCCCTAGGGAAAGAACAAGGAAAAGGACGACGCGCTTTTCCATTTTTCTAACTCGTGAGTCCCATTAAAGCTGGTGGTAATTAACAATCAAACGGAGGCAAAATATTCAGTGTTCAGGGAACCGGATCCAGTCCCCCAGGATGGAATGGATGACACTTGATAATTCGACCAGCCATTAAGACCAAACCCTTCATCGCGCCATGTTTATGGATAGCCTCAAAGCCATAGTGAGAACATGTCGGTTCAAAACGGCAACAGGTTCCCATGAACGGGGAAACCCCATATTGGTAGACTGCAATAATTTTTTTCAAAACCGAGGCGATCATTTTTTATTAAAGAAGCCCGACTTTGGCTAATGTGCCCTTCCAGGTTTCCCCAATTTTCTGATATTTCACACCCAAAACCATGATTTTTGGGTACACGATGCAATGAAAACCACCGGCCATTCCAGATTGAGATTCCCTGACAAGTTCACGAAAAATCCGTTTCAGCCGATTTCTCGTGACGGCTTTGCCCACTCGTCGACCGACGACGATTCCTATTCGAGACGGATCATGATTGGGTACACGACTAACCAGGAGGGTAAAAAATGGGTTCCGCACGACAGACCCATTGGCCTTCACTCCATCGTATTCATATTTTTTCTTTAAAAAAAACGGGATGCCCTCCCCTTACTCATCAGAAACCGTCAAGCGGTACCTGCCCTTCTTTCGTCGACGGGCAAGGACCTTTCTCCCATTCTTAGTGCTCATGCGCTTTCTAAAGCCATGATCTCGTTTTCTCTTTAAATTAGAGGGCTGTCGATAGGTCATTGACACGGCATTGTTCTCCTTTTAGCCAATTTCTTATGAACACGCCATTTTATTGGGGGAAAGAGCAAGAGTCAAACGAATTTTCTCCCTTCTAAACTGACACACGAACCCATTGATTCGTTGACTGGATTCTGGCGGGAAGATATAGTCGGATTCTCTTTTCCCCAATATTTTCTTCAACAGAATAAGGCTTACCGTGTTACGCTCCATTAAGGGCCTGAAGGACATTTTACCTCAACAAACCCCGCAATGGCGCTATATGGAAACATTGGCCCATACCCTTGCTGCCCAATCCGGATTTTCTGAAATACGTATTCCGATATTCGAGTCCACTGAACTCTATGCCAGGAGTATAGGAGGAGAGACTGATATTGTAGAGAAAGAGATGTATACCTTTCCTGATCGAGATGGGAGTTCTCTGACGTTACGTCCTGAGGGTACAGCGGGGGTGGTGCGAGCTGTGTTGGAGCACCATCTTCTGGAATCCCCTTCTACACGAAAACTGTATTATCTTGGCCCGATGTTCCGTCATGAACGACCACAAGCAGGTCGATACCGCCAATTTCACCAATTTGGGGTTGAAGCATTCGGGACCGAAGATCCCTTCATGGATGTCGAAGTGATTGCCCTGTTATGGAGGTTTTTTTGTTCGCTGGGACTTAAAGATCTCACTTTGCAAATGAATTCAATTGGCCATACTCAAGATCGTGAAAACTATATTCGTGAACTCAAACAGTTCATTTCATCTAGATTGGAAATGATTTGCGGTAACTGCCAGCGTCGGTACACGACGAATCCCCTACGGATTCTCGACTGTAAGGTCCCGATTTGTCAGGAAGCAACAAAGGACGCTCCAACTCTTTTCGACCATCTCTCCCCCGAATCGGCCGCTCATTTTCAAAGCGTCCTCGATGGACTCACGTCTATAGACATCCCGTATTCCTTGAACTACCGTTTAGTGAGAGGCCTGGATTATTACTCCCGCACGACCTTTGAAATCACTTCTCCACACTTAGGAGCTCAGAGCACCATTGGGGCTGGAGGCCGCTATGACGGATTGGTCGCCTTGCTCCAAGGACCGTCCACCCCTGCTATCGGATTTGCCGTTGGACTAGAAAGAGTGGCTCTCCTTCTTCCTGAACAAATAGCCACCACCAAAATTCCTTTATTTTTTGTAGCCGGATTTGGAAATGAAGCCAAACCTATAGCATTTAATCTTCTCAACGAACTGAGAGAACTAGGGATACGGGCAGACACAGACTATAAAAGTGTCAATTTAAAATCTCTCCTTCGATCCGCGGATAAACTTGGAGCCGGTTATGCCATTATTCTCGGGGACGATGAAGCCCGATCAGAAACGGCCATCATCCGGAACATGACGACCAAAGCCCAGGAATCCGTGAAGCTAAAAGAAATTTCTCAAAAAATTCAATCCTTAGCCTCATAAAAAGTAGAACAAGATACCTTGGGTTTTTTCTTGACATTTTTTCTACCTGATGTTAGGGTTTTTTTCTTATTTTTCAATAGGAAACGATATTTTTTTATTCAAAATTTATCCTCCATAAATTTCTTTAACAAATCCAGCATTTTACGTAATAATCCAAGGTATCAATAAGGGATGCCAAAAAATCTGGTTATCCTTATTCGAGAAGACCCCACCCGTACCCATCGGGCCTCCGAAGCTATGCGAATTGCATTGGGATTATCTACCGGTCCCAATCCGATAAAGATTATTCTTTTAGAAAATGCCAGGCAGTTAATTTCTGATGAGGCCGATGACCTTCCTGATGGCGAAATTCTGGAAAAATATCTCCCGGCTATCAAAAATTTAGAATTGCCGATTGTGGTCCCTATAGGGAGTGGGAAGACCTTTGCCCTTGATCAGGAATTTACCATTCAAGAGTCATCTCCATCTCAAATAGCTTCACTCGTCTCTCATGCTGATCGCGTTTTAACCTTTTAACGGTGCCCCCAATGAGAAACATTTTATATATCTGTACCAAAAACCAGTACGACTGGAATACGTTCATTCCGGAAATGGATTCTGCTGTATCGGAAATGGATCCATCTGTTTTGCTTCTTCAAAATGGACTGGATTTACCGCATGTTCCGACCTCCAAGGTTTTTGTTTTACGCAGTAAAGGAGAAAGTGAAGAAGATTCCAGATCATATGAGCCAATTTCCTATCAGGGGTTTTTGGAAAAAATATTTTTGGCGGATTTGGCTTTGGTGATATAACTATCCCTCTTCTTCTTTGTTATAAAAGAAGACAAAGAAATAGTAGGAGTAGTGGTAGTAGGGATAGGGAATAGTGGGGATAACGATTCTTGAAATTCCAAACTCCTTTGAATGTGGGTCAAGAGGGTGGTTTGAGGTTTAAATTTATCGTCGTGGAAGTTGTGGATAGAGTACATGAAGTTTATGGTAGAGGGTGTTAATAGGAATTAGAGAGTGTCTAATAAGATAAGGCAGACTCATACTCGGTGCCGTTACTATTAACATCTGTGAATAATATTGTGAATAAGTTGAATTTACCTAATATTAACAATGATAAAGTTTGGGTGGACGTGTTGAATTTTGTCAGCCCCAGGGTGGGAGATGACACAATTGAAACATGGTTTCAACCTTTGGTTTTAGAGAGTCTTACGGAAGATCAAGTTCATATCCGTGTTCCAAATAGATTTTTTGGGGAATGGTTAGGCAGAAACTATAAAGATTTACTCAAAGAGGCCTTTCAGCATGTCGAAGGGGTGAATCCGGCCGAGATTATTTTTGTCATGAAAGAGCAGGATGGAGACGGAGAACCATCACCTCAGCTCAAAACTGAAGTTCGAGAAAACCGTGTGCCCGCTCAACTTCAACGGGTGAGACGTCAACCTCTTCCCAACCCCAAATATACCTTTAAAAATTTTGTCGTGGGAGCGAGTAATCAATTTGCACATGCCGCTTGTCTCGCTGTCGCAGAATCACCTGCCAAAGCGTATAACCCGTTATTCATTTATGGCGGGGTGGGGTTGGGGAAAACGCATCTTCTCAACTCTATAGGAAATTATATTGCTGATCATGGGGATCTCCGTATTGCGTATGTCACGACGGAGCAATTCACGAATGAGGTCATTAATTCCATCCGCTATGACAAAATGATTGAATTGAGAAGGCGATACAGAAATGTGGACATGCTACTTATTGACGATATTCAATTTTTAGCAGGGAAAGAACGGACACAAGAGGAATTTTTTCACACATTTAATTCTCTCTATGAAGCGGGAAAACAGATCGTATTGTCGAGTGATCGGTTTCCCAAAGAAATGCCTTCAATGGAAGAACGGCTTCGGTCGCGCTTTGAGTGGGGACTGATTGCGGATCTTCAACCACCTGATGTCGAAACTCGAATCGCCATTCTCCGAAAAAAATCGGAGGAAGAAGGTATCGCCATCAATGAGGAAGTCATCCAGTTGTTGGCGGCGAATTTAAAGAGCAATATTCGTGAAATTGAAGGGGCACTAATTCGACTTGGCGCCTATGCATCTCTCACGGGCCAAAAAATCACTGCGGACATGGCCAAACACATCCTCCGTGATCTTCTTGGTGGAAAACGGAAGGTGATCACAACTGAGGATATACAAGAAGTGGTCGCCAACCGGTTCCATGTCAAGATATCCGACTTGAAGTCGAAACGACGAACGAAAACCTTAGTGTTTCCTCGCCAGATTGCGATGTTTCTCAGCCGCGATATGACGGACTCCTCCTTTCCGGAAATAGGAAGAGACTTTGGGGGGAAAGACCATACAACAATTATTCATGCTTGTAAGCAAATGCAGAAGGCTCAGGAAACGGATTCCACTCTTCGAGCCACAATCGAAAGCCTGAAAGAAGAAATCGGCAAGGGATAACACCACCGTTTATAGGACACCTATGAAAATTCAAATAACCAGGGAGGATTTGTTAACCGCACTCCAACGCGTGCAGGGAGTGGTGGAGAAGCGGAATACCATGCCCATCCTGGCGAATATTCTGTTGGAAGCCAAGCCGGAAGGTCTGGACATTGTGGCCACTGATTTGGAAATTGGCATGAGAGGTCTCTATAAAGCCACGGTCCATGAGCCAGGGTCGGTCACATTTTCCGCACGAACCCTTTTTGATATTTTGAAAGAAATCCGGCATTCCGACATTGAATTGGTCGTGGGGGAAAATAATTGGGTGACGGTGAAGGCTGGAAAAAGCCAATTTCGTGTGGTGGGCTTACCCAGTAAGGATTACCCTGCCCTTCCAACCATTGAACGGGAAGGGTTGATGGCGCTCCCCGCCCAAGGATTATTGCAGCTTCTGAAAAAGACCGTCTTTGCCGTGGGGGAAAAAGATACGCGATATGTGTTAAACGGTCTTCTTCTCACCCTGATCCCTTCGGGAGCCACAGTGACGCTTCGTTTAGTGGGAACCGACGGACATCGATTAGCCTGGGCCGAGCAGGAAGTAACTCCCGAGAAAGCAGCTATCCCCTCAGCAGAAATTAAGGTCATTATTCCCAAAAAAGCCGCCATAGAAATCCGGCGACTCTTGGAAGAAGACGACGAACAACCGTTCCTTGGGTTTACGAAAAATATGTTGATCTTTCGGAAAAGCGGGTTGGTGTTAACCTCCCGGATTATGGAAGGGACGTATCCCAACTATCAGCAGGTGGTACCGAAAGAAAGCCCCAAAAAAGTTACCGTCAACAAGTCCGATTTGGAGGGTGCCCTTCGAAGAGTGGCAATCCTTTCGAAAGATAAGGCCCATGCCGTGAAACTGTCCATCAATCCCGATCACATTCATCTTTCTTCAAAAAGCCCGGATTTAGGGGAAGCGGATGAAGACATCCCGGCTAAATTTGTGGGAGAAAGTTTTTCCACGGGATTCAATGCCAGGTATTTCCTGGATGTATTAGCCGTCGTTGAAACGGAAACGCTGACCCTTCAAATGGAAACACCCTTAAGCCCGTGTTTGATTCAGGAGCAGGGCAATCCCACGTTCAAAGCCGTGGTGATGCCCGTGAAGGTTTGACGGATTTGACCCAACAGACATTCCTTCTTCCACACGCAGTTAAAGCCTAAAATTGTATGGAATCCCCAAAAAACCCTAGCCAAGAATCTGCCCCCTCTTCAGACCGCCAACATTCGGATGCTCGGTACGATGCCGATCAGATCCGCGTCCTGGAAGGACTGGAAGCGGTTCAAAAACGACCGGCCATGTATATCGGCAGCACGGGGGTCGATGGTCTGCACCATATGGTGTATGAGGTTGTTGATAATAGTGTGGATGAACACATGGCCGGCTATGGAAATGAAATACAGGTCGTGCTCCAAGTGGATGGCAGTGTCATGGTTTCGGATAATGGAAGAGGGATTCCCACTGGCATGCATTCCACCCAGAAAAAATCGGCCGCTGAAGTCGCATTGACCGTCCTCCATGCGGGCGGAAAATTTGAGGAGGGTGCCTATAAAGTCTCGGGTGGGTTACATGGCGTAGGCATATCGGTCGTGAATGCCCTCTCGGAATGGTTGGAGTTGGAAATTTGGCAAAATGGGGAAGTCTTCGAACAACAGTATCAACGTGGAAAGCCGCAGACTCCATTAACGGTCGCAGGGATCACCAAAAAACGCGGAACGAAAGTCATTTTTAAGCCGGATCCCCTCATTTTTGAAACCGTCGAATTCAGTTTTGATGTCCTGGCTCAACGACTTCGGGAGTTGGCCTTTCTCAATAAAGGCTTGGAGATTTGTTTACGGGATGACCGGACGGGCAAAGAAAAGGAGCAGGTGTTTTGTTACGTAGGAGGGATTGTCTCCTTCGTGGAACATTTGAATGAAGCCAAATCCCCCATTCATCCTCCCATTGTCGTGGAAGTGGAAAAACCCGAGATGATTCTCCAGTTGGCCCTTCAATATAACGAAGGGTATTCAGAGAATCTCTATTCCTTTGCCAATAATATTAATACCCGTGAGGGCGGCACGCATCTCATCGGATTTAAGTCGGCCTTGACGCGCACTATCAATAGTTACGCCACCGCCAATGATTTGTTTAAAAAAGACTCGGAATCGCTAAGTGGAGAAGATGTTCGAGAAGGGTTAACCGCCGTAGTGAGCGTGAAAATCCGCAATCCGCAATTTGAGGGTCAGACCAAAGCCAAATTAGGCAATAGTGAGGTCAAGGGCATTGTGGAGTCGGCCGTCAATGAAGCCTTGGGATCGTACCTGGAAGAAAATCCCTCAGTGGCCAAAAAAATCGTCGGGAAGTCTGTGGATGCTGCACGGGCCAGGGAAGCCGCAAGAAAAGCCAAAGAACTGATTCGAAGAAAAGGCGCGTTGGATGGCGGGTCACTTCCAGGAAAATTGGCCGACTGCTCCGAAAAGGATCCCCAATTCAGTGAACTCTATCTTGTGGAGGGTGATTCGGCCGGTGGATCGGCAAAGCAGGGACGCGATCGGCGTTCGCAAGCGATCCTTCCTCTCAAGGGCAAGATCCTGAATGTCGAAAAAGCTCGATTCGATAAAATGCTCGCCAGTGAGGAAATTCGAACGCTCATCATGGCCATCGGGACCGGAATCGGTCGGCCACGGGAGGACGCGGAAAAAGGCAAGGAAGATAAAGACGCCTTTGATATCAATCGAGCCCGTTACCACAAAATCATTATCATGACCGATGCGGATGTCGATGGCAGCCATATCCGGACTCTTCTCCTGACCTTCTTTTTCAGGCAAATGCCGGAACTGATAGAGCGGGGCTATATCTACATTGCTCAGCCTCCCTTGTTTAAAGTTAAAAAAGGGAAAGGCGAGAAGTATCTCAAGGACGAAGCGGCGATGAATACCTATCTGTCTAATCTCGCCGTGGAGGATACCCAACTCTTTCTTCCGGAACAAAACGAATTTGTGACAAGGGATGAACTCATCCCGATATTAGATAAGCTGGTGGCCTTTGAAGGGCTCTTAACCCGTCAGGGGCAAAAGCAAATTGAGCCGGCGCTGCTCCGCGTGTTGGTAGATTTTCCGGAATTAACCAAGGATTTATTAAAAAACCGTGGCGACTTGGAAGTATTGATCGAGGAAGCCACACGCCGGCTTCGCCTGGCGTTCCCCGAAGGAACCGTGGATCTAACGATTCAGACCGATGAAGAGCATCAGGCCCATCACATCCTGTGTCGGGTGGCAGGGAATGGCAGTCAGAAATTTTTGAATCTGACTCATGACATGGTGGGATCTGCAGATTTCAGAGAATTACAAAAGATCGCTCCTTCGGCCTTGGGATTGGGGCGACCACCCTACCGCTTAAAACGCAAAGAGATCGAAACGGAATTTTCCACCAGTCAGGATCTCGTGACAGAGTTTTTAGAAACCGGGAAAAAGGGCATGTCCATTCAGCGATACAAGGGTTTGGGCGAGATGAATCCGACACAATTGTGGGACACCACGATGAATCCAGAGACCCGGAGTCTCCTTCAGGTGACCTTAGAAGATACCACGGGAGTGGATGAAATCTTTACCATTTTGATGGGTGATGAGGTCGAGCCCCGCCGGAATTTCATTCAAAAGCATGCCCTGGAAGTTCGAAATTTAGATGTCTAGCAGGTGCCTGCGTTTGGTTGTGTGACCCCGAATGTTGAGCCAGAGTAAATTAAGTCAAAGTGCAGAACGTGAAGGGTGATGATCCCTTTCGAGGAGTGACGTATGCCGGTTGAACCACGTCTGACGCAAGTCGCCATTGAAGATGAAATGCGGTTGTCCTATTTGGACTACGCCATGAGCGTCATTGTCGGGCGGGCGTTGCCGGACGTGCGAGACGGGCTCAAGCCGGTTCATCGGCGCATCCTGTATGGCATGAATGAAATGGGTCTGGCTGCCGGGAAGCCCTACAGGAAATCCGCAAAAATTGTCGGCGAAATCATGGGTAACTATCACCCTCATGGTGATTCAGCCATTTACGACACGTTGGTTCGTATGGCCCAGGATTTCAATATGCGGTATCCCCTCGTGGATGGCCAGGGAAATTATGGCTCGGTTGATGGCGATCCGCCCGCAGCCATGCGCTACACCGAAGCCCGATTAACCAAGCTGGCCGAGGAAATGCTGGTGGATATCGACCGGGAGACCGTCAACTTTACCCCGACGTACGATGAGTCGTCCCAAGAGCCTATCGTGTTGCCGGCTCGTATTCCGAATCTGTTGGTGAATGGAGCAGGAGGAATTGCGGTCGGGTATGCCACCAATATTCCCACGCACAATTTAGGCGAGGTCGTCGCCGCGCTGATTGCCCTTATTGAACGGCCCGAGGTGACCATTCGCGAACTCATGGAATGCATTCCGGGGCCCGATTTTCCCACCGCCGGATTTATCTATGGCACGCAAGGGATCAAAGACGCCTATGAAACGGGACGAGGTCTTCTGTCTCTTCGGGCGAAAGCCGAAATCGAGGTCGATGAACGTACCGAACGGTCCCGTATCATCGTGACGGAACTGCCGTACCAGGTCAACAAGGCCAAGCTGATAGAAAAGATTGCCGAACTCATCCACGAAAAACGGGTGGAAGGGATTTCCGATCTTCGCGACGAATCCGACCGGGATGGGCTCCGCGTGGTGATCGAACTCAAGAGAAACGAAAACGCGGCGGTCTTATTGAATCAACTCTATAAACACACCCAGATGCAAACGACCTTCGGGGTCATCATGTTGGCCCTGGTGGGGAATCGCCCGGAGGTGCTGACCCTCAAACAGATTTTGGCCGCGTTCCTTGAACACCGTAAAGAAGTGGTGATTCGCCGGACGGCGTACGACCTTCGCAAAGCCGAAGAACGCGCCCACATCTTAGAAGGCTTGAGGCGAGCCCTGGAGTTCCTGGATGAGGTCATTGCTCTCATCCGTGGAGCATCTTCTCCGGAAACCGCTCGGCAGGGCCTGATGAGCCAGTTTACCTTGAGCGAGGTGCAAGCCACGGCCATCCTGGAAATGCGGTTGCAACGCTTGACCCAACTGGAACAGGACAAGCTTACGCAGGAATATAACGAACTGGTCTCCCGCATTGCCCATTTGCGCACCATATTAGCCTCTGATGCAATGGTGCAACAAATCGTGAAACAGGAATTAATAGAGATCAAAGAACAATATTCCGATGAGCGACGAACACAGATTCTTCCTGCGGAAGCCGAGTTACAAATGGAAGATCTCATCGCGGAGGAAGAAGTCGTCGTCACCATTACGCATGCAGGCTATATTAAGCGGAATGCCGTTTCCATCTATCGGGCCCAACGCCGTGGTGGCAAAGGGAAAGTCGGCATGGGGGTCAAAGAAGAGGACTTTGTTGAGCAAATCTTTACCGCCTCAACGCATGATTACCTGTTGTTCTTTACCGATGCCGGTCGCGTGTACTGGCTTAAAGTGTATCAATTGCCCGATGTCGGGCGGTCCAGCAAAGGGAAAGCCATTGTGAATTTGTTGACCATCAGCCAGGGCGAGCGGGTCACCGCGACCCTGCCGGTCCGGGTGTTTGCCGAAGACCAGTATGTCGTGATGGCGACGCAAAAAGGCTATATCAAAAAAACCGATCTGGCTGCGTTCAGCCATCCCCGGCAAGGCGGGATTATTGCGTTGACCCTGGAGGAAGGCGACCGGCTCATCGGCGTGGATATCACGGATGGTACGAGAGAAATTCTCCTGGGCACCCGAATGGGCATTGTCATTCGCTTTCGTGAGGAAGATGTCCGTCCGGTGGGACGAACGGCCCGTGGAGTCAGGGGCATCACGTTGGCGGCGAGCAATGAGGTTATCGGGATGGTCACGATTACCAGTCAAACGCAATCCTCCATTCTGACCGTCACCGAACGCGGGTATGGTAAACGCACACAGGTAGAGGAATATCGGCTCCAATCACGGGCGGGCAAAGGCGTAATCAGCGTCAAAGTCACGGAGAAAAACGGGCCGGCCATTTCGTTCCATCAAGTCTGGGAATCCGATGAGATCATGCTTATGTCCGCAGAGGGCATGATCCTTCGCACCCGCATGGGAGATATCAGAGAAATCGGACGCAATGCCCAAGGGGTACGACTAATCCACTTGCCCGATGACGATCGGGTGGTGGGCGTAGCCAAACTCGCTGAGACAGATGAAGGCGATCTACCCGAACCGGATGACCTCAATGGCGAGATGCCAGATGAACCGGCCTCCTCAACGGAATAAGTTCACGCGACCCTCTCAGAACGGCAAACCGAAGACGCTGGTGTGTTCCGAGATGACCAGAGAAAATGAACGGTCATCTCGCCTGCGTGTTCTTCTTCAATCTCTCCCCCGCTTACACCTTCCCCGGCTCACAGGAGGAAGCAGAAAGAAGCGATTGCCTGTGGGAAGGTTGTAGGTTGGATTCTCCTCACAAAACCCCTGACCAACCAGCAAGGCGCAAAAAGTTTGATCCCATCGTCATAATGGGATTGGGCATTTTGATCGGAGGGATTTTTGTCATCTCCCTCGGCATGTTCCTCTCCCGGCCGGACCGGTCCATCCCGCCCTATAGTATCGGAGCCCAGGAGGGATCGCTGGTGGCCGTCCACGTGCCTCCCTATACCAGTGATCCCGAAATACAAACCCTGGTTAGGCGGTTTGGCGATGTCGGTAGGGCCACCCGTGATTTCGCGGACATGAAGATCCGCCCCACCACGCCGGACGATCCTCGGGGACGGTACCAAACTCTACAAATCATCATTTTTTCAGATCCATTCTGGACGGAACCGGATAACCTTCATCGGTATGTCGTCAATGAAGTCGATGACGATTCGGAAAAAACCTTTCGGAAAAACTTTGAAGCTGCTGTGCGAGCCGGGTATCGTGCCGATGCGGACGGTCAGGCGGGATGGATCGGCCCCTGGAACCGGAGCGGGTCAAAAGATCGAACACTTACGATGCAGTGGGTGTTTCAAGAGACGTGGGAGGAGGCAAGTCCTCATGCTCAGACGTCTTCGCCGGCTCCCTAGCCGAGGGCGGTGATTCAGCAAGGGCTTTAGTGATAGTCTGAGAGAGGAGGGTTTGGAGGTCAGGATTACTCAGGCGTTTGGCCAAGCCGGTGGCAAAGGGCGACGGTTCACCGACAAAATCAGGAGGGTCCTGGGGTAGTGGATCCGGTTGAGGCGGGGCTTGTGGAATGGAGCCGATGCGTAAGACAACCTCCGTGAGGGCAAGTTCCGGCATCATCGAATGAATGGCTTCCAAAATGGCCGGTCTCAAAAACATGAGCTGCTGAAGCCAGATCGAGTTATCCGCCACCAGGTGCAATTTTTTAAAGCGGATACTCTCAGGGTAGGAATGTTTGGCCATGGTCGCACCCACAAGATGTTCCCACTCCTGCTGGAGTTGGACCTCGGACAGTTTGAGGCCGAGCGGATTACCTTTGGAAAAGTCCTGAATAAGGCTCTGGATCGATTCAAAGGAACTCATTGTGCGGGTATTGTATCGTACTGTCCTGGTTGATTCATCCGTCTTGGCCTTTTCTTTATTATTTGGTCATCTCGACCCCAGGGAGAGATCCTTTTCCCGGCAGCTTGTAGGGGTTGTAGGGGTGATGAATAATTAATAATCCGTTATTTCAGGTGACTTTGATAGGTAGCCAATAGAAGAAAGAGGGGCTGTTCAAAAAGGTCGTCCAGCATGGCCGCAAGCCGCGAGGAGGGCGAGGCGTACCGGGTAGGTACGTTGAGCCCTTCGAAGCAATGAGAACGCCGCTGGCGACATTTTTCAACAGTCCACTAAGGAAATTCATGGCAAAACAAAAAACAGACCCTTCCAGTAAAGTCCTCAGCACCAACCGCAAGGCCTTCTATGACTACATGATAGAAGAAAAGGTCGAAGCCGGTATCGTTCTGGTCGGGACCGAAGTCAAAGCCTTACGGGAGGGACGCCTGAATTTGAAGGAGAGTTACGCCGCTATCATCAATGGCAAAGCCATCCTGCATAACTGCCATATCGGCACCTACAGCCACGGCAATCAAATGAATCACGAGCCGTTACGCCCAAGAACCCTGCTGTTGCATAAGAAAGAGATCGAACGGTTAGGGGAAAAAGTCCAACAGAAAGGACTTACCCTCGTCCCGCTTCGCCTCTATTTCAATGACAGAGGGCGGGTCAAGCTGGAACTCGCCCTTGGGCGCGGAAAGAAAAACTACGACCGGCGGGAAACCATCAAAAAGCGGGAAGCCGGCCGCGAAATCG
>CAZBQO010000005.1:38182-39618 GCA_964494125.1 uncultured Nitrospira sp. | reverse complement strand
AGAATTTCTCCCGTAGTGAGAGGATCACGGAAAACCAACAGACCATGAGTATCATCGCAGACACCCTCCAGCGACTTCAGACCCAGACCAAACGTGAAGGGACTGAGACGACCCAGCAGGCACCCCTTGTTCTTCCGGCTAGAGTGAGAAGAGAGCCGGGTTGGCATCGCCGGCCCTCTCCATTAAGGTTTTGGTTGATCGGGCTCGGCATGGCAATCGGATTGAGCAGTCTAGGCATCGGTGCCTACTGGATCGGCTTACATCTGGACTTCGGAATGCCAACCGAAGCCTCTTCTTTGCCCAGACAGCGTGTGGCTCTTTTACACTCCCCACCACTTTCGGAGACTCCACCTGCTGATTCGGTTATTTTTGAAGCCACGCCGATACCAACTGCTGAACCAGTTGAGAGCCTTCCAGTTTCTACTGCCCAGGAACCCGATGAGGAATCGCCCGCATCCCAAGGGGGTGCTTTAATGGAGCCATCCTCTCCATTGAAGGTCGAGCATGCCCACCCCACAAAATCCGTGGGAGAAACTCCGGCCTCCTCGGCACCTGCAACACCATTAATAACCTCCACATCCGACGACCCTCAACAGAAAACCGTGGGCACATCCCTTTCAACGGCACACACAACAACAGACCTAGCACCGAACCCCCCGGGCACTGATCCGAAGAAAATCGTAATCAGTCCTCCAGTCACAGTCCTTGCCCAAGCAGAACAACATGATTCAGACCTCGTCGAATTTTCATTCGTCAATGAGACAAGCACACTCAGTCCGCTAGAAGCCGATTTAGGAGAAGAACAAATCAATCTGGATGAGCTCACAACCCCCTCGTCTCATGTGATTGACGAGCCTTCTGCCCCTGTTAACATGACAGCCCTTACTATAAAAAAAGAGGGGTTTCAGGTGAACGCTCAAAACACAGACCCGCCTCAGCGACCTCCCGCCAACGGGCTCCATCGCGCCCGAGAACTTATTCAAAACGGTGAATACAAAGAGGCACAAGCCATGCTTTCCCCCCTCTTCCATGATCCTCCAGTCACGTGGGAACCCTGGTTTTGGATGGGAACGGCATACTTGGGCGCAGGCCAGCTTGACCAGGCCGATCAATATTTTTTGAGCGGCCTCGCACGTAACGACAAAGTTCCACAATTGTGGATCCAACGAGCTCTGGTGGCCCAGCAACAAGGGAGTTTCCAACTTGCGGTGCATGAACTTCGGCAAGCCGAGGCACTGCAACCGGATTTACCCCATATCCATTTGAATATGGGCTATGCCTATGAGCGAATGGGAAATAACCGGTTAGCGAATCAATATTTCGGTAAATTTTTACAATTAACCGAAGGCCAGCCGGAGTTCTTTGCTACCAGAAAAAAACTGTTTGCCCGCTTGACGTCCATGACCAAGGCCCAGGACTCGACAACAGACACTCCT
>CAZBQO010000005.1:22849-38082 GCA_964494125.1 uncultured Nitrospira sp. | reverse complement strand
AGGGACCCTTTCTGGCCGACTGGGACCCCCAACTTTAAGACGCCCGTCAACAAACCCGAACCGAACTTGAGGATGTTTTTTAAAGAGCGAAATAGGGGAAAGCGTTATAGAGAAAAATTTTCGCCTTTATGCTCCTCACCACTTTTACTGCAAGACTCTTCCTCCAACCCATTCATTCCTGCTCCGGCTTCTTTCAAAATCAAGAAACACTGTACTTCAAGTTCCAATGGTTTTGGCCGACATAACCAAAGACAAATACCATTCCCAGCCCGGACGAATCCCACAGAATGGATGCAACGACTACCCAATCTTATGGTTGGCAGCCTGCCAACCAGACCTCATGCTCGATGCATACGTTGATCCTTTGATGTCAAACGGATTTTAATGATTTCCCAACAGCAATGCCAAAACGCCTGCATATTGATCGTTGATGATCAAATGACCAATATCATGCTCCTGGAGAGCATTTTACAAAACGCCGGGTACAACCAAATCCATTCCACCCAGGATCCCACTCAGGTGTTGCCTCTGTTTAAAGAGCTGGATCCAGATCTGATTTGCCTTGATATCCGCATGCCTGAACTCAACGGCTTTCAGGTGATGGGACAACTCAAAATTATTCACCAGCACGCGTTTTTCCCGATTTTGGTGCTCACGTCGGAAGACGACCGTGAGACCCGCCTCCGCGCATTAGAATCGGGCGCCAAAGATTTCCTGCTTAAACCATTCGACAGGGTGGAAGTGTTAATGCGAATCCGCAATTTACTGGAAGCCAGTCTACTCAACAAAAACGGTGTCCCAGCAAAAGGCTTCCCTGGAGGAAACCGTCAGGATCCGGACACAGGAACTCAGAGAGACCCAACTCGAAGCCGTCCATCGCCTTGCCCGTGCAGCTGAACATCGCGACAATGAAACCGGGGCGCATATCATCAGAATGGCCCACTTTTCCGTGGTCTTAGGACGCGCCGCCGGCATGACAGAAGAAGAGTGCGATGTGCTCTTTCACGCGACCTCCATACACGACGTCGGGAAATTGGGGATTCCTGACCGGATCCTCTTGAAACCCGGAAAATTAGATCACGAAGAATTTGAAATCATGAAACAACATACGGTGATCGGCGCCCAACTCCTCTCCAACAGCCACTCTCCCGTCCTACAAATGGGAGAACTGATCGCCCTTACTCACCACGAAAAATGGGATGGCTCAGGCTATCCCAATCGCCTGGCCGGAAAGGATATTCCGTTAGACGGCCGAATTTGCGGCATCGCCGATGTCTTTGATGCGCTCTCATCCAGGCGGTGCTATAAAGACGTCTGGCCACTGGATAAAACCCTCAAGGAAGTGCACTCCCTGGCGGGGAAACAGTTCGATCCCCATTTGGTAGACTTGTTCAATGAACTCCTTCCCGTGATCACCGACATCCAGCGAACCCACGCGGATATAGAGATTCCAAAATTCGATCTCCTGGAATCCAACTACCATGCCTAAGCAACACGCTTCTATCATGTGTGTTCCGTATACCCGTTTCGTCTCCTCTCCCATTCACCCACTTGCTCCCTTTAGGTTAGTACACTTGATTTTCCCCGGCATTTGACGTTCGGAGAATGTTTCATTCATTGCGTATCCAAATAGAGCAGGTGCTCAAAAGGATCTGATCCTCTTTCGCAAATCCTTTGGCTTCAGACGAATTCCACACGAATCTGATTGGTGTGTGGATGTAATGACACCTTGGGATACGTGGGATAAATGCCCTGCTTCAACGTTCCTCATGGCTCATGACACGCTATTCTCATTTCTTTGTTACTTTTTCCCGGACTTCCCCTTAATTTTACATTCCTCCCTTCCGACAAAGTCAGTGGGCAACACTGTTCTAGAAAAACAGCCCACAACGGGGCAGATAATCTGCATATTCTTTGCCCCATGATCACCCACAACCATAGGACTCAATTGTCAGTAAAACCCGATCATAACTAATGACTGAAATCGAGAGTTAACATGCCCTTCGTTCCACTTCACGCAACCGCTCTACGACTGGGATTGTACATCAAGATTGAGGGATCCTGGTTCAGTCATCCGTTCCCAACCAATTCATTCAAAATCGAAGCGGCGAAGGACCTTGAAACACTTCGTGGACTCACGAAGGTCAAGTTGTATTTCGATCCAGATCGTTCAGAACCAGAAGGGACTCATTCCAACCACACCAAGGCACCTGACCGGAAGGGGGTTCAAAGCACGGTAGAAGCGGACAAAGAACCTTCGAACGAATCTGAGCCCATCACCCCACAGGATTCCTCAGAGGAGGAAGCAACTCCGGAAGATCCTATTCAACGAAAAGTCGCCCAACATCAAGCCTTCCAGGTCTACCAGGAACATTTGCAAGCAGTTGGTGGTCAATTCCAGGAGGTGGTGCAAGAAGCCAAACAGGTCATGCAGGACGTGATCACCGGCCGACCTCGAGGACTCCGGACGGCCCAGAAAATTGTCGGAGAGCTTTATGAGATTCTCGATATCGCTGACAACTCGAGAGCACTGCTGAACCTCATCGGTTCCAACGAACCGAATGAGGAATTTTTTCTGCATGCTCTCAATGTCTGTTCATTATCTCTCATGGTCGGGCAGGATTTAGGATTATCGCGGGAAGACGCTGAAAAACTGGCTCTCGGAGCTCTGTTTCATGACATTGGCGAACTCAAGTTTCCGGCAGAGCAATTATTACGAAAAGGGACAATGGCTGCTTCCGAACGGAAAAACTTTTTGAGTACGCATCCGAAATACGGAGTGGAATTGGCCGAGAAATTGCCTAATTTCCCTTATGAAGCGATTGACGTGATTCGCCAGCACCATGAACGCCTCAACGGGTCAGGATTCCCAACAGGGAAAAAAGACGATCAAATCAGTCCGTTCGCCAAAATTGTCATGGTGGTGGATGAGTACGATGAATTGTGCCATCACCCGGATCCAGCCAAATCGCTCATTCCCTCAGAGGCCCTATCCTATTTATACGTCAAATGCCGGCACACACTATGGCATGACGCGGTCGTCTCGTTAATCAGTCAGTTGGGCGTCTACCCTCCAGGCTCTCTGGTCAACTTGAGTAATCAGAAGATTGGAATCGTCACCAGCGTGAATCTCGCGAACCGGCTTAGGCCGGTCATCCTCGTCTATGATGAATACACTTCTCCGGATGAACCGATTATTCTGAACCTGTCTGAAGAGGATGAGTCGCTCTCTATTGTCAGTGCCATTCGACCCGTTGACCTTTCTGCCAAAATCAGGGAATGCCTCAACCCTCGTCGAATCATCAGCTACTTTCCCTCTGCCTCCTCCGCAGAATCCGGCGTCGGAGGTCTGCGAACTCTGGCCGGATCCACATAAAATCCCTTCCCAAAAACGCCTCGCTAGACCATCCTCACGAACTCACCTTTTGTCTTGTTCTACGTGGAGACCTATGAGCGAAAGGACCGCCCAACGATCTGACGGATCCAGGCCACCCATGTTGTCCTCGTTTCAAGAGGAGCCTCGGGATCAGGATACTCCACCCACAACTCCTGATTCCCAAGATACTGCTCACCAATAAAGATGCGTTGGGTTCGTAATTGACGATAGCCCCTCTCATGCAACATGTGAATGAGATCGTGCAGGACCTGGTCTTCCGTAGGAACGGGATCGACATCTATCTGAAGCGATTCATAGCGAAGTCTGGCCTGGAATCCTCCTTCACCGGGAATGACATGGATTTGCCGATTAAACCCACGGTCACGGTCATCCAACCCGGCAACGTGATAGATTTGGAGATGAGGAGATGGAGAACTCATACGCGTAAGGGTCTATCTTACTTCGGTTAATCATCTTCGCATAAGAGGAAAAAGCACGTCGAGCCATCACGCCACTTCCAAACCTTTCGGTTCATACAGAATTTCATCAGACCAGTGCAGGCCTTCCTCCAAACGTATATTCTCTCAGCTGCCGTTATAGGTCATAAATTTCCCCTGATTCCTCTTGCACTCACTCACGTGCTTTTCGTATCGTGGTACCCAAGCATTATGACTGAATGCCAGACGATATTTGGGTGGCATTCTCCTTTTTCATATATTTCCTGTTAACCCAATGACTAGTCCCCTCACACTTCAAACCTCGGTTGTACGCCCTCAAAAAAATAGGGGGCAAGTCTTAGCTCTAGCTTTGCTTGTGGCCTCGGCGGTCTTTGTCGTGGACCTCTTCCTCCCTATGGGAGTCGCCGAAGCGGTTCCTTATGTCGCCGTTGTCCTGATTGCCCTCCGGTCTCCGGATAAAAATGATCCATTGCGCCTGGCAGGACTTTGTACGGTGTTAGCGGTTGTCGGGCATTATCTTTCGCCGCCGGGAGCTGAACCATGGATTGGTATGACGAATCGATCGATTGCCTTATTTGCGATTTGGTCTACTGCTCTCTTAGCCATGCAGGTGAGAGAATCTGACGAGGCGACTCGTGACCAGAGTTCCATGCTGACCGGCATACTGTCGAATATGCCGGCCGTGGCATTTCGAATCGATCAGGAAGGAGTCATGCATGATTCCTTCGGTCGCGGGCTGGCTCGTTTCGGGTTAAAGGAGCTGACCGCGATTGGCCGTATTCCCTTGGAACCACCCGATCAGATAAAAAACCAAGTCAAGGAAGGCACTCTTGCCAATTCGGTGTTTTACGAGAGCAATGGAATTCTGCAGGGAAAGCCCTGGTGGTTTTTAAATTGTCTGTGCAAATTGGAAGGCGACCAACCGGGCCTCATTGGGTTTGGCATTGATATTACTGATCGTAAGCGTGCGGAGCGACGCCTGGCCTTGCACGATGCCATCGCAGACATTCTGACCACCGCGACTAGGATTTCAGAGACATATCCCCAAATTCTCAAAGCCATTTGCCACACGCTGGAATGGAAGGTGGGCATCCTCTGGCGAATGGACTATCAACGACAAGCCCTGGGAGCGACCCTTATTTGGCCATCGGACTCTCCTCAAGCTCACGCGATGTCATCATCGCACTCCGGTTGGGCGCTTACGCCTGCTGTAGGACTTGCCGGGCAGGTGTGGGACCTTCGAAGCCCTCTCTGGATCAAGGATCTTGCCGACTACCCTAAAGACCCTAGAAACCAAGTGGCCCTGGAAATGGGACTTCACGCCGGATTCGCCATCCCCATTTGCCTGGCTGAGAATACGAGAGCGGTTCTCGAATTTTTCTCCGCATTCCCTGAGGAAGCGGATGATATGTTGCTTCAACGGCTTTCGAATATCGGTTTTCAAATTGGCCAGTGTATCGAACGGGAGCATAAGGAACGTCGACTGGCCACGCATCACAGTTTAACCAATGTTCTCGCGGAATCAGCTGGAATGACTCAGGCGGCTTCCCTTATCCTGGAAGCCATTGGTGACAATTTGGGATGGGATCTCGGAGCCATTTGGACACTGGACTCCTCGCAACAGGTCTTGCGTTGCCTCAATGTCTGGCATTCCCCTCACTTAAACCTGGATGCCTTTCGGCAGGAATCTCAATCCATAACATTTGCACGAGGAGTAGGATTACCCGGTCGGGTTTGGAAAAGCGGCAAACCGTCATGGATCACCGATGTGGTGTCCGATCCGAATTTTCCGCGCGCGGACGCTGCTGCACAAGAAGGTCTCCATTCCGGATTCGCCTTCCCCATGAAATCGGGGACCGAAATTGTTGGCGTGATCGAATTTTTCCACAGGGATATTCAAAAGCCAGACAAAGAACTGTTGGCCATGTTTGCATCCATTGGTCTTCAGATTGGCCAATTCATCCAGCGGACCGCCAAGCAAAATCTCAATGGATAATCGATGGTCTCGTAAATTAATTTTTGGCCTGATTAATTAGACCCCAACGACATGCACGTGGGGTACTTTTCCTGGTAGCATTTGTGACCTATCATCGGAATCTACCGCCTCCCTCCTAAAATATGGCTGCTACCTTTCCAATGCTTTCATGGGTTCATGGCCTTCATTTCAATAACATACGGGGAGACCTGTATGGTGGATTAGTGGCTGCGGTCGTGGCCTTACCGTTAGCCTTGGCCTTCGGAGTGACATCCGGACTCGGGGCCATTGCCGGTCTGTATGGAGCAATTTTTGTAGGGTTTTTCGCCGCTCTCTTCGGTGGAACTCCTGCGCAGGCCTCAGGACCGACCGGTCCGATGACTGTCGTGATGGCCGGCATTATCTTGAACTTTGCCGATGAACCGGCATTGGCATTTACGGCTGTCATCCTCGGCGGGGTCTTCCAAGTCTTATTTGGACTGATGGGGTTTGGTCGGTATATCACTTTGGTCCCCTATCCGGTCATTTCAGGATTCATGAGCGGCATCGGAGGAATTATTCTCATTCTTCAGGTTGCCCCCTTTCTCGGTTTGGAAGCAAAGTCCAAAGTCGTGGACAACCTCATGGCCATGCCTGAGTACCTCGCATCGTTTTCTCTCCCCGCCATATTAGTGGGTTCTCTCACATTGGCCATTGTCTATCTCACTCCCCCCACTATCGGCAAACGCCTTCCCCCGGTGTTGTTGGCTCTCATCGTTGGCACAATGGTCGCGGAGATGTTCTTTCCAACCCTTCCGGTTATCGGAGACATTCCTACAGGATTTCCGACGGCGATTTGGCCAACCATGCATACCAATACACTCCTCATGATGGTTGAAGAAGCCCTTGTCCTGGCCTTATTGGGAACGATTGACAGCCTGCTGACTTCTCTCGTGTGCGACAATATGACACGAACCCAACATGACTCCAACCGGGAATTGATCGGCCAGGGCATTGGCAATATGGCCGCGGGGTTTTTCGGAGGCCTTCCTGGAGCCGGGGCCACCATGCGGTCCGTAGCCAACATTCGAACCGGAGGCCGCACGCCTCTTTCTGGCATGTTTATGGCGGTTGTCCTCTTGGGCACCCTGCTTGGCTTAGGACCTCTGGCTGAAAAAATTCCACTTGCGGTCCTCGCCGGTCTGCTCATCAAGGTTGGATTCGATATTATTGATTGGCGTTTTCTGAAACATATGGTGGAAGCTCCACGAACCGAGGTTCTGGTGATGATCATAGTCTTGTTGGTCACTGTGTTGGTCGACCTCATCACGGCTGTGGGCATTGGCGTGGTACTGGCTAGCGTGATGTTCGTGAAGCGAATGGCCGACCTGGAACTTGAAAATCTCAGTGTGATCACGGGAGCCTCAAAGGAAACACCACTGTCGAAAGAGGAGCAACGCATCCTGGACCGAAACCGGGAACGCATTATCATGATTCATGTGAATGGGCCGATGAGCTTCGGATCGGCTAAAGACATGGTTCGTCGCTTAGAATCGGTGAAAAGTTTCAATACCTTTTCCAGCGTGGTTCTCGATCTCACATCAGTGCCTTCCATCGACGGAACCGCTGCGTTAGCCATTGAGGACATGCTGCTGATGGTGAAAAGTCATCAGCAGCATGTCTTTTTCGTGGGTATGCGTCAGGGAGTCGCTCGAGTCCTCAAAGGACTCGGAGTGCTCGATCAGGTCCCACCTGAACATCGATACCCTCTCCGGTTGGATGCATTACGGCACGCAGCCCATATAGGCGGATCCAGCCATCCGTACGATGTCCCTCCCACAAAAGTGCTATCGGACTGTCCAGAACCCTCTTAAGGTAGGCTTCTTGACGATATCGCCTTCTCTGTTTCTGAAAAGGCCTTTATTAGTATATGCTGAACCTCTCACTGCACCCACCCTGTTACAGGCCTGGGTGCGAGAGCCATTACCAATCAACGGAGTGCCCATAGTGGTATTGGTTTACTCAGTCAGACTCTACCCTGGACCACCGGTCCGAAAGGTTACCCAATTGAAATGAAGACAACAGTCCCTCAAGCGCTCATACAGAATTTCCTGAACCACACTCCAACCTGGTATAAGCTGACCATTCTGGGATTCTTAATCCTCAATCCCATCTTGTTGATGAGCATTGGGTCGTTTTATACCGGATGGATCCTGATCCTGGAATTTATTTTTACGTTGGCCCTGGCTCTCAAAAGTTATCCGCTACAGCCTGGTGGCTTACTCGCACTTGAAGCCGTCCTATTGGGGATGACCACCCCGGCTACGGTCTATCATGAAGCGCTCAATAATTTTCAAGTGATCCTGTTATTGATTTTCATGGTGGCCGGGATCTACTTCATGAAAGATTTACTTTTGTTTCTGTTTACCAAAATTTTATTAGGCGTCCGTTCTAAAGTTTTGTTGGGATTCTTGTTTTCCATCATGGGTGCCTTCCTTTCGGCATTTCTCGATGCCTTGACGGTTACAGCAGTCATCATTGCCGTCGCGTTGGGGTTCTATAACATTTACCATCGGGTGGCCTCTGGCAAATCATCGCAGACCTCTCATGATTCGACAAGCGATCATGAGATCGACTCTCTCCACCGGGAAAACTTAGACAATTTTCGAGGCTTCCTTCGAAATTTATTAATGCATGGAGCCGTGGGAACAGCATTGGGCGGAGTCTGTACACTTGTAGGGGAACCCCAAAATTTATTGATCGCGGACAAGGCGGGCTGGGAATTTTTGGAGTTCTTCTTGCGCATGGCACCCGTGACGATTCCGGTCCTGGCGACGGGATTGTTGACCTGTATCATCGTTGAGAAATTACGATGGTTTGATTATGGCTTTCAACTCCCTGATCCCGTTCGCCTCATATTGGTGGAATTCGAAACCGAGCAACAGAAACGACGGGATTCCGCGGACACGGCGAAGCTTATTATTCAAGCGATTGCGGGCATTTGGTTAATTGTTGCCTTAGCCTTTCACCTGGCGGAGGTCGGAATCATCGGACTCACGGTGATCGTGTTTATTACCGCCTTTAACGGGATTATCGATGAGCATCAACTTGGAGAAGCGTTCAAGGAAGCGCTTCCCTTCACGGCGCTCCTCGTCGTTTTTTTCGCCATTGTGGCAGTCATCCAGGATCAGAGCCTATTTTCGGGCATTATCGGATATGGATTAAGTTTGGAGGGATCGCATCAAATCGGCATGTTTTATCTTGCCAATGGCCTTCTTTCGGCCATCAGCGACAATGTCTTTGTTGCGACGGTTTACATCCAGGAAGTGCTCCGCGCCTACCAGGCCGGCAACATTACCCGTGACCAATTTGACCTGTTGGCCGTTGCCATTAACACGGGCACGAATATCCCCAGCGTGGCGACGCCAAACGGACAGGCCGCATTTTTATTTTTACTAACTTCCTCACTGGCTCCGGTTATCCGCTTATCCTATGGGAAAATGGTCTGGATGGCGCTTCCCTATACGTTGACCATGGCGAGTGTGGGCCTGTTTACGGCGTATTTTTTGTTAGATCCGGCGACAGCATATCTATACGACACCGGACTCATCCAGCATCATAGCCTGAGTAACTCCGGCAATCCAGTAGAACCGTCAGCGCATTAATTGGTGGAAAATAGTAGCAGGGGAGAAGAAACTGAACCTCTGCAGCAAGGCTGACTAACCGCTCGATGCAGGGATAAATAGAAATGTGAAGGCTCAGAAGCACCACTTCTGAATCCGGATTGTTTGTTGTGGCCCGCGCCTCCTATTACGGGGCTAGTGTCGCAACGGTTTCATTACCCTGAATCACTCGTTCCGGATAGAGGACAATTTCCACACGACGATTTTGGGCTCTTCCCTCCTCGGTCTCATTCGTCATCACCGGTCGCATATCGGCATAGCCCGTCGCTGAAAATTGTTTGGGATCCATTCCGGTTTGCTCAATCAGATACCGTAACACTGTCGTGGCGCGTGCGGTTGAAAGTTCCCAATTGGTGGGATACTGTTTTTGTAGTTGTCCATATATGGGGTGGTTGTCTGTGTGACCTTCCACCTGAATATTTTTCCCTGGCACGGTTGCTAACACCTGGCCCACCTGATTCATAATCCTGAGACCCAGAGGGGTCAAATCTGCCTCACCGGATTCAAACAGGATTTGTCCCAGCATGGTCAGGACTAATCGATCATGGTGTTGGGTCACCACTAGACTGTTGCCAAATTTGTCCTCAAGCGCCTTGGTAATACGGTCAATCTCCTCTCCGACTGTGAGTACTTCATATTTGACCTTCTCCAGTTGCGCTTCCTGAGCCTCCCGAGCTTTTCGGACCAATTCCAACTCATGTTTTAAACGCTCCACTTCTTTGAGCCTGGCCTCCAGGGCCGAAAGCTCATTTTCCAACTGACCATTCTGTTCACGAAGATGGGACATCTGGCTGATTTGCCCATCTAAACCCGACCTGACCTTTGTGAGCGCGGCTGCCAAATCATGAAAATCCACCGGCTCTCCTCCAAAAAGAGGATCGGTCAAAGAACCGGCTCCTTCCGAGTTTACGAGTTTTCGGATTTGCGTATACAACGCTTCCACCTCTTGTTGGACCGCGGCTAATTGTTCTTCCTTCATTTGATCTTGCACTTCAACGGTATGCTCAAGGGCTGTCTTAGTTTCTTGAAGCTGAAGGACTTCAGTTTGCTTCTCTTCAACAGTTTGCTGCAAGCGTTCGAGTTCCGCTATCGTGGACTCTTGGCTTTTTTCATATTCCTGGAGAGCACGTTCATGGGATTGTTGACTTACACAACCGACCACAAGTGTACATACCACTGCCGCAAGTAAAGTGTTCCCCAGTTTCATAGTGCCTGCTCCTTCACATTTACCGCCTCTCCTCAACCCAGGGTCTCTACAATCAATGACACCTGAGAATTCAAGACTAGTTGGTAACTTTGGGCCTAAATGGCTTCAATCTTCTCTTCTGGGTGCCATGGTCAACCATAGTGACCGGAAGGTTTTTTCGCCACCAGAGAGAGCAGAGAAGATTATTCTCGGCATTCTGGATAGGACACTTGAGAAAACCTATAGGAACAAGGAGGAAGTTGCTCCAAGGGGTCAGAATGACCTGTCAATATTTCACAATTAGCACAACCGACACTGTTTCAATTCACAGGGGATCAATGCGGAAAGATGAAGGGAGAAAATGTTGGCGCGGAGGGGTATTGGGAATGGGAGACATTTGATCGTTATCTCTCGTGCTCACCCATTGAGAGATGTCCAAGCCATTGTTCATCAGAAATTATCGTCTTTGTCGCGATTGCCGGCTTCGTCCTTCACCGAAGGGACACCTCGTGGATCATCCCCACCTGGTACTGTGCCATATGCTGAGCCAGGTGCGTGACGCTCGAATCCATCATTTCCATAAGTGGTGACGGGTACAATCCGATCCCCAAAATTAAAACCGCAAGAGGAATCACCGTGACCAACTCTCGCATATTCAGATCCGGCAGTTGTGCAATGGTCGAATTTTTTGGTTGACCCAACACCACCCGTTGGAGCATCCAGAGCATATACGCCGCGGCGAGGACAATGCCCCCCATGGACAACAACACCATCACATAGCTTTCAAAAGACGTTCCGACCAGGACCAAAAATTCTCCAATAAAATTGCACGTACCTGGCAGTCCGAAAGAGGCCACGGAAAACAGACAAAAAAGTGCCACAAACCGAGGCATCGATTTTTGTAACCCTCCGTAATCCTGAATCGACCGGCTATGGGTCCGATCATACAATTGACCGACAGCCAAAAAGAGGGCTCCTGTGGTTATCCCATGGTTCACCATCTGCAAGATAGCTCCTTGAATGCCATGGTTATTGAACACGAAAATTCCCAATGTCACGAAACCCATATGCGAAATGGAGGAATACGCCACCAGCTTTTTCAGATCCGACTGGGCTAGAGCCATATACCCCCCATACACAATGGCCGCCACGGATAACCACAAGATAAACGGGGCAAAGGTCACTGAGGCTTCAGGAAACATGGGGAGACAAAATCGTAAAAATCCATATCCGCCCATTTTCAAGAGCACCCCAGCCAGCAGGACGCTTCCGGCGGTGGGAGCTTCGGAATGGGCATCCGGTAGCCATGTGTGAAACGGCAGCATGGGTAATTTAATGGCAAAGGCTAGGAAAAATGCCAGAAATATCCAAAACTGGGCGTCGGGGGAATAGGTATTCTCTGCCAACGCTAAAATATCAAATGTCCGCCCCCCTTCCACATACAACCCGAGTATCGCCAAGAGTAAGATCAGGCTGCCTGACAAACTGTACAGAACGAATTTGATGCCGGCCGCTATGCGTTGGGGGCCACCCCACAGAATGATCATAAAATACATAGGAATCATCGTGACTTCCCACAACATGAAAAACAAAAACAGGTCCAGAGCGGTAAACACCACAATCATAGCCCCTTCGACCAACAGAATCATGGCCATAAAAGAGCGTACACGAGTGGTAATTGACTTCCAGGAGCACAGGACGCAAAAGGGACAGAGCAGAGTCGTGAGTAAAACCAGAAGAAGACTAATACCATCCACTCCGACAGCATATTGAATATTAAAGGTCGGCATCCATGCCATCCGCTCCACGAATTGCATGCCTTGAGTGGAAAAATCAAATTCGCTCAGCAGCACCAGTGCAAGAACAACGTCACCCAGCGTACACCCCAGAGCCACGCGCCGAATCCATTCCTGATCCTGAATACAGGCGATGATCCCAATGCCCAAAAACGGCATCGCAATCATGATACTCAAAAGATGTTCAGTGAAGATTGTGTTCATAGTCTCCCCTTCATGACATGCCGGTCATGGCACATCCAGGACATGAAAGACGCCCTCTCGTTTTACACACACCGTGAGTTTGAATTGCCGTGTCCTGTTCGTGCCCCCTTCATCACTGACAAGCTATCTGCGGAATCACACGACAAACCAAAACAACAACCCAATCCCCACAATGAGCCAGAAAATCATGACCAGTAAGTGGTGCTGTAACGTGCGGGGTTCTAGTTCCTGCATCATATTCCCTGTGCTCGCGGCTTGATTCCCGGCACGAACCACATTCTTGTCAAGAACTTTGATCTCGATTCTTTTCCATAGCCAGTTGGCGATACCAAGGCTGCGTTGGCCGATACCCACGACAACCCGATCGACACCGCGAAGGTCCACCACCCGCCAGAGCCAACCGGCCATTCCTATGCTATTCCGTCCCAAACCTACTACCAGCCCGTCAATCCCCCGAAGGTCGACCACCCGCCACATCCACTTCGCCGCCAATACCGACACATTTGCGATTCCCATGATCATGGCGTCAAACACATTCCGGTCAACAACCCGCCAGAGCCATCGGGCCAACCGGAGAGTAGGCACCACAACATACGCCTCATATATTTCGTCGAAATACAATTTATTCAGGAAGTGAACATACCATCGTTTGCTCATTTCCGATTGTTGGAACCAGGAACCCGAAAATTTTGTCAAGGAAAAGTACCCAACCGCGATACCGCCTACAGCCACCGCAAACGCAAAAATAAGTTGCAAGCCGATCCCACTCGAAGCTTCCCTTGGAATCTGAGCCATCCGATGTCCCACGACAGGGGACAGAAATTCCGAAAACCAACTCCACAAGACCAGCAACAGGCTTCCAAAAATTCCCATGACAGCCAAAATCCCCAGAAGGTGGATAGGGGAAAAGAAACGAGGCTGGATGGCCTGCCCCCCCATTCCACTTCCAGGATCTATCGAATGCGGTTGACCAAACAGGACCAGGACGCCCCGCATGACATACATGGCAGAGAAAAATACCGTCAGAAATCCCAAAATCCAAAATGTCCATTGGGCGGAGGATCCCGGTTGAATCATCCACAATTGCTCATACGGCCCGAAAAAAATGAGGAACGGGGGAAGGCAGGCTAACAGCAAAGCTCCTAATACTAGGGGCCCCATAGAAAGTATTGATGAGCCATGAGGCACATGCGACGAAGACACATGTTCATGGGAGCCAACGGAACGAAGTGCATTTCCAGTCGACAGAAATAAGAATCCTTTCAAACATCCATGGGCCAACATATGAAAAATAGAGATGACAAAGGCTCCGACTCCGCAGGTCATGATCATGAAACCGATTTGACCAATGGTGGAAAACGCCAGCATGCGCTTAATATCCACCTGAGTCAGGGAGACAAGAGTTGCAAAAAGTGCGGTCACACCTCCGACCAATGCCATGACGGTCATGGCTTCGGGCGAAAGGATCACGAGGGGACTCATGCGAACCAACAAGAAGGGTCCGGCATTCACCATGGTCGCGGCGTGAATCAACGCGGAAACGGGTGTGGGCGCTTCCATGGCAAAGGGGAGCCAGACATGGAACGGCACTTGTGCGGACTTTCCCATGGCTCCCAGGAAAAGAAACAGTGTAATGAGCGTGAGGATATGAACGGGCACGTCCAGCCCTAGCCAGCCGAACAGGTTGACGGTGTTTCCCTGTATGGATGAGGCTTTCCCTAAAATCGTCTGAATATCCAGTGTTCCAAAAGTGGAATAGGTCAGAATCACCCCAAAACCTAAGCCCACATCCGCGACCGAATTCACGAGAAAGGCCTTGGTCGCGGCCTGAGCAGATGATTGCCGCTCCCCCCAATGAGAAATTAACAAATAAGAACAGATCCCCATGATCTCCCAGAACACAAACAGCATGAGCAGATTATTGCTCATAACCAGCATGATCATCGAAAACGTAAACAGCGCGATGACCGCAAAGAAACGGTTATACCGGGGATCGCCGATCATATAACGTGACGCATACACATGCACCACGCCGCTCACACCGGTCACCAAGAGCAGAAGCAAGACCGTGAGCTGGTCGACGTAGAGACCCAAATCTACAACCAAGTCTCCCGATTTGAACAGTCGGTAGAGTGGAATGGAGAAAGCCCCGTCTGATGCGACTCGAGCAAACGCGATGGCGGAAAAAGCAAAGGAGAGAGCCATCGCAGGAATACCGATCCTATGGCCTTGCTCTCCAAGCCAGGGTTTCCCCAGTACAAGAACCAGAACGGCTATCAGAGGAAGGAGGGGAATAAGGATGAGGAATGTCATAATCAGGAGGTCACCATATGCCCGATCCTGCTAAAGGCCGGGTGGAACCGCATTCTTGAGGAGAAAGCTGACAATGTGATCGCTCATTAGTCCCAAAAGAATGACCGCCACTGACGTGGCGCCCAGACCAATTTTCACCGCCAATGGAATCTCACGTATGAGAGGAGGCTGCTGGGTGGACCGGTCCCGAAATACCCGTTCAAATAATTTCACGAAATAGGCCAGAGTTAACAGAGTCGCAATCAGCACCGCGACAATGGCAA
>CAZBQO010000005.1:0-22839 GCA_964494125.1 uncultured Nitrospira sp. | reverse complement strand
CTTCCACCGCGCCAAGGATGATATACCATTTCCCAAAAAATCCCCCGGTTGGAGGAATCCCGATCATCGACAGGGCTATGACGACCAGAGCCACCGACATCCATCCCGCTCCCCCCTGCAGTCGCCCAAGATCCTCAATAGTGCGAACCCCGTACAGATGAATAATTGCCCCCGCCCAAAAAAATAATCCCGCTTGCATCACGGCATCATTCAAGAGGTAAAACACTCCTCCGACAAAACCGGTTTGATTTCCGAGACTAATCCCCACCAGAATCAATCCGATATGCGAAAGCCCTCCATACGCAAACATGCGTTTGATTTCTACTTGGGACAGAGCCAGGAATGCGCCAACCAGGGCTGCAAGAGCGCCCAACACTCCCACTAAAAACAGGATAGGGATCTGGTAGACCACCGCCTGGGCTCCAAGGACCCAAAACATAATGCGAATCCATCCATACAGCGCGACCTTCGTCACTAAAGATGCCAGCATCGGTGACACTCTATCTGGCGCATACGTATACGCATCCGGCAACCACCCGTGGAGCGGCACCAATGCCATCTTAATGCCCAGCCCAATGAACATGAATAACACACCAACCGCAAAGGCCTTGGATGCCACCAAAGAGGGCACCCGCTGAGCCAGATCTGCCATATTGAGCGTACCCGTCTCGGCGTACAAATACCCCACTCCCAGAAGATATAAGGAGGCTCCGAAGGTGCCTAAAATTAAATACCGGAATCCGGCGACAAGCGCCTTCCCACCAGCCAACCCGACCAAGGCATAGGCACACAGGGCGGATACTTCTAAGAAAACGAAAAGATTGAACAAATCCCCAGCAAATACCATGCCGGTCAGGCTGGCTATCAATAATAAGACCAGCGTATAAAACGGGACAATCCGGCTCCCAAGGTAAGGAAACAACACTGAACTGAGGAAGGTGATACACACGAATCCAACGAGACTCAAAGCCACGGTCATGACGCTGGCCAAGCCGTCCGCCACCCACTCAATCCCGACCGGAGCGGCCCATCCCCCAAAGTCATAATGAATGGTCCCGTTTTGAAGAACCCCTACCAGATTAGCGAGGGAGACCGGGACCATCGCAGCCAGCACACCAATCGATAATGGCCGACACCACTCCCGATGCTTGATCCCGATTAATGGTAAACAAATGGCCAAACCGAGAGGTAAGAGGAAAAGAATTGCAGGAAGGTGTCGCGTCATTCCAGCCTTTTGAGAATTTCTTCTTCGTCCAGGCTGCCGTATTTTTTATAAATGGCATCGGCCAGCGCCAAAGATACTCCCAGGGTGGCAACACCCACCACAATCGCCGTCAATGTCAGCACATGAGGGAGGGGATTCGCATAGACTTCCGGTTGAATGATCTCGGTCGTGGAGAGCAAAATGGGCACCGTGGCGCCTTTCTTAGCACTTGTGGTGACGAGGAAAAAGATCACACTCGTTTGCATGAGATACATCCCGATGAGTTTTTTCACCAGATTATATCGGGTCACCATAATATAGATGCCCCACAAAAACAGCAGGACAAAGGCAATGTAGTTGGGGCGCTGCAGCCACCCCCCGATCATCTCAAACATCATATTCCTGCTCGGTATCGTGATAGGCCAAGCTGAGAACGATAGAAATCCCTGTCACCGCAACATCCACGGCCACGCCGATTTGTGCCAGCAAAATCCCCGTATACCGACGGGCGGAAGCATCCAATCCCGGAATCTCCAAATTGGCATAGTTCAGAAATTCCCCACCTCCGATGAGGCATAAACCACCGACTCCCACAAAAATAATCAATCCGATCCCATCGCCATGCAAGACCTTTTCCACCAAACGTCCCTGGGGCGACTTCAGCCCAAACACCAAAAAAGTCAGGATCATACTGGTTGTCCAAATGACGCCGGCCACAAATCCTCCTCCAGGACCGTACTGGCCGAAGAACAAGACGTACAACGCAAACAACTGGGCCAGAGGAATGAGCAAGCGACTCATGGCCTGAACAATGATGCTGTCGTGGATCTGTTTCATGAGCCTGGCTCCCGTAATAACAAGGCACAGGCAATGCCGGCCGTAAATATCACCACGGTTTCTATCAACGTATCAAATGCCCGATAGTCCATCAGCACCGAGGTGACCACATTCGGCGTGAGCGTGTCCGCATAGCTATTCTGTAAGTACACAGGAGAAATATGCACGTTGGGCGGAGAGGTTGGGTCGCCAAACTGAGGAAGATCATTCGCCGCTAATAACAACAGCAGGCCCAGCAAGGGCAGTCCGAGGACTCCCGCTAGAGGAGGAGGGGGACGACGAAGGCGGCTATCCTTGGGAGCGGTATCAAACAACGTGACAAGGAACAACACGGTACCCAACCCGGCGCCAATAACGGCTTCTACAAATGCCACATCCACCGCGCCTAACCAAGCCCAAACCAGGGACAGAAAGAAACTATACGACCCGAGGATAAACACTGAACTCATCAATTCCTTCACCAAAAATGTAGCGCTGGCCGCCGTCAGGACCAGGAGTAACAGCAAGGCAATATTTACGGAATACATCATTGGTCTTCCTCCGTCTGAGGTTTGAGGCCAGCCCGATAGGCCGCTCGAATCGTGGCATGAGCAATGACCGGATTTAACAGGATGAGTAAGACCAGAACGACCAGAATCTTCAGCATATTGATCCCCAAGCCCTGGTACAGAGCAAGACCCGCGAGGACACAAATCGCGCCTAGGGAATCAGTCAGGGAGACTGCATGGGATCGCGAAAACACATCAGGGAGGCGTAGCGTGCCAATCGCAGCCACCACCAGAAAAAATACCCCCACCAGAATTAGCCCGATGGCCATTACAACCATTTAGGGTGTCCCTCGTTGCTCAAGAAATTTGGCAATGGCAAATGCTCCAACCAGGTTCAAAAGCGCATACCCCGTGGAGATATCCACGAACATCTCCACACGACCATAAACTGTTCCCATGACGACGCCCAGAATGATGGCTTTGGTCGAAATCCCCGCTAATCCTAATACCCGATCGAACACCGTGGGACCCTGGATCACCCGGTATAAATACACGAGGATCAGAAATGACAACGTAATTAGCAAAAACAGAAAAAAATCAATCATCACAAATTCGTGTCTTCCTGAAAGACCCAGGCAAGTTTGCGCTCCATCCGGCCGGTGGTGAGATCATTCCCTGCTGCCTCATCTATGGCATGCACGAGGAAAGTATTGCCGTTAATTTCAACGGTAATGGTGCCTGGCGTTAGGGTCACAGAATTCCCAAGCACAACGATCGCGCCCCGATGTTTTAATTGAGACCGATAGGTGATAAGCCTGGGCTTAATGGGTAACGAAGGATTCAGAATGAGTTTCGTCAAATGCAGACTACTCTCCACAATCCGTAAAAAGAGCCAGGGGCTGTACAGCACCATACGGCCCCATGGGAATTGCTGAAAGGGAGAATGAGGGAATCCCGTGTTTAACCATGCGACTCCACAAGAGGCCGTGAATCCGAGAACGAGGTGAAAATTGTCGTACTTCCCTGATAACACAAGCCAACCGCAAAATAAGGCCACGGTGTTAGCGATAAACTGTTTGGGGAAAGAAGATTTCATTCTATCTTATCTTCAGATCAAAACCTGAACGTCTCGACTCAACGAACCCAATAAAGTATAAAAAAAGCCAACCAAATGTTTTTCGAATGAGGTGTTCAAAAAACCTGGTTGGCTTGTACTGTCTCCAGCCAATCGGAACGAACCAAATGCCGGGAACCCTACTGCCATGATGAATGAATTTTCGGCAAACCGGATGGTCCCACTCTCCGACTCAGCCTGCGCCAAATAAAAAAACGGGCCTCATCCTTTTGAACAATCTGCAAGCCTCCGACCTTATACCAGGCACCCTCTGCTATCCACAACTCCGAATCAAAGAGATCGATTCGACTGGAGCCGTTGAACCAACCTGCTGAGGGCTGCTTGATCCTGTAGATGGAAACGAAAGCCCTAAGGAATACTCATCCCACGTGGGAGATGATAGGATATTCGATCAGGAATTCAAAGCACGGCAGAAGTCAAAAATTCGTTTATTCGTATCGTGAAATCATATGTTCATCGTGACCGGTTCCCAGGTTAAGTCAGAGAGGTACCGTGAAAAGCTTTTGGAGTCCGGATCAAACGCGACGACATGCATCCATTGGTTATGAAAAACATGCTGAAGCAACGCGTGCTTCTGAATGATAGACCGTATTCGATCCGGCGGCGCCTCAATGATGGCCAGTAAGCGCATGGGTTCATGATAGTGCCGTGCCCCATCGTTTACCGATTGGAGGGGAAGGCCTTTCTGCAGGTCACTTTGGCTCCCTAACATCACACCAACTCCGGCAACCATATTGTGAATGACCTTGCTCCCACCCCCATAGGCCCAAGGATCCACCGACGAAAAGTAATACGTTAAGTTAATCAATTCGCCCACGATGAGTGGTGCGGTCATGATTTTTTCAAGAAGACTTCCATCAGGATCCGGGGCAGGATCGTAAGAATGCAAAAAAACTCTCCCGTCCAAATCCAGACCTTTGGTAAGTGCCCGCCTTCCAATCAAAAATGCCGCATTCCCTGACAATCCCCATTCAGGACGCGAATTAGCCCAATCCATGCTCCGCTGCCTCACATGCTGGAAGGCGTCACGCGGAGACACCGCGGCGGGAGCCCCTGGAATGCGCTGGCATCGTTCCAATGCCTGATGCGTGCCAGCCTGCTCCAAGTCCCTCACCAACAGTGTTAAATCCTCTACATGGGTAGCAGGAACATCGACCAGGTCATACATCGTCACTCGATCTGTGGTCGTGTTGTGTTTGGCGGGAAGAAACCAGGTGTCTTCCGGGATGACCAGGCCATGATCGCTCAGAATTTTCCGAACCTCCGGATTATTGGCCATGGCTGCAAAGACACGAGCATTCGGATCACCATGACTGCCTCCACATGCGCCACAATCCAGCGCCGCAAAATAAGGATTGTTTTCGGACTGGCTTCCATGACCGCAGATCATCACAAACCGGCCAAAGTTTTTCGTGAGGCCGATCACCCGCACCCCCCCCTCCACAAAGGCCGCTTGCTCCAATGGGGTGTAACCTCGTGCCAGTGCTCCCAATCGTGGATGTCCCTGCTCGTTTTCGCGTGAAGGCTCAACGGGAATTTGTGTGGCAACAGTGCCCCCCAACCACTGCTGCAACCACTGCTTGACGGCATCGAAGGATGTTCGAAACAGTGTTTTTCCTACCAACCCGACGCTAAAAAACATCCCTAGCACATCAATCAACATAAAAGAAGCAAATGGATTGTGTTTCAGATCATGGAAGAGATGATGACTGAGTTGATGCCACCTGGTTCCCGAGAGGTAGTCCTTCACCCGATCATTCTGCCCGACTCGCGGCACTTCGGTCACTTCCGCATTTGGTGTTAACAAAATCGGACACAAAGCCAAGTGGTCGTGGCTATCAAATGCCACATGACTCATGGGCACGCCAAAAAATCCCGCATACCCAAATGTTTCATACGGCCCCTGAGCTTCAAGATGACGCCGAAACGACTCCGAGCGAGCATCGATACAAAAAATCCCTTGTGCCCGCGGTCGCTCATGGTTAACGGGTGTCACCCCTTGATGTCCGCTGATGTTTCTCAGCAAATACCCCCGATAAACGTCCTCATACGCTTCAAGCCATACCGGTCCATGTGCAGATTGGGGGAAGAGGTCCAGCCACTCCAGTAAGGTTGACATGTCGCTGTAAGACAAGTCATGGACCTCAATTGGGGTCAATTCCAAAAACTGAGCCAGGTGAAAAAGCCGCCAGGCTTGATGACACACCGCAAGATTATTAGGGTCGGTGACATGAGAAACAGGAAGGCTCAACGCCTGTTCACACTCACGCTGTTCGTTCCAATAAGCAAGGAGTGCCGGTAACGTCCCCTTAATGCCCCATTCCCGTTGACAAAGTCCCTCTACCATTCCAGATTCATAAAAAAGGCGGACGGCCAGATATTGCAGTGGATCAATGGGATAGTGTTGTTGAGCAGGATACCCGGTGTGGTCACTACGCCATCGGATAAATCCTGCCCAACCTGGCAATTGAGCCAGATGCCGTGAGAGATAGTTTTGCCAACGTTCCTTTGGAATGTTGAGATCTTCCAGATGTTTGCACAACATTTCCTCCGGTGCTTCGGACAGTTCACCGAATTTTTGTCGAAGATCTGGAATCCCGAGGAATCTGCCTGAGAGATCCCCTTCGGCTAATTCTCGCCATGCAGCATAAAACCCCTTGTCTCTTGAAGGCATACTCCATCCCGCAACACCTTCATCGACAAATGCCCCAATCCATTTGATCATGTGCGTATTGATAGTCTCAACCAGCACGCTACCCGTCTCACTGTCCAGCCAATCACCCAGCGTCCTGTCCTTGGGTAAATCAACCGGGACGAGTGCAACTTTATGTCCTGATGCATGAGCGCTCCGACTGGGATCAGGTACGTGGAAAGAAGGCAGACCCGACACAGGGTCAGACAACTGGCACGCCGCCAACGAACTTTTCCAGAGGTTATGCAGATAGGCGGATTCCGGATCATGGCGGCACTTTTCGCACTCCCGAATCGTTCGGTCAATAATGGAGGATCGAGAATCCTCCGGAAGATCGGATCGAAATCGTGTGGTCAGACCCTCTAATTCCAGGGTCCACGTCATCAGCACGGCCGGTAAGATTTCAATCCCGTATGCGGCATGAATGCGCCAGACATCTTGGACATGTATGGTGCGTGCTCCAACTCGAATGGTAGCCCGTGCAGGTAATGGGGGCCCCACCCGCCGAAGTGCCCGTTCAAGAGCCGGCAGAGTAATCCGACCCTGATAAAAGAATTGGCGATACTCTTCAACAGGCAGAAATCCCTTGGCGCCCAGCAACTGATTCGCTTCCTCAATCGCACGGGCAAAGGGTAAATGCTCGAGATCCCGAATGGGATTGTAATAGGCAAAGGTTTTCATCGGCCAATATGGCCCGATGGGCTGACACGCCTCATCAACGATTGCTCGCAGCCACTTCCAATTCGTCACCGTTGAACGATCTTGCTCAAGCCTTTTCATTGCCCCATTTCCACTTTTTAAGAGCACGGACATCTCGTAGCGTCGAATCAAGGTTTAAAGAAATCATTTGCGATCTTACTGGTTAAAATAACGGGAATCAGGGTGAAATGGCAGAGGGGAAAGCCTGACAAGACCATGCACCCAACTCATTAGATTTAAGTTAATTTAGCAGCGTGCAATACACTCTATTTACAATAAAAAAAGCCAACCGATGGGCATCTCCTCTTCTTAGCTTCAGGAGATCACTCGGTTGGCTTATGGCTATCGCGTACCTCAATCACATGGTGAATGATGCAGGCGATCCGACAAACCCGTTCTACGATCAAGGTCACAACCAGCACAGTCACCACCCTCCTCAGGCATTCGAGGAGAAGTCCATTCTCTTCTTGACCTCACATGAACAATACGCTTATATCAGGGGGATAGGTTGATCCTCAAGTTCCTGAGATTCTTTCCTACGGGATTGTGATAGATCGATAATGAATGGGCAAGGTGCGTCTTGCCGGAAAGCATTACTCTATGCCCCCCCTTCACACGAGATGAAATGGAATCGGCGATCCGAAATGCCATCATTAAATTTGAACAGGAACTCATGGGTCGCGGACCCACCGATGTTCGAGCCAGCATACTACGCGACACCATCCTCATTAGGCTCAAAGGCGTTCTTACGCCAGCCGAACGCCAACTGGCTAAGAGTGAAGAAGGCATTGGAATGGTCAAACAGATGCGCCAAAATCTCATCTCCCAAGGAAGAGAGCAACTGTGTCGTGAAATCCTGGAGATCACCGGTACGGAAACAACGGCCCTGTTTACGGATATCGATACCCGGTTCGAAGAACGCATCATCGTCCTGACTTTAGATCGTGATTTGGAAGCGACATTCCGGTAAACAGCTTCTATTTGAGACATCAACCACCTCACAGATACCATGTAAATAACCGGGGCTGTTAGACCGTCTGAGAATTCTCATGTACTGTCTTTCTATTTTCTTTGTTCTCCATTTCCCGGCTTTTTGGATGGACAACAAAATTTGACTCTTGACTTCCAGAGGATTTGCCTTATCTTTGAAAGTATGAAAGCTCAACGTGTTTTAACCCATGATGAGAAAAAAGCTTCTGAGGCGGCCTTTCGGGGATTGCCGATGAATGATTCGTGGACGGATTCTGCCAAAGCCGTCTATGAAGGTCTTCTTCAAGCATTAGGGAAGACACCCTTGAACGATCTGAATCCTTCAGAAAAAGAACATACCCAGTCTCCGGAAAGATCCGATCTTTTGCCTTCAGATTTATCTGAACCGTCCCAATCAGGTCTTTCACTCAGTTCCGGGGATATTCCTGCTGAATTTGAATCACTCCCGATCCGATCCCGAAAAGAAGCCATTGAATCCGGAATTCTCAAAGATATTACACCAATCGCACAAAGCGTGGGGCTGGATTTCTGCGTGGGCATGACCAACCCGCTCTGGGATCAATACATCACTCCTTCATCGGATTATACCGATGAACTTATTCAAACCCGTCTACGCGATACACTGGTGGCTGTCCGCCTCAGGTTGGCCATCCTGAAAACACCAACTCCGCTAGTGGATGTTCCTATCTTGTTACAATTTCCTCCTGAACCCACCCCTCAGCTCTGCCTCACCTTTGCGCTATTTCACAAGGATCCGGTTGATGGGGATTGCCTGCTCCTGATTCATCCAGGCGAGGTCTTCGCAACCCGTCAAGCATTTGAGAACAATTAACTCGCTCGCCTGCCGTAGCTCAGGACATTCTTGTCGGCAGGCAAAGTCTTCTCCCGATTCCTCCCTCAAACCGGTTGTCATTATTGCAGGCCGATATAGCTCAAAATAGACCCTCAGCATTGTTTTGGAACGCGTAACGAGTGATGAGGCGAAAAGCAAAGGGAGTGAGAAGCAAGGAAATTGAAAACCATGTGGTTTGTTCTTCCTGCTTTATGTTCCACCGCAAAACAATGAGAACAGCAACGGGGACATCCCCAATTGCGGGAGGGTTCACGCCCGTGAACCATAAGCTCACGGGCGTGATTCCATGAGGCAGATAAGAAGGAAGAAAACCTACTTTATTCCAGATCGCTGGGATTGTTGAATAACGCAGGTAAGGCAATATTGCCATGGCCATACTGAGGGAAATTCGGGGCCTGGGGATCCCCCGGATTCAAATTGGAAGCCGTATCGTCCGGCGGAAACAAGACCAAGGTCTGTAAAAAATCGATAACCTGCCCTTGCTTTACATCCGGTAACCGGGCAAACCGATCTCGCGCCTCCTTCGCTTCACCGCCGTGTCGCATGATTGCCGACCATAGATCGATACTCCGTCCGTCATGCCCGTAAGGAGCAGTCGTACCCACTCCCCATAGTGGTTCGGTCATAAACTCCTTGGTCAACGTGCCATCAAAGTTGCGTTCCCAATAGGTCGAGCCCAAGTCATGGCGTTTGAAATCCGCATAGATATTCTTAACGACAAACCGCTTCCCATTGGGTTTTTTTACCGATGGCGAACCTGAACCCGGAACTTCTTGGAACAGAGGAGTCGCCACGGCGAACAGGTCATTAAATATCCCTTTCTGTTCGTTATACGAAGTTTCCACATCAGCCACCCGCCGATCTCTCTCAATGACCAAATTTTGGATATGGCAGCCGGTGCATTGAATGTCCTGGAAGACCTTTTCACCTTTTTGGGTATCATGCGTCTGGCGCCCAATGGCAGGTTTAAAATAATTCAACAAATAGAACTCGAGGTGGTCCACCAGACTCACGGGAATTTCATTGGCAACCCCATCTCGATCAGGATCATCACTTTCACTGGAAGCCGGAGGAACTTCGATAGTATCGGTCTTTCCATTTAATACCATTCCCGATGGAGTCACCACTTCCTCACCGCCAGCAGCCTTTGCTAGATCAGGATCAAAAGCTTCCATACCCATTTCCCCATTTAATGCCCCCACAACAAATTCTCTGATGGAAATCGTGCCACCGTGATGAAAAAATGGCCGTACCCGAAGATCCGCATCGACACCTTCTAATCGTGATGGATCCACCGAACCGTCAGGATTGACTCTGATTTTTCCATAGGAAATACCTTTACTCTTCAATGACACCTCCACCGAACTTCGTCCACCCTTGGCTCTGGCAATGGCCTGATCTCTGGTTTGTCGAAGATCTTGAGTAATTTCATCGGCAAGCATTTCGATAATCCCTAATCCGAATAAATGCGGGGCATCCCGGCTATCCGGACGGGTAAACACGTCTCCACCAAACCCCGCCGAGCTACGTGGACGTCCGTGGCATGCCGCACAACTATCGGCTAAACCTGCACCCAGCGAGTTATCAGCGCTAATATCTCCAAACCCGTCACCATTGCGTGGGCCCATCCCTTGAGATATGGTGAACTTTCGTTGAAAAAGATTTCGACCACGACGAATGGAGCGGAACGGATCCCGGTTAATTATGTATAGCGAGGAATCGGGAGTGTTGATATCTCCCCGGCCAGCCCCAATTTGCTGCTCTAAAGATTTCTTAATCCCTGCCTGTTCAGTATTAGGATGTTGAAAGATATCGGTTTCCTGAGCCTGCGCTCCAGTTAAACCTGTTATAAACGACATCGTGCTCAGCACGAGAAACAAAAAGAACAGAGGCAAACCTCTTCGCTTATACTCTTGCATGACAAACCTCCCTTACCTGAGGATGAAACGGTTGAAATGAATGGGGGGAGTCAGACTTCTCGGAAAAAACCAGCTGAAATTAATGGGGGAAAGGACGGACTTCTCTGCTAATGTGAAAATTTTTTTCAATCATTAAAAAATAAATTTAGACAAAAAAGACTTTGGAAATTATTTTTTGTACAAGTAAAAAAACCAAAGCAATTTCGATGCTAGAATTGGAAATGGCAAAATTACAGGAATTTTTCCTTATATTGGGTATTGGATCTTGGATAATGAAATGTCAATCTGAGGAAATTCTGTATGGTTTACCCTTCGGCTTGTAATTGTCTGTTGATGGGCGTTCCTTACTTTTGGGGTCACAGTATATTTCTGGCACCCCGTTTGCCAGAACCATTTTGAAAGAGGAGATGGCCTTGTCCGCTGAACACTCACCCCTTCACGAACCACCACCCAACCCTTTTGGGGGAAAAACGTTAATTGTGGACTTAGAGCGCCCAGGTTGCTTCCCCCTACCCAGCGAAGCTCTCGCTCACGCGCAACAAGATGATCAAATATTCATTCGACCGGGGGTTTATGAAGATCGGTTGGTAATGACTGAGGGAACCATCCATCTGATCGGTGCCAGTCGGGACCAGGTCACAATATTCAATCGGCGGAGCGGTCCTTGCTATCTTCAGCGGGTTTCCGGCGGACAGATCAGTGGCATCACGTTTCGGTATGTGGGCAGCGACCAACATTCCGCCCTGAATATTTTAGATTCGGTGTGCACCATATCTCACTGCAGGGCCACAGAAGGGCTTTTATCCGGAGTCGTTATTTATGGACCGGATTGCCGCCCGACCTTGCTCGACAACGAGATCTCTCATAATCGGGAGTCCGGGATTTTTTCGTTTGCCGGAGCTCAACCGTATCTCCGCGGAAATACATGTTTTGGAAATCATCATTTTGGAATGGCTGCACGAGACGAGGGCACTCGACCCGATATGATTCAAAACATCTGTCGGGAAAATATGCTAAGCGGCATTCTGCTCTTTCACCTCGCCAAGGCACTTATTCTCGAGAATACTTGTGAAGAAAATGCGCATTGGGGAATCGTGCTCACTCCGGATTGTGAAAGCACCCCAAAATCTGATGACCTTCCTCAGTCAAACCATCTGGCACATAACCCTCGCGGAGCCTATACACTCACCACCGAACCTTTGGCTGATATTGGTCGCTAGATCGAATCGCCGCACGGCTGGTCATTCACCAAGACCATACAGGATGCTGGGGAACGAGGGTCTATGATAAGGTGGGCAACGTTGACAAGACTTTCCAGGACGATTCGAGATGAATGATCATTTGTGGCATCAACTGAACGCTGTGCTGGGTAGCCTCACCGTGACGGTGGGACTCTGGTTATTAGTGGGAGCCTTACCGGTACCTGTTGGAATGGCTCTGGCCATCGGGCTAGCCATCCTGTTGACGTGGAAATGTCCGTCTATTGGATCGATCTGGGCGACTTCCACACTTCTCTTAGGAGTGGAAAGTTTTGCGTGGCCCATCATGCAAATGGCCGATCTTCAAAAGCTGGGACCAGAACCTCCGTTAGAAGAATTGGAACGGATTTTCACCGCCGTGTTGTTTGGCCTGTTTTCCGGCGTGTTCTGGATGACCTTTGCCTATGGCATTTTCAAGCGCACTCGAGGCACGGATTCCCCGACCTCCCCTTCAACCACCCTTCCCAAAACCAAAAACCAGAAGAAACAGGCAAGAAGGCGATCAGGCTAATCCCATGATAATGCCAATCCCCTGCTATTGAATGTCCATAGGGTCCACATGAAATTCAACGACGACAGGATCCTTGGGAAATTCTGCTTCATACTCCCGCTGAAGGCTTCGAAGGCCTCGCTGTGCTTCCGATAAATCAGCTGTTTTCATCAAAAAGATTACACGATTTTTCTTGATCCGCCCTGGTTTCTTGGAGGCCATCGGACCCAAGACCATTGGCGTTCCCATGACCCCTTTTTCCCCTGCACCAGGAGGCCTTCTCCCTTCAAACTCCTTCAATCGTTGATGGAGAAAGTCCACGATTTTTTGCACGCGTGGCGCCTGCTCCCCCGTCACAACCAACAAAATTAGGTGGGTAGCCGGGGGATACCCTAAGAGGTCACGCAACTCCAGTTCCTGGTCATAAAACATTCGGGGACACTGGTGCTCAATGGCTGTGAGTACATGATGGTCAGGAATTCGGGTTTGGAGAATCACTTCCCCAGGCTCCTGTCCACTACGGGCCAATCTGAAAGCCCTCGACAACATCTGAAACGTTCGTTCGGCTGATCGGAATTCAGGAATATGGAGTCCAAGATCAGCTTGAGGAAACCCAATGACCGGAGCCGTAGGTGGGTATGCCTGATGAACTAAAAATTCCGTCCCAATCATTACCTCAATATCCCTGTGCCGGAATTGGCGTAACATCGTATCAGCCGCTTCGGGGGTTTTCACATTCTCCCGATCGAACCGAGCAACCGTAACCGCCGGAAAAAGACGGCTCACCTCTTCTTCCAGTCGTTGCGTTCCCGTGCCGGAAAATCGAAACACCCTGCCCTGACACGTGGGACAGGTTTCAGGGGTTGGTTGAATTTCCTCACAGTAGGTGCACACCAAACGGGAAGGTCGCTGATAGAGTTTCAATGGAACTCCACAGGTGGGACAGCTCGGAGCCTTTCCACAATCCCGGCACACCAACGCACCGGAAAACCCCTTACGATTGAGGAGTAAAATTACTTGCTCTCCCTCGTCCAATGCCCGCATGATCCTGGTGATTAAAACCGGGGACAGGATGGTCTCATACGGTAAGGTTCGTACATCGACCATATTCACATGGGGAATCTGCTGTGATGAGCGTTCCAATGCCTCACCGACCTGCTCTGTAAATCGTCCGTAGAGTTCCAAGGAAGGCGACGTCGAACCATATACTACGAGAGCCTGGTCACATTCTCCCCTCATTCGCGCGACTTCCCGAGCGTGAAAATAGGGAAGGTGCTCATCTTTGTAGGACGGATCCTCCTCCTGATTGATCCAAACGAGCCCTAAATTTTGAACCGGCAGAAATAGTGCTGATCGAGTCCCCACCACGACCTGCACATCGCCCTGTTGAATTCGTTCCCATCGAGCAGCACGAACCATTGCCGAAAGATGGCCATGATAGACCTCAACCTGAATATTGCCGAGAAGTCGTACCTGTTTACCAAGGATTTCGGCTTGCTGCACTTCTGGGGCAAGGATGAGGACCCGACGGCCTTTTCCCAGAATGGTCTCAATCATCTTGAACAACAGATCCAGTTGAACTGATTCCGATCCCACAACAGGCACCTCCTGAAAACCACCGGCTTGGGCGGCAGTGAACAAAAGGTTCCATGTCCGGTTGTCTTTAATGCTGAACGCCGTTCGTTGAACAGACTCCGGGATTTCCCTTGATTCTTCTGGAGAATCAAATAACCCTCGGGGAACTGAATGCACCGGATTTCGTCCAACTCTGATTCCACGGACAGGACGTTGAACCTTGGATCCTGCAGGCAGGGTCGTCTGTTCGATAATCCATCCCTTCTTTTTCGCACGAGTCAAAATATCTGAAACATTGTTCATCGTTCGTATAAGAGAGGATCGGAGCAAACCCCTGGGAGCCTGTTCTAACTTGCGAAGCATCAACTGGACGTCAGATGCCAGCGAGCGGTCCGATAAGGCCTGTCGACCGTCGTCCGTTAAGGATATTCGCCTTATTACGGGTATCGAATGGGGGGGGACAATCAACCGCAAGCATGCGGAGAAAGGAGCCAGATAATAATCTGAAATTTTTTCAACCAGCCGAAAAAGATTGTGTTCCAACGGACGGTTCCCGGCATCGGCCTCTAACGAAAGAATGGCACGTAACGGTTTTTGACGGAACTGCGTTTGCAGGGGAGAAGAGTTATGTGCTTCAAAGAGCGTCACGACCACTCCAGAGACGACAGTAGAGCCTAAAGGCACCACCACGGGGCTTCCTACATGCAACAGGGAAAGTAGATGGGGGGGGACTTGATAGGTAAAAATCTGGAACCGTCTGGCCGGCAGGACAACGTCAGCAAGCATGAGTGATTAGGGTTTTCATGGGCACACAATTCTACCAGCGAGTGGTTTTGCCTACAATGCTATTCAACCTCAGCCCTCAGATTGACAAATATATTGTGGGCCACGAGCAAGTAAGCACTGAGTCTATAAAAAACTTCCACACCCTTACCTGCCCATCCATTTAGTCAATGCGTAGCATGGGAGGTAGAAGAAAATCAGATTGCCAGATTCCATCACTCAAGTTTCAAGCATTCCTGTTTTGATACGGCACCTTGACGATTTCGATAAAAACAGGAAAGATAGAAACGACCGGTTGAAATCCTATCCAGCCGGTGACTCAAGAATCGGTCGGCTCACAGTCTTTTGCCCGCAAAAAACACAGCTAGAGAGATTAGCACCGAATCCATACAATCGGAGGAGGATAGGAAAATGGGAGGCTTGGAAACACTTGGAATCTTGGCTCTGTTGATTGGAATCATTGGCATCGTTGTTCTTTTAAAAAGTCGAAAAAACTCCCAATAAAGACCGGACAATTCCCTCTGTGCACACGATGGCTTTTAATTGTTTTGAAGGACACCTCAAGGCATCAACTTGTTCTGATGAGACGAACATACGAACACCTTCATTTGGGGTTTATTTCAGGCACCAACAGATTGGATCAAGACTCGGGGATTTTTTTGAGACGGCGGTCCAAAGCAAAGCGAGTAATGCCAAGATATTTGGCAGCGAGACTTTTATTATAATCAGATAACCGCATGACTTCCTCAATCAAATCGCTTTCAATGCCCGCAAGGGATTGCTCTCCGAGAATCATTTCCATGCGCACCACCTTTTGATCCCCTCGAGTGACCGCATTTACTGAAGAACGAGCCTCTTCATGGACTTCACGAGGCAGATCTCCTTCCGTCAAGCTTTTTCCACGACAAAAAATAGCCGCACGCTCCATAATATTTTCCAGTTCACGAATATTTCCCGGATAGGGATAGCGCTCCAACAGCCGTTGGGCCTCCGGCTCAATAGCCGCAACCTCTTTGCCAAGATCGCTGCTTTGTCGAATTAACGTCGCAAGAGCCAGAGGGATAATATCCTCTACCCGATTCCGTAATGGTGGGAGATTCAATGACACCACATTCAGCCGAAAAAACAAGTCCTCCCGGAATCTGCCTTGCGCCACATCTTTGCGCAAATCTCGATTGGTGGCCGCAATCAGACGAAAATCCACCTCAATATCCTCTTGCCCACCCAACCGTTTAAACGAACGCTCCTGTAACACTCGAAGCAATTTCGCCTGCATGGAAGGATTGAGGTCTCCAATCTCATCTAAAAAGAGCGTCCCGCCTTCGGCCTGTTCACAGAGACCGGGTTTGCGCTGATTCGCCCCCGTGAAGGCCCCACGCTCATAGCCAAATAATACACTTTCAAATAATTCCTGAGGAATGGCTGTGCAATTCACCCCCACAAACGGACCTTTGTCCCGAGGGCCGTTATGATGAAGTACTCGAGCGACAAATTCTTTCCCTGTTCCCGTTTCTCCAAACAGGAGGACCGTTGTTTTCAAATTTTTTGCCATTTCCTGAATTTGCCCAACCAACTCTTTCATACTGGGACTATTGGCAATCAAACTGTTGAAGGCATATCGACCCGGCCTATCCTGCGTTTCAAAATCGATACGGCGCCGAAGGGTTAGATAGTCAAGCGCACGATCGATCACAGGTTCCACACTGGAGAAATCTACGCTTTTAATCAGAAAATCATAGGCCCCGAGTTTAATGGCTTCCACCGCATCTTCCACCGTGCCATAGGCCGTAAGGAGAATGACCAGAGACTGTTGAGATTTCGCACGAATATGCTTGAGAGTCTCCAGTCCGCTTAACCCAGCCATTTTCAAATCTAACAGAATGAGATCTGGCACATCATGGTCAAGGGCTTCCAATAAGGCCTCTCCTGAAGCAAAGCTTCGAACATGATGGTGTCGTTTAGCAATCCGTCGGCTGATGGCTTGGCGAACCACATCATCATCATCCGTAATAAAAATGTTAGCGCGCATCGGTTACACCGTTGGAAGTTGGGGTTGGCAAACGCAGGGCAGCCACCATGTCATGGTGGTCCCAATACCTGGCTGACTTTCCGCATGGATCTCTCCTCCATGGGCTTCAATAATATTTCGACAAATAGGCAGTCCCAGTCCGGTTCCACGATGCTTGCCGGTGGTAAAAAACGGCTCAAAAATCCGAGGGAGAGCACTTGGACTGATTCCCTTTCCATTATCTTGGACTTTAATACGCAGTCCCGGTATTCGTTCAATGGTTTCCTCTTCAACGGACAGACGAAGACATCCTCCCTCCGACATCGCCTCAACGGCATTTTGGATCACATTTAGCAACACTTGCTTCAGTTGATCTCGATCAGCCTGGATGGAATTCAGATTGGCAGACGGATGAAATTCGATCTGAATGGCCTTTTGTTTGATGGGCTCATTGAGGACCTGCAAAGACTCCAGGATCAGATCTTGTAATTGAAAGGTCACCGGAAGCAGGTCTCTTGGTCGCGCAAAGTCAACAATTTGGTTTACAATGCGATCCAGTCGACGGGTTTCCTTGAGAATGGTGACGAGATCTTCATGCCGGGAATCACCATCAGGAAAATCTTCCATCAGCAACGTCGTGGTTGACCCAATCCCCACCAGCGGGTTTCGAATCTCATGGGCAATACCTGCAGCCATTTGGCCCAATGTGGCCAAGCGGTCAGATCGGTTCAATTGTGCACGCATGTGCTCTAAAGCCGTGATATCCACATTGAATCCCTGGTACACCATGGTCTGCCCGCCGTGGTCTTGAATTGGAACCGCGCGACATAAGACCTTCCGAACAGCTCCGTCCGGATGCAGAAAGCGAAGGACCCGCTCAAAGGGCTCACTCTGATGGCAGGCATCTTGAAAAGTTTCGCGTACCCCCTCTCGATCGTCCGGATGAATCGCTTCCCACATATGTTCAGGATCTAACACCTCATCGGGATTCCTCCCAGCCAGAACCCAATTCTGCCGGTTGCTAAAAATCAGATGATCTTTTTTTGCCGTGAATATTCCGATCGGCGCATAATCCACAATCCCTCGATATTTGGCCTCAGAAGAGGTTAAATCCTGGTTAAGCGTCCGGAGTTCCTGTTCGGATTGTTCAATGCGCCGGATATGATTCCGGATTTGGGTGCCCATTGTCTGCATGACTTTCGTCAATTCGCCAATTTCATCGTCTCGTTGGAAAACTGGAATATTCGGAATGTTCCCTCCGGAAACATTTTCCACGGCCTTGACCAAGGTCGTTAATGGTCCTGTAATGGACCGCGCAATGAGATGAAGAGGCACCAGCAACAAAATCAACGCCAACGACCCTCCCCACACGACCACCCCCATCAGGGCCGCCCGGTCTGCGGCGCTACTCCCGAGGGCGTGTTGCAATTGCGTGACTTCTCGCCGATCAAATCGAGCCATTTCTTCACGAATGGCAAGCATGAGGATACGCCCTTTTTCACTCTCGACATAGTCCGTGGCATCCTGCGGAAAACCCGCTTTGACCCGTTCAATCAGCTGATCTTTGTCATTCATTAATTGTTCGACCATTCCTTGAACAGTTTCGATTACCTGTCGCTGATCCTCAACAGACTTGACCATCTGTCTCAATGAATTCCCAAGTAACAGCACTCGTTGCCTGGCTGCCAAATAGGGCTGCAAAAAGGGAGCTTTTTGGGTCAGAATAAACCCGCGAAATCCGGTTTCGAGATCCACTACTAAGCGCATATATTCAGCCGACGCGCTTTGCACCAGATACACATCATTCAGGCGATCTTCATCCAGAGAAAAAGTCTGGACGCTTCTGTAGGTCACCAGACTTAAAATCAAGACGGCCAGAACCGGGACTCCAGAGACTAAAAGAAGCTTTCTGGCAATCGGAAGATTTAAAAATAATTTATTGAGAGACATAGCGAATTCTCCGAAATTCTCTTACAATCCCATCAAACCTTTCGCTGACAGGCCTGACACGCCCGATCCTCACGCCACTATACCCCAATAGCTGGTCTAATCTCATTATGGGAGGTCCCAACTTAGGATCATTCCTCTACTTAGATTCTATTGCTTGAACAGGTTGACCCGATGGTCCGCTCCCAACTCACGGAGAAAGATTCCATGGTCAGATTAAGGGAGTCTGTGAGGAAATACATGGCCGGCAAAACCGCATTGCGAAAATCGGGGAGCCTGCAAGCGTGAGGAAGAGGTAAGAGGTAGACACACACAAGACTTACTTGTAAAAGGTTGAGCCAACCATAGATGCGGGAATCCCTTGAGCTTGATAGGGTTCCGCAACAGCCGCCACATGATGCGTCAAGATCCCTTGTGCATATACGTTTCCGTCACCGGTTGCAACAACACATACACAGCCAGAAATCCTCCGAGGGTCATGGTGACTGTATATGGAAGAGCCATCCACACCATCCCGCCATACGAAAGGCGAATAAGTGGGGCGAGAGCGGACGTCAAAAGAAAAAAAAGAAAGGCCGCCTGCCCATTGGGAGTGGCCACACTAGGAATATTGGTCCCCGTGTTAATTCAAATTGATCACGGGAAACCACTCCCTGGTGAAATGCCCGCAGCACCTGTTCGATATAGATCGTGGCGACAAAGACGTTGTTGCTAATAGCGGAAAGCAGGCCATTGGCAATAAAAAACATGCCGATTTGGTCTCCACCATCCATGGACAGAACATATTGGATAATGTCTCCGAAAAATTGTTGCTCCTGGATCACCGCCACAACCGAAAAAAACACTACAAGGAGGGCAGTAAAAGGGAGAGCCTCTTTGAATGCCTCCCCCAACTGATGCTCCTCAATAATGCCATTCAAGGCCGTCACTCCCATGACTCGCAAGCGAGCAAAACGACCATGCTAACCTCCCATCAAAACCGGTTCTTTGTGGGCTTGTAGCCCAACCTCCACGGCCTTCTTTTCCACGATCTGCATAGCGGCATCCAAAGCCTCATTAAAATGTGTACAGATATAGTCTTCCTTCAGTCTGGAAAGCTCATTTAAATCGGCAAGAACCTGTCGGGTTCGAGGGGACATGCCAGCGGTTAACACCGCCACCCCGCGACTGTTGGCAGCTTCAATTAAATCGCCTAACGCATAAGCACCCGACAAATCCAATTCATCCAACCATTTGCAACGAATGATGAGCACATCTTTGCCGTCAAGATGTTCCACCGTCTCGTTCAGCCAGTCAATCGCACCGAAAAATAACGGACCGTGAGGACGGACGATGATAATTCGGTCTCGAACAATATGCTCAAAACGACCGCTCAGCTCTCCCATATTGGCCCCATTCTGGCTGATTTTTCTGGCATAATCTCTGGCGAAGGAAAAAATGAGGTCTTCTTCTTCCTGTTTCACATCTTCATCCCGTTGACTGAGATCCGCTTTATACCGATCAGACTGGTCTTTAACAAAACGGAAAAACGCCACTGCGAGTCCCATTGCCATGGCAGACAATAAATTCCAAAATACGGTCATGAAGACCACGAGACCAAACACCATCAAATCAGAAGTCGGCAATCTTCGAACCACCGGCAGGACTCGCATATCCAGAATGTCATAGCCGGCCTTGAGGAGGATACCTGCCAAGGCGGAAAGAGGAATGGATGCGGCCAATGAACCCAGTCCGAAAATGAACGATAGAAGAACAAGCCCCATGGTAATGGACGACAAACGGGTACGAGCCCCACTTTGGATATTCACCACACATGGCATGGTATTCGTGGCTCCTCCCAGCCCTCCCACCAATCCTGAAAAGAGATTGGCTGAACCTTGGGCAACCAATTCACGGTCACTATTGTGATGTGTGCCGGTCATATTATCGACGATGAGACAAGTCAGGAGACTATCAAATATACATAACCCCGCCAGAGCTGCAGCCGGGACAAAGGCCTTTTCCAAGATATCGAGGTTGGGAAGATATAGCTCCGGTAAGCCCGTGGGAATATCTCCAATCTTAGGGATATCTAGCCCGAGGACAACCGTGGTTACCGTACCGGCCAATAACCCGATCAATGGACCTGGAAGCCAGGGTACAGGAGAAATCTTTGGCCAAACGATGACAATGAGTAAGGTCAACAAGCCCATTCCCAATGCCACAGGCGATGCATGGACCAAACTGGAGGGCAATTCCGTAATGGCAGAGGTAATACTTTTGACGCCGGGAAGTCCCAAAAATGGGTTAAGTTGCAACAACATGTACAACATACCCAAACCCGTCATAAATCCGGAGATGACCGAATAGGGTGTGAACTTGATAAATTGCCCGAGCTTTAACAGACCCAACGCAATCAAAATACAACCAGCTAAGGCGATGGTCGTAAATACGAAAACCAGATCGGGGCTCCCATCGGCCAATTTATTGGTCTGAGTCATGGAAAGGATTTGAATGGTCATGGGTCCCGTCGGCCCACCAACCGACCACGCTGATCCGCTTAAGGGGCCCGCAATAAGCCCGGCCGCCACTGCCGACCACATGCCCGCAATCGCCCCGAGCCCAGAAGCCACACCGAAGGCCAAGGCCATGGGAAGCACCACCATCGCCACAGTGATTCCCGCCAGCACATCCCCTCGCACATTGCTGGCAATCCCTTTAAAATTATCTTTAAAATTGAAACCCTTAAGATATATACGAATACCCGCAGTCAGGTGCTCCATTCCTAATTTCCTCCGACTCAGTCGTCCTATTCGTCATCGCCTAGACAAGAAGGCAGAAATATGCCCTTAAAATATTGCAATAAGCTTCATCCGCAACTTACATGCCAATAATCGAAAGATAGGGTTCATAAAATTTTCTTTTATTTTTCTTTATACTTTATAAATACTAAATCCCATAATATCCGTGCCGAGATCCCAGGCAAGTTATAGACAGGTTTTTTCCTCGCTACGACCTCCTGTGCGATTTCGTACGGTGCGAACTGTGCGAAATAACTCCCGTTACGACATGAACAAGAGAAGAGGACATTTCACTTAGAGGGATGATGAAGAAATGGGCAAGTGAAAATCTATCAGGACTAATTGAGGAATTAGAATGTTAATGTCGCCATGGTATAGACATAATTGACATCAGCCGTCCCATGGCTTTGTGGCACCCGATCAAAATAGGAGCCTTTAAAAAAACACGTATATCCCACCTCAAATGTTGCATGTCGAAAATAACCGGCCTGAGGGGCCCACGTTATGGAACTATCCAACATATTGCCAAGGAAAGTGCCCGCTCGACCGGTCGGGTCCTGCAGACCGCTACCCACAAAAGGGCCGCGGCCATCTGCCAGCCAGAAGGCGGATGGAAAGATGATTCCCAAAATTCCGGTTGGTCCACATTCTGCGCGGCGTTTTGCGAACAAAAAATCAAAATTCTTTTTCGGGTTCCTGTCTCCGGACGAATAGTCGAACAGATAGACCAATCGTAAAGGCCATTCGGTCGCAAAACTATAGCCCACCTCTCCGTGATGTCGATATGCAAAGATTCGTATGATCGATCTCCCCAACCTGGTAGATCGATTCTATCTCGTAATCAAATTGTTCTTTGGCAGGCTTGGTCAACACTCGAAATTCCATGGTGGAAAGATCACGTTTTTGAAGATTAGTTCCCTCATTCAACTGAAAGAAATATAACTCCCCATTAGCCCAGGGGATATGGCGGCTGGAAATCGCCGCACCGGAAAAGTAGCTAATGGGGCTAGTCCGATCCGGGTTAACCCTATGACGTTGGACCAGTTGCGTGATAAAGGCCCGGAGACCCCAATCAGAGCGTTTATCTCCCCCCAAGGATCATTGCACACCATCAAATGATGGAGTAAAGCTTCCAAAACAATGTCCTGCTATGAGACGCCCTTCTCCAAAGTCCAAGACT
>CAZBQO010000004.1:20788-41167 GCA_964494125.1 uncultured Nitrospira sp. | reverse complement strand
AGTATTTGGTCGGGGCGAGAGGATTTGAACCTCCGACATCCTGCTCCCAAAGCAGGCGCGCTACCGGGCTGCGCTACGCCCCGACTCTTGTGCTAAATGGCGATGTGTGGTGAGAAGACTCTTGGCATTGGTCACCGCTTGAGCGCGATGGCTTATTCGATTTTTTTCTGCAAAGGTCATCTCGGCTAGTGTTTTTCCTAATTGAGGAACATAGAATACCGGATCATACCCGAATCCACCCGTTCCATGAAACTCCTGGGTAATAATTCCCTCTAACACGCCTTCAACGGTTTCCGTTTCACCATCCGGATTGGCCAGCGCCACCACGGTGATAAAACGGGCGGTTCGCTGGTCCGAAGGCACCCCGTGTAATTCCTGCAACAGTTTTTGACAGTTATCCTCGTATGTTGCATGCTCGCCGGCGTATCGGGCCGCATAGACCCCTGGACGTCCCTGTAACGCATCCACTTCCAACCCGGTATCGTCCGCCAAGGCCCAGTGTCCGGTAAATTTGGCTGTGGCTTCGGCCTTTTTCACGGCATTAGCCTGACAGGTAAGCCCATCTTCATCAACAGCCGGAAAATCAGGAAATTCATTCAAGGTGAGCATGGGAATCCCCACATCATTGAGAATGGACTGAATTTCCTCAACTTTATGCTGATTCCCGGTTGCCAGAACTAACGAATCAATGACCATCACTCTTATCCAACTTAGGCAATAGAGCCGATAAGCTCCTTCTGCAAGGTAATCAAGCGCTGAATCCCCTCCCATCCCACCGCCAAAAAATCATCCAGATCTTTTTTGGAAAAGGGAGATTGTTCGGCGGTTCCCTGCACCTCGACCATCCGCCCATTCCCGGTCATGACGAGATTCATATCCACGTCCGCTTGAGAGTCTTCGTCGTAGGCCAGGTCTAACCGGATTTCCCCGGCAATCTTTCCAATACTGATGGCCGCCAAATAGTCCAGAAGCGGACATTGTTTGATCAGACCTTTCTCTTTCAAGGACGAAAAGGCATCAGCCAGAGCAATATAGGCTCCCGTGATCGAGGCGGTCCGTGTTCCCCCATCAGCTTGAATCACATCACAATCAATCCAAATGGAGCGTTCTCCCATTTGGTGCATATCCGTGACAGCACGGAGCGATCGCCCCACCAGCCGTTGAATTTCCAGGGTTCGCCCGCCCTGCTTGCCTTTGCTGGCTTCACGGGACATCCGGTCATGGGTCGAACGTGGCAACATCCCGTACTCAGCGGTAATCCAGCCCTGTCCTTTGTCCCGTAAAAATGGCGGCACTTTTTCTTCCACCGAGGCCGTACACACGACCTTGGTCTCTCCCATTTCAATAAGCACCGATCCTTCGGCATATTTGGTAAAGGGGCGGGTAATTTTGACAGGCCGAAGTTCATCCGCCCGTCGATTATCTGTACGCGGGATACTAAGTGTCGGTAACATTATTCCTCACATTAAAAAAAAGGGGTTGAATTATAAAGAGGGCTCCTGCAAAACACAAATGCACCAGTCACCTTGTCCACATGAGGTTGAAAGAATGGCTGATCTATTTGGATGGCGATGACGCGCAATCTCCATCTTGAATCTTTGATAGCCGGAGGAATCATTTTTTACGATCCTGAACGACATACCAGCGTAAGAACAGCAATCCCACAATGATCACACTCACCAGGACAACAAACAGGTCTTCAAGAGGAAAGAGATAGGGCATGGATGCTAGATTGCGACCGAAACGACAAGGGATTTTTGGTTTGCATTCATTGACTGAGATGGGGACTCATGATAGATTCGGTCTCCCTGCCAGGCCACCATGCACGATATCCGAATCCTTAGCGACCAACTCGACTCTCTCCGCTCCCAACTCGGTGCACGGGCCGGCGATATCCCCTGGGAAACCGTCCAGACCCTAGCAGCCCAACGACGTGTCCTCATTACCCAAACCGAGGAGCTCCGCCACCAGCTCAAAAAAGGATCAGATCAGATTGCCGAACTGAAGCGTAACAAACAACCGTGCGAGGATGCCACAACCGCTCTTCGCGAAATTCGCGACCGCATCCAGACCATGGACGTGGAATTGCGCACCACCGAAGAACGATTACAAGACCAGGCCCTCAGAATCCCCAATATACCTCACGAATCGGTTCCGCCGGGGAAGGACGAACACGAGAACGTGGAGGTGCGACAATGGGGCACCCCTCCGGAATTTTCCTTTCCAGTCAAATCCCATCAGGACCTGGGAGAAGCCCTCGGCATTCTCGATTTCAAACGGGCCACGAAAATTGCCGGAGCCAGATTTTGCGTGTCGATGGGCGTGGGCGCGCTATTGGAAAGAGCGCTGGCCAATTTCATGCTTGATTGCCATATTCAAGAACATGGCTATACGGAAGTGCTTCCACCCATGCTCGTCAACCGGCCCTCCATGACCGGCACCGGCCAATTACCCAAATTCGCCGAAGATCTCTTTCATCTTCCCGAAGAAGATTTCTTTCTCATTCCCACGGCTGAAGTTCCCGTGACCAACCTGTTTCGAGAGGAAATCCTGGACGCAGAGCAACTCCCGTTACGCCTTGTAGCCTATACCTCCTGTTTTCGACGGGAGGCCGGATCCTATGGTAAGGACACTCAAGGCCTGATTCGCATGCACCAATTCCAAAAAGTGGAACTGGTCAACTTTGTTCGTCCGGAAGACTCCTACGACCAGCTGGAACGCCTGACACAAGCCGCGGAATCCATTCTTCAAAAATTGGGACTTCCCTATCGTGTCGTCGCATTATGCTCCGGTGACCTGGGATTTTCCGCCGCAAAGACATATGATCTTGAAGTCTGGCTTCCTTCGCAGCAACGGTATCGAGAGATTTCATCCTGTAGTAATTTTGACGCGTTTCAAGCCCGTCGAGCCAATATTCGATTCCGCTCCAAAAAGGACAAGCCTCAATTCCTCCACACGTTAAACGGGTCAGGTTTGGCAATTGGACGCACCGTGGTAGCAATTTTGGAGAACTATCAGCAAGCCAATGGGACCGTGATCATCCCTGAAGTCTTGCGTCCATACATGCACGGGCTGGATCGGATCGCTCTCAAACAGTAAGGACCGAGAAATGCCGAGGCTGGTATTTGCACAAGGGGAGCAAAAACGATATCTCACAGCGGTTAAAAAGGCTATGAACACACAAATAGAAATCTTAGCCTTAAATTGCGGAGTGCACCCGAGGACCTTTCAAGACTGGCAACGAGAGAAGTACCGCATAAGCCAGGAAGCCGTAACCTCATTACAGAAGATTTCAGGAATTCCTTCCCCAAGGATATTGGAGATACTTCCGGACTATTGGAGCACCAGGAAAGCCGGCGAAGTAGGGGCAAGGCGTAGGTTCGAACGCTATGGGAATCCGGGCACTGCCGATGGCAGACGTCGTGGCGGCCTTGCCTCCTGCGAGAAGATAAAGCAATCAGGATTGCCGACTGGATTTAAATTCCGTCGGGCCTTTACGAAACCTGAACCCTCCCCTCTTTTGGCTGAGTTTCTAGGAATAATGTTGGGAGACGGCGGCGTAGGACCCTATCAAATTACCATCACCCTCAATGCGATCACCGATGCAGCCTATGCAGACTTCGTGGTGGATGTCATCCTCCGTATGTTCGGACTCATCCCCTCACAAAAAACTCGAAAGAATGCCTGTAACATTGTTGTTTCCAGCATAGAACTCGTTGAGTTTCTCTGTCAGAAAGGACTCGTCCGTGGCAATAAGGTCGCGCACCAAGTCACCCTCCCCTTCTGGATTCTTGAAGATCCTGATTTTGTAAAAGCCTGCTTAAGGGGGTTAATGGATACCGACGGCTCAATTTACCGGGGCAGCCATCTCATGGCTGGGACCAAATATGAATATGCGTGTTTATGTTTCAGGAACTATTCCAAATCTCTTCTGGATGCTGTTCACCACATTATGATAAACCTCGGATATCATCCAACGATGGGTCACAACCGTGTCTATCTATACAGGCAAAGTGAAATTAAGAGATACTTTAAAGAAATTGGCACTCACAATCCGAAACATTTCAAGCGGTATCAAACTTTCGTTGGTTCACGGCACAACGGTCCTATAGAATGAGCCATCACAAGGAGGGGTAGGAAAGCGGTTTAATCCTCCGGTCTTGAAAACCGGCGTGGTGAAAGCCACCGTGGGTTCGAATCCCACCCCCTCCGCCAGCCTTCGCCAAGGCTTCGGCTGGCTTGCCACGGAGACCTACAAAGGCTTCAGTATGAATGGAAAAGGCTATGTACTGAGACGAAGGCTGTCCACCGAAGCTTTAGCGAAGGAGGACACAGCCACTTTTTCACAATAAAGTATGTCTATCTCATCAAAAGCGAACCACATCCTAAGCAGAGTTACATCGGTATCACTTCCGATTTAAAAAACGACTGGCCGTTCACAACCGTGGCGGATCTGTTCATACCTCCAAGTTCAAGCCTTGGAAGCTCATAACCTTTATGGCTTTTTCTGAGGACTCCAAAGCCCTTGTGTTCGAATGCTACCTCAAAACCGGGTCAGGAAGAGCATTCGCCAAGAAAAGACTGTGGTAATCGGGATATTTCCCCTTCATGGGGTGACCGGAGCCATGCGAAGGCACAAAGGGGCAATATTTTTTACTCATACTGGATTAAGACAAGAGAATATACTGTTCACGATATCCTCAATAAGGAGCACACATGTCGAAGACTCTTCCATCCTGGGACCTTCAAGGTCTCTTGCGTCATCCGAACAAAGACTTCAAGCGGATCACCAAAACACTTGACTCCCTTATTTCCGAACTGGAGGCCATACGACCGCAGTTATCATCCGATATCTCCGCTACCCGTTTCAAAAAAATCTGGGAGCAATATGAAACCGTCACCGAGCACATGACGACGTTGCGGGCCTTTTCGTTTTTATGGTTTTCAGAAAATACAAAAAATCAGGAAGCCCGGTCGTTTGACACCCAGGTACGAAACCGACTGACAGACTGTTCCAATCGCCTGGTGTTTCTTGACCTCTGGTGGCAAAGCCTCGATCCCACCAACGCGGCCCGGCTGACCGCAAAAGCCGAGCGGTTTCGGTATCATCTGGAAACCTTGACTCGTTTCACACCGCATACCTTGAGTGAATCTGAGGAACGGATTTTAAGCATTAAGAGTACGACCGGTCGTCAGGCTCTCGAAACATTGTATGGCGTCACCACGAATAGCTTGACATTTCCCATGAAAATGAAAGGCCGGACGACCCGTTTGACCCGCGAACAACTCATGGGATATGTCCGGCATCCCTTGGCTTCGGTTCGTCGAGCAGCCTACCACGCGCTATTCAAAGTCTATGATGAACACCGGGATGTCCTTGGAGAAATGTATAAAAGCCTGGTTCAGGATTGGGGAAATGAAGGACTTACCTTGCGGCATTATGCTTCTCCTATGGCCGTGCGTAATGTCACCAATGATGTCCCCGAAAAAGCCGTTGATGCTCTGCTCAAAACCTGCCGAAAGAATGCGGTCATTTTCCAGGAATATTTTCGGTTAAAGGGACGGCTCCTGAAGATGAAACAGTTTCAACGTTACGATCTGTATGCTCCCTTCGCCGCGAAGAAATCAAAATACTCTTTTGCCAGGGCAAAAGAACTGGTGATGGAAGCCTATCAAGCCTTTTCCCCTGAATTGGCGCAACGGGCGAAACGGGTTCTTGAAGAAAATCACCTTGATGCCGCGATTCGACCCGGCAAAATGGGCGGAGCTTTTTGCTATAGCGTTCTTCCCACGCAGACTCCCTATGTCCTGGTGAATTTCACCGGAGAGCCCCGTGATGTCTCGACCCTGGCCCATGAACTGGGTCATGCCGTCCACGCCATGATGGCAAGGGAGCATTCCATCTTCACGTTTCATTCGTCGCTCCCTCTTGCGGAAACGGCCTCTGTGTTTGGCGAGCACCTGCTTTCGGATTTACTTCTCCAACAGGAAAAGGACCCGAAGGTCAGGGCGGGGCTCCTTGTCGATCAACTCGACGATGCGTATGCCACCATTATGCGACAGGCCTACTTCGTTCAATTTGAACGGCAAGCCCATCACATGGTTCAACAAGGCGCGACCATTGATGCTCTCGCTCAAACCTACCTGACCCTCCTACGGGAGCAATTCGGGCCTCGCTTACCCGTGGACCAGGAGTTTCAATGGGAATGGCTCGCCATTCCCCATATCTTTGCCAGTCCGTTTTATTGCTACGCCTATAGCTTTGGCAGTCTATTAGTCCTGTCGTTGTTTCAACGCTACCAAGTAGAAGGGCCTTCGTTCGTCCCTCGATACTTACAATTGCTGGCAGGAGGGGGTTCAGCCAGTCCACAAGACTTGCTCAAACCCCTACAGGTGGATATCAACTCCACAGCATTCTGGCAGGCGGGATTTACGCGGATCCAGAAGTTGGTTAATGAACTGGAACGAAGTATTCCGTGAAGGATTTGCCTCCAAACGGGGTAAACCGGTGGGAGCAAACCACAGTCAGTGTTGGCGGGATGGCCACACATACGGAAGATGGCTGACCCCGGACAACATCGGGTGCTGTCTATGAAATTCCAGCTTGGCGCTGGAGCCACCGGACGTATCCGATGATCTGCGTGACGTCATCTGCTGTCACGCCTTCGATCTTCGGCATGTTTCCGAACTTCCAATGGTGGGCTTTGACCCCTTGAGCCGCAGCCCGCTGAAAAGCGAAATCCGCGTGGTGACTGGGCTCATAGATTTTATGCACCAAGGGAGGACCTTGAGCCGTTCCTACGGCCTGCCCTCCATGGCAAGGAGAACAAAATGTATTGAATTTTGTCTCGCCGTCTTTGAATTCTGTTGGCAGGTCTTTCTGGGTCGATACTTGTGCAATGGTTGCGGGAGGAGACGATTCCCCAGCACTCGTCCCATTCTCAGAGCATCCAATAACAAACCAACAAAGAACCCCTGCCACACCTCTGAGAATTATTCGTCTTGGTTGCTTGTTCATGTCCACGTTCCTTTATACCAGACTCGATCCCAATCAGACGAGGCCACGGCCCCACATTTATCCGGCGAGTAGCGGATCGGGAAGTTGTGCCTCCTTAAATCCCTCTTGACGAATCACGCAACTATCGCAATGGCCGCACGGTTGGTTTTGTAGGTCTGGATTATAACAACTATTGGTCCATTGAAAAGGCACCCCTAAGGCATGGCCTTTTTGGATTATCTCACGTTTGGTCAAAAAAAGTAGCGGAGCGAGAATGTCGACCGGTTGGCCTTCCAATCCCAATCGTGTGCCAAGACGAGCCACCTCCTTGAACGCCTGAATAAATTCTGGGCGGCAGTCCGGGTAGCCTGAATAGTCACGAATATTGGCCCCAAAAAATATGCTGGAGGCACCCAACACCTCGGCATAGGCCAGCGCTAGACTCAAGAAAATGGTATTCCTGGCTGGAACATAGGTGACGGGAATCTGCTGTTCACGATCCCGTACCGTTCGATTGGTGGGGACAGGAATCTGATCGGTTAGCGCAGATCCACCAAAGGTTCGCAAGTCCAATGGGATTATTTTGTGTTCTTTGACCTCAAGATATTCAGAAATTTTTTGCGCACACTCGATTTCCGTTCGATGGCGTTGCCCATAATCGACAGTCAAGAAATACAGTTCATATCCTTCTGATTTGGCAATGGCGGCCGTCACCGTTGAATCCAACCCGCCACTTGCCAGAACAACAATCTTTGACATGAGCTTATGAGAGCCGTCCTTGAACCCGTTTTCTCCCACCTATCAGATGGATTTGGATTTTTTTGTAAAGGAATGATTGGTCACAGGCTCAAGTGTTGGTGGTAGGACAATTGAAGGCAAAGAAAGCCCTTGCCAAATTGGATGGGGGTATCCCGATCCCCGCTAGACACGGTGAAAGAACAGAAGCGGCAAACCTGATATATTATTGGCGCTGTTCCGATCGTTCAATCTTTTCCATCAGTTCGCGTTTGGATTTACACTCGACGCATAAACGGGCAAACGGAAGCGCTTGCAAACGCTTTTCATTGATCTCTCCCCCACATTCCGCGCACACGCCATAGGTGCCTTCATCCAAACTATCCAAGGCGTCATCAATCAATTGTCGTTCACGGTTTCGCATTTCCTGAAGTGAAATCCCCATTTCACGATCCAAATCCACCAGCGCCTGGTCGCCGCTATCCATGGCGGCTTCAAGCCGCCGTTGTTGTTCTTCTGTCACTGATTGTCCAAGCTGTTGTTTGATTTCTTGAATTAACGCTTCTCGTTTCGCCAAGAGAATTTCCTTTAACGCGACATGACGATCTTCCGTTTGAGCTTTCGCCGGCTTCCGCGATGCGGGGGTTGGGGAAGTGGCTTTTGATGGACCTTTTGCCGGACCTTTTTTTGTTCCGGCGGAGGCCGTTGTTTTTGTTTCTTTCTTGACTGGTCTTTCGGCCATACTACTTTCCTTTCTTCCTTCCAATGTTAACCATTCTCTCACACGACAGGAGGATTTATTGCTGACACTTTCTCCGTTGCATCATGCGGTAATACGATAGTCCATGTATTTACTCATAGGTAATCAGGGAGTGAATGTCACACCCGTTCAATTTGTTTCGTCCGTCGAGCTTCAGCAATTCGACTAAAAATACCACGCCGGCGATATCGCCACCTAATTGCCGAATCAGGTGGACGGTCGCTCCTGCCGTCCCTCCAGTGGCAAGAAGGTCATCAACCACAAGCACTCGCTCTCCCTTTTGAATCGCGTCACGATGAATTGCCAAAGTCGTCGAGCCATATTCTAAATTATAATTGACTTCAAACACATCGGCCGGCAATTTTCCGGGCTTCCGAACAGGAACAAAACCGGCTTTCAGGTGATAGGCCAATGGGCTTCCCAAAATAAATCCTCGCGATTCAATGCCCACCACTCTGGTAATTCCGGCATCCTGATAGTGACGAATGCACTCATCGATGATGGAACGAAAACAAACAGGATTATTTAATAAGGGCGTAATATCGTAAAAAAGGATACCCGGCTTAGGAAAATCCGGAACCTCACGAATATGTGCTTTATAATTCATGGAATAACGACTCAACATTTAACGACCGTGAATGGTTCCGTTTTTGAGATCGGAATAACCCGATCCCAATGCCCCCATCCCCTACAGAGAAGTACGAAGGACATGAAACCCTTCAGTTTGCCTGTTTGGGTCTTTCCAGTCAACCGTTACCTGAAGAACTTGAGAGAGAGGAGGTCCTTTGTCAATGGCTTCAAGAAAGGTATGAACAGAGGCTTGAGGCCCTTCAACTTCCAATTCGACTCCTCCTTCAGCACGGTTTCGCACCCATCCATGTAATGCCCTTTTGTTGGCCTGCATTTGCACAAAGGCTCGAAACCCGACTCCTTGAACTTTTCCACTGACGCAGGCATGAGCCCGGACAATCGCTTCCATTTGCTCTTCCACGTTACCTGACCTGGCCCCTTCCACGGGATTCTGTGCTTCCAGAATTTTTTATTCCATGGTTCGCGGCATAATCCTCTAGCAGTTGCTTTCCAACCTTCGTGCCTTCCCGGATACAATCAGGGATACCGATACCATACAAGCCTGCTCCCGTGACATACAGGCCTGGCGAATGGGCTAACTGTTCCTGAACCTTAGCCAACCGATCCCGATGTCCGAGCACATATTGAGGCATTCCCTGCCGCCATCGATGGACTTCTGTATAGGTCGGGGCGGCCGTGATTCCCACCATCGAGAGTAATTCTCCCCGAACACACTTCACAAGGGTGCTATCATCCTGCTCCATAATCGTCTCTCGCCCTCGACCTCCGATATAACAACGGATCAGAGTGTCTCCAGCCCGGCTCCGATCTGGCCATTTCAACGAAGTCCAGGTTGCGGCTAGCAATGGGCGTTGTTCTTTTCGGGGCACCACAAATCCGAATCCTCGTATCTGTGAAGCAATGGATTCAGCGGGATAGCCCATAGAAATCGTGGCGGTCGAAGCATAGGGAATCCCATCTAACAGGCTCGCTGTTTCGGGTCGAAATGCACGAAGTAAGCGAGCGGTCTGATATGCCGGAGTGGCCAACACGACCGCATCAGCCGGAAGCCGATTTCCATTCTCCAACATGACCTGAAATTCCCCCGACTCCAGAGTCGGAGATTGAATTTCCAGACACTCGATCCCTGCCATCAACCCGACTCCGCGTTTGCGCAATGCCTCCACCAAGGTCTGAATGAGCTCACTTAATCCACCTCGAAGCGACATAAACATGGTGGTGGCTGCGCCGGAGGAACGCGGGGCTGGTGGCGCGCTGGCCAGAGCCTTTCGCATTCCTTTAATGACACTGCCATGTTCTCGCTCTAATTCGCGAAATCGAGGAAAAGTCGACTCAATACTGAGTTCATCGGCATCCCCGGCATAGATACCTGCCACCAATGGTTCGATTAAATACTCAAAGGCTTCGGTGCCAAATCGTCGACGAAAAAACTCTCCCAAAGATTCGTCTGCCGGCCAAGGATTCTGCTTTGGCCAAAACCGTTCGGCAGCCATGCGAAGCATCCCGCCCCAGGATAAGAGCCCGCTGGAAACAAGCGTATCAACCCGTCGGGGACGAAAGGCCAATAAGCCTTGTGGCAGTTCCCGCAATGCTCCACGGCAAAATGAAAATGTCTGATTGTGTTGGGGGTTGGTAGAAATCAACTGATCCTGAAGTCCTAACGTGCGGCACAATTCTAGAGCCCATGGCTTTGAAGTCAGAAACGAGTCAGGTCCACCTTCGATCAGATAGTTGTCTGTCACATGCGTCAGAATTTTCCCACCCCACCGAGGCTCTCGTTCAACGATTGTGCATTGAACGGGTGTCTGTGTTTTCGCACCCTCCTCCGTGAGAGCATATGCCGTGGCCAGTCCGGATATTCCCCCTCCGACAATGATGACTTGAAATGGAATTTTCCTCATGAAGTCCCGAGCAATCAGAAAGGAAATGCATGTACGTGGCTAAGACATTGAAATAAACAGGTGTTCATGGAGAGAAGGAAGAAATCCGACAGGAGAAACGTATCGCTACATCATTCACGTGAGGAAGCGGTTGAATACCGGCGAACACATTCAATGGCAAATTCAACGCTGTGTAAAGGGGTATTAGGAAGAATGCCGTGACCCAAATTAAAAATGTGACCAGGTCTGCCGCCAGCTTGTTGCATAATATCCTTCACCCGACGCTCAATTTCTTTTTCCGGGGCGAACAGAACCAGGGGATCCAGATTACCTTGAATGCTCACATCAAACCCGATAGTGCCCCACGCTTCATCCAAACGAACTCGCCAGTCGACACCCATCACATCGCTTCCCGCCTTTCGCATCAGCGGAAGAAGTCCGGTCGTCCCCGTTCCAAAATAGATGAGGGGAATCCCCTCAACCCGTAAGGCAGAAAAAATATTTTGCACATGAGGAAGAACGTATTCTTCATAATCGCCAGGACTTAAACACCCGACCCAGCTGTCAAAGAGTTGAATGGCTTGGGCGCCTGCTCGACTTTGTACTCGTAAATACTCCACGACAACCACGGAGAGTTTGGACATCAATTGATGCCACACCGTCGGCTGCGAGAACATTAAGTGCTTGGTTCGGGCATAGTCACGCGAACTTCCGCCCTCAATAGCATAACTGGCTAATGTAAACGGCGCTCCGGCAAATCCCAGTAACGGAACTCGATTATCGAGAGCCTGAAGTGCCTGGCGAATGGCTTCTCCGGCATAGGCAAAGGCCTCTCCATCGACCGGACGCAGATCCACTATGCCCATCTCGCCTCGTATCGGGTTATCAATGACCGGACCCTTCCCCTCAACAAATTCCAGATTTAATCCCATGGCTTGAAGGGGCAATAAAATATCCGCAAAAATGATCGCCGCATCCAGATCAAAGCGATTAATAGGTTGCAGCGTGACCTCGGCAGCTAACGCAGGCGTTTTGCATACCTCCAAAATAGAATGCTTGCGTCGGATAGCCTGGTACTCTTCCATGTATCGACCCGCTTGCCGCATAAACCAAACAGGGGTTCGGTCTACAGGCTGACGCAAACAGGCTTTTAAAAATCGATCATTCATGGCGGGCATTCTACGAATGGAGAAAGAGTGAGTCAATCAATAACGACCACGGGAGGCGTGCCTGGTCAATATGCACAGATCATTTTCCTGGGACCACTCATTACCATAAAAATTTCACCCTTGGCCTTGGCGCACACAAGGTTGCAACATACACTCGATTCTGGTCATGGCAGGAGAGGTGCTAGCTCTTGCCGGATCCGCTGAGCCTGGTCTTCCACGGTGTCTTGTTCAACTTCAGACAGGAGCCACGCCTCATCCGGCTGCAGCTCAATGCGATAATGTTGTTGATGAGCAGAAAACCATTCAAAATAGGGATGGGGTTCAAGAAGAGGATGCGGATCAAACGACATGAGACTGACTTTTCCTAATTGAGGGACGGAAAAATCATATAACGATTCTCCTGCCTGAGGATCATCTAAAAAGCGAGGGTTACGAAAACCAATCACCCTTCCGGCAATCTCTCCAACAAAATCACCAACTAAATACACATCCACGGTCTCAAGCCCGGCAAAGGTAATTTGCCCAATAACGGATCCGACAATCCGATTGTCTAAAAATCCCTCCTTGACCCACCGGGCATTCGCAAATTTTTCAGCCATACAAAAATTTATTAAAAAAAAGGAAGAATCCTGTTCACGGACTGATCTGCCGATTATCTGCAAAACACGAGTTACGGTTTACATAAGGGACATTTGAGTTGGAGGGAGGCATCAGTATTTTCCAAATACTCCAGAGCCGTATCCTTATCCGGATATTCGGTCCACCCACCCTCCCAAAAGTCAGACCGATGCGGGCCTGAAGGCACTTCCGGGCAACGATCCCGATGGATCATCGCTTCATCAAGTGATCGTTTCAAATGGATCCAATACCCCATAGTCGTGACGCTCCTTCACTGGGTGGTGAGCCGGGCCTGCCCCACAGACACGATCAAAGATTGACGTGGGAACAACCCGGCAGGAATATAACGGAGAGGGAGCCTGCCCTGCAGGAATTCAGTTATCAACAAACTGCCATTCATCTTTGTCTAAAAAAACCTTTTGGCCGGCATCAAGCTTGGCTTGCTGCTCTTTATCAAAAAACTGCATATACCGCTCAATGCGATCCGGATCGTCAATGCGCTCCTCCTTGACCATTCCGGTTGGCAATTTAAATTTCCGAATTAACACCGACATGACTCATTCCTCCAAAAATTGTCTGTAATAAGACCAACGAAAAATTATAGTGAAATCATAAACTTGCCGTCAATCTTTTCTGGACAATTTCAGAAACAATTCATTTATTTATTGGCCACGTCAATACAATCTTCGATATACTGGATTTCTGACAGAGATACCATTCATGTTCATCCTCGTATAATTTCAAAGGAGTTATGTATGCCATTGTATGAATATGTCTGCGAAGGATGCGATCATCGTTATGAGGCCATGCAAGCCCTGAGCGTAAAACCGGAAGAAACCCTTTGCCCAAAATGCAACACAACCCAAAGCCGACGAATTATGTCCTCCTTTGCGTCGAAAATTGTGGGTACACATAAACCAGGATTCGCTGAAGGCAAAGCCTATAATATGCTGAATGAACGAATGGATAAGTTTTCCAAACTCCCCCCAATTATGGGCCAGCGCGCGGCCCCGACCGAGGCCAATTCCCAACCCTCCGGAGGAGAATAGGATGAAGCTTGGGCGGCCCTTTGAATGGTGACCGCCCAAGATTTCCCAACTTCCACATTCCTTTCCCCTTGACATTTATTTCCATAAACCGGAAAGATGTGCCCGTTTTTTATTCTTGGTGATAACTTATTCTGTAGTTTCGACCACTTGCGCAACGGTTGTTCTTGCTAAGGATCCTAAGAAATATGGCGGCCACCCGGCTCTTTAACAATATTGTGGGCAAGATTTCTTTTGTGGTCGGGATAGGTTTTCTCTGGGGACTCATTCTTCCGCTGGCCCCTGTTCATTCCAAAGAATCTCCTAACTCAGAACCTCCCCTTACGGTTCCATCTCCGATTTCAGGAACCATTCTTATCGTGGGAAATGGACCAGAGCGATATCTTCTTGAAATTCTTGCTGCGGAATTTGAGTCCCACCATCCCTCTGTTTCCGTTGATATTTTTTGGCATCCCAATGCCAAGCCAATCCGAACGATCGAACTCAACGAAGCCGACATTGGCATCACGGGGGAAGAGGTTCCTTCTCTCAGATCTACGGCAATTGCCAGAGACGGCATCGCGATCTTAACCAATTTTTCAAACCCGGTGAAAGAAATGACCACCCAACAAGTTGCGGATGTCTTTTCTGGAAAAATCCGGTATTGGTCTCAGGTCTATGAGGAAGCCCCTCAAACCAAAATCGTGCTCATCAATCGAACCACGAATGAAAATATTCGACAAGGTTTCGAAAAGGCATTACGCATTTCAGATGGGATCCCGCGTTCCGCCTATCGAGCGGGAACCGAGGACGAGGCCATTAAAGCGGTCAGTGGAAATCTGGAGGCCATCACGTTTGTATCCATGACTCCCGCTCTCCGGGCGAAAGAAGATGGAGTCGCGATCAATCTTCTGTTTATTAATCGCGTGGAGCCGGAAGTACAAACGGTTTTGGATAATCGCTATCCACTCCAACGACCCGTGATGCTCATCACAAATACCGAACCTTCACCTCAGGCCCTGGCCTTTGAACAATTTGCCCTCTCACGGGAAGGCCAAAACCTGATTCGAAAAGGTAAATTTTATCCACTTCTTACCGGTCAATAATTGACGGGAAAACCCTGATTCGGTTGTCCATCTTCTGATACCATCTCAGCCTCGCGAAAAAGACCAGAGCATCATCTGCCGCGGTCATGTATTTCAAATTATTACGACACGACACTAGAATCGAATGTTAAAAAAAGTTTTAGTTGCCAATCGAGGAGAAATTGCGATGCGGGTCATCCGGGCATGTCGAGAATTCGGCATTGCCACGGCGGCGATTTATTCAGAAAGTGACGCCACCGCCATTTACGTCAAAAAAGCCAATGAAGCGTACCTAGTCGGTCCAGGCCCTGTACAAGGCTATCTTGATGCTCGACAAATTGTAGGATTGGCGAAGCGTATTCGGGCCGATGCCATTCACCCAGGATATGGATTCTTAGCAGAAAATGCCGATTTTGCCCGGCTCTGCGAAGAAGCCGGCATTCTCTTTATTGGCCCATCTCCCCATTCACTTGAACTACTGGGCGATAAGGTCCAGGCTCGAGCACTGGCCATTAAAATTGGCGTCCCTGTTGTTCCAGGGACAGATGGCAGTGTGAGTACCCTAGAAGAGGCCCTGACGTTCTCCCATAAGGCGGGATACCCGGTTATGGTCAAAGCCAGCGCCGGGGGTGGAGGGCGAGGCCTCCGCGTTGTGCGTTCGGACGATGAATTACAAGAGGCCATGGAGGCGGGAGCCCGTGAAGCTCTGGCAGCCTTTGGAAACGGGGAATTATTTCTTGAAAAATATGTGGAACGACCCCACCATATTGAATTTCAATTACTGGCAGACAAAAACGGCTATGTGATTCATCTAGGTGAACGCGATTGTTCTATTCAGCGGCGCCATCAAAAACTGATAGAAATCGCCCCGTCACTTGTGTTAACCCCTCGACTACGGGCAGAAATGGGAGAAGCGGCCATTGCTATGGCCCGCGCCGCCCAGTTTTATAATGCCGGGACCGTGGAATTTTTGTTGGATCCAGATGGACGATACTATTTCATGGAAATGAACCCTCGCATTCAAGTGGAACATACCGTCACGGAACAGATTACCACCGTTGATATTGTGCAATCCCAACTATGGATTGCCGCAGGGCGTCCTCTGGTTTTCGGGCAGCATGAGGTCAATCTCCAGGGCTATGCCATTCAATGTCGGGTGAATGCGGAAGATCCCCAAAACGGATTTCGACCCTCTTCGGGAAAAATCACGGCCTATTTATCCCCAGGCGGCGTTGGTGTTCGTATTGACGGAGCAGTGTACAAGGATTATACCGTCCCTCCGTATTATGATGCCCTGTTAGCCAAGTTGACGGTTCATGGCCGGACCTGGGACGAAACGGTTCGCCGAACTCATCGCTCACTAGAAGAATTTGTCCTGCGGGGTGTCAAAACCACTATTCCATTTATGACAAAACTCATGGAAGAACCCGATTTTCGAGCCGGGCGATTTGACACCTCCTATCTTGAACGCCATCCCGAACTCTTTGAATATGAAGAGGCGGAAGAACCGGAAGATCTGGTTATTGCCCTGTCCGCAGCCATCGCCGCATTTGAAGGATTATAACAGCCATCATGATAACGTTGTGATCCCGTTGCACATGTGAAAGGTCTCCTTATGTCACGAAAAACCGCACATTCTGATAAAAGCAGGAAACCCAGTCGTCCCGTCCCTACCCGGACAAAATTGGATGCCGCTCCCGCTCTGGATATCGAAGCCTCCCCGAAGCGCCAGGTCTTTTTAACCGATGTGGCTCTACGAGATGGACACCAATCTCTTTTGGCGACCCGCATGCGCACAGAGGATCTCTTATCCGTGGCATCCGAATTAGACGAAGTCGGATTTTGGTCATTAGAAGTGTGGGGTGGCGCCACCTTCGATTCATGCCTCCGGTTTCTTAAAGAAGACCCCTGGGAGCGCCTACGGGCCTTCCGGGAGGCCATGCCGAAAACCCGTCTTCAAATGCTCTTGCGTGGGCAAAACCTTGTGGGATATCGACACTATGCTGACGACGTCCTTGAAAAATTTATCGAATTGTCGGCTCAAAACGGCATTGATGTCTTCAGGATCTTTGATGCGCTGAATGACATCAGAAATATCAGGCCGGCCATGGAAGTAGTCAAAGCCTGTGGGAAGCATATCGAAGCGACCATTTGTTATACGGTCAGTCCGGTCCACAGTCTGAATCATTTTGTGGAACAAGCCAAACAACTCGAAGATCTTGGGGCAGACACCATATGCATTAAAGATATGGCCGGACTCCTTCCTCCCTTTGAAGCCTATGAACTGATTTCACGATTAAAGGCCACGGTTCGAGTCCCGATTCACCTGCACACCCATTACACCTCCGGGATGGCTTCCATGTCTGCCCTGATGGCGATTATGGGCGGGTTGGATATTCTGGATACCGCTTTATCTCCCCTTTCCGGCGGCACCTCCCACCCTCCAACCGAATCGTTTATTGCCGCCCTGCGCAACACGCCGTATGACACGAAATTGAATCTTGAGCAAATTGCTCCGGCTGCGGATAAATTACGCAAGGCCCGAAAACGTTATCGCCAATTTGAAAGCGATTTTACCGGTGTCGACACGGACATTCTCCTCTCCCAAGTGCCTGGTGGAATGCTCTCGAATTTAGCAGCCCAATTGGCCGAGCAAAATGCGCTGGGGAAAATCAAAGAAGTGCTGGAAGAAATCCCGCGCGTGCGAAAAGACATGGGGTATCCCCCTCTTGTCACCCCCACCAGCCAAATTGTCGGAACGCAAGCGACGCTGAATATTTTAACCGGCGAACGCTATAAAGTGATTACCAATGAAACCAAAAATTATTTTCAGGGGCTGTATGGGAAACCACCTGGTACCCTTAACTCCAAGATTCGGCAAAAGGCCTTGGAAGGCGACGTCCCCGTGTCCGGTCGCCCCGCTGACAACCTTGACCCTGAACTGGACGATGCCAAACAGGAACTCGTCGGGCGAGAGATGGCTGAAGAAGACATTGTCTCCTATGCACTCCTCCCATCGGTGGCGTTGCAATTTTTTGATGAACGGGAGCGAGGGGAGCTAAAACCCGAACCCCTGCATGACTCCTCGGAGAGTGGACCGGCTGTGGCTCACGATCTTCATTTAGCCCCGGTAGAATTTAATGTGACGGTTCACGGCGAAGCCTATCATATTCGCGTGTCGGGATCCGGGCAGACGGTTGACGGCGTAAAACCCTATTATATTAAGGTGAATGACAAACTTGAAGAAGTGTATCTCGAACCGATTCAAGAAGTCTTAGCCGGCTCACCGGACCCTCCGCCATCCCACACATCAAAGACGGAAAAACGTCCCAAGCCCTCACAACCTGGAGACGTGACCACACCCATGCCTGGCCGGGTGGTCAAGGTCCTCGTGACCGAGGGTTCAAGTGTCAACGTCGGTGATTCTCTGTTGGTGGTGGAAGCCATGAAAATGGAGAATCGCGTCCAATCGCCTATTGCCGGGTCCGTCATCACCATCTACGTGAAAGAAGGAGATGAAGTGAATCCTGATGAAACTCTCATTCATCTGGAATAATAATGCGGGGCCGTTCTCACTTTCGATCATTCCTCCTTTTCATGGTCTCACTTGGATGCTTGACGATCTTGGGTTGTTCCTCTCTCAGGGCACTCCCTTCCGGAATCGAACTGATCCAACGTGTGCCCTATCAGACCACCAGAGTCAACACCCATCGCATTGCCTATCTTGACGTCGGGCAAGGTCCACCGCTTATCCTCATCCATGGATTTGGCGGGTCGATGTGGCAATGGGAACATCAATATTCTGTTCTGGCCCATACTCATCGGGTCATCATCCTGGATTTACTCGGCTCTGGACTCTCTGATAAACCGGAAGACGCGTACACACCAAAATACCTCTTGGAATTTTTTCGGGAATTCATGGATACCCTCAATATTCCACGTGCCACCTTAGTCGGGAATTCCATGGGAGCCGGGTTAGCGATGGCCATGGCTCTTGACTATCCGGAACGTGTGGAACGACTTGTGCTCATCTCGGGATTTCCTGCCCAGGTTGAAAATAGTATCGCTTCCCCGCATTACCAAAGCTTTCTCTATCACCGCCCTCCCCTCTGGCTCGCAAAATTGGGAAATTGGATGGCAGGCAAAAGGACCACGGAACATATTCTCAAAGAAATCATTTATAATTCAGCACTCATCTCCCCTACCATCATTGACCGTTCATTTCACAATCGCCAACGGGGCGACTTTCTTGCCCCCCTCTATTCTTTAATGGACAATATCAAGACATGGGAGGGACAATATGGAAATAGGCTTCAAAAGATTTCTCATCAGGTCCTGCTCTTGTGGGGGGAGCATGATCGGGTGTTTCCACTCGAAGTCGGTGAACGGGTCAAAGACCAGTTACCGCATGTCGAATGGCATGTCATCCCTGAGGCCGGGCACCTTGCACAATGGGAAGCACCCACTATCGTGAATCAATACATCCTCTCATTTTTAGAACGAAAATCCTGAAGGACCCATTATCCAACAAGCTACTCAGCCTGCACTTGAAAGAAAATGATATTTTCTTACGCAACACGGCATCTCAAGCTCGGATCACCGATCTGCATAGAAGGAGCATCATTATGCCAAAAATTTCGATTATTTCGTTGCTTCTCATCTTAACGCCTTTTTCATTGCCGAGTTGTTCGACCTTTAATGGTCAATCCGAACACGCGTTTTCCTATAAAAACATTCCAGTTGACAAGGAAACCGCCGGAACAGGAGAGGGTTCGACCATTCTATTTCGAGGCACCCCTTTGCCGCTGAGTGGCATTGAAGTGAAAGCCGGAGAGACTCTTCGTGCGGTCCCATTGGCAAAGGATGATTTATCACTCGTAAACATTCATGAATCCCAAGGGAAAGTCCGCATCATCAATATTGTGCCTTCCCTGGACACGAAAGTGTGCGAACAACAAACACATTATCTGAGTGAGAAAAACCAGGGTCTTGATCAACAGGTGCAACTGATAACCATTAGTATCGATACCCCTTTCGCTCAAGAACGATTTGCGAAAGAAGCGGGCATTACTAATGTTGAATTTCTGTCTGACTTTCGAGGTGGAGAGTTTGGGTCTTCCCATGGACTCCTGTTGGAGGGGCCCCATGTCCTGGCTCGAGCCGTCATGGTGGTCGATGCCAATAATGTGATCCGCTATCTCCAGGTTACTCCTGATCTCGGCCATATGCCGGATATGGATAGAGCGTTTCAAGTGGCTCGCTCCGTTCTACAAAACTAGTGGCACCACACACGTCGAGAAAAATTCACCACGGACTCTCATGACGTTCTCAGAGCAATTACGAAATCGTGCAGCGCCTATTTGGGCAGCCCAGTTAAAGCATCCTTTCGTGGTGGCATTGGGCAAAGGCACGTTACCGGCAAAAAAGTTTCAATATTACATCCTACAAGATGCAAGATATTTAGAAGAATTGGCCAGGGTCTTTGCTCTAGGGTCGGCCAAAGCGACGGATGGAGATAC
>CAZBQO010000004.1:0-20688 GCA_964494125.1 uncultured Nitrospira sp. | reverse complement strand
CCCAAACCCTCACATCCGTATTATGAATGGTTGCAACTTTATGGGTCACCCGAATTTGCGGAAGTCACCCGATGGCTGCGCGCAGTCGTCGATCGCTGCGCGAAGACGGCAGGCAGGGCAGAAAAAGGCAGAATGGAGGAAGCCTTTCTCATCAGTTCGCAATACGAATGGATGTTTTGGGATATGGCCTGGCGTGAAGAAAAATGGCCTATATAGCCGATGGGCTGTGTTTATCTTTTTATACCATGACGTGGGCTGAATCCACCCATTCCAACACTCTGCGCTTTCCTTCACCCAACACCTGTCTTCGAGAACGCAAACCCATGAAACGGAGCCAAAACCCCTTATTGTATTTTCTTGCGTTATTCAGTTTTTGTGCAGGGCTTCAGTTTCCGGATCAGGTCAACGGACAACCTCCCATGGCCAAAGGAATCCAACCTCTTATCCAACTGGAAAGCCAGTCTTTGCACCAACTAATCCCCAGGAATATCCGGCCCCTCCTGCTTCCAAAAGAACAGGAACAATTCCTTCAGGAACTTGAAGGCCACCCGCCGGATTGGCACGCCTTACAAAGCCTGGATCAGACGGAGCAAAGTGAGCGCCTGTTCCAACTAAATCGCACACGAGACGAGGCCCGCCTTATTCACAAGGACATCCTGCAACAGCCCATTGCCTTCTTGTGGTCAGGCTTTCTCCGAAGATATATGCCGGAATATCAGGGATTTTTGGTGGCCCTTGGCCCGGAACTCACATCCACATCATGGGGTATTGTTCGCTTTAAGCCCGTGGGATTGCCCGACTATCTGGTGGCCATACCTTCTCTTGAATCGGCCAAGCAAATTCGGAGTCAGCAACAAAAGGGTGAGCAAATTGCCATCGGCGTCCTTTTTTTTGGTACTCTGGTTGCCGATGAATCACTCATCTATAGTTTTTCTCATGATCAGAAAGGGGACGGGATGATCTTGCCCGTCGTGCAAATCGAAGACGTACGGTATTTCATTACACGGCCAAACTGATTATCCTCCAATAATTAACTTACCATTAAAAAAGGACGTGTCAGATTTCTCCGACCCAAACCATATCAAAACCATTCGTGATATTGAAGTATTGGGGACCAGTGGTCCTCTATGCGCTCGCTATTGTGTATCTCTCCTCTCAATCCAATCCTGCCCAACAACTCCACCTCCCTTCCTTTATGTTCAATATTAATGATAAATTTTTACATGCCTGCGAATACGGCGTACTCGGGATTTTGCTCTATCGCGCATTCAAATACACAACCCCGAACGCGGGGAATATGGGCCTCGCCATCATCTGCGTCATTGCATTCGGGATTTCCGATGAGATCCATCAATGGTTTGTCCCTCAGCGTCAGGCTGACATTTTGGATCTCGTTGCCGATACTTTTGGTGCCGCATTTTTAATTTTTGGTTGGGTGCTCATCACAGAGAAAGGACGAAGACGGCTGACTATCCGCAAGTAACCCTCACTCAACTCCATGGCACAGTGGTCATGAAACTGATGCCGGCACCCTCACACACAGACAGCATCATTCAATGAGGAAATCTTTCAAGGAATTTTCGGAAAACCGGATGGCCTCTCTCGCGAACCAGAATGGGGTCACCTACCTTTTCGTCATGATGCTGGTGGTCGTCATGTCCATTGCCACGATGGAAGTCACTCAACAGTGGACGGTCATCATGCAACGGGATCGAGAGGCTGAGCTACAATTTCGTGGGACCAGTATTGAGAAAGCCATTGAGCGATTTGTGGCGGACTGGGAAATTCAAAAGGCTACACGACCCAACCAATGGCCGCGAACGTTGGAAGAATTAACGAAGAAATCACCCAAACGGTATCTCCGGAAGGCCTACGCTGACCCCATTACCGGAAACAAGTTTGCGCTAATAAAAATCGGCCAGGAGATTCATGGAGTCAGAAGTACCAGCACCGAGACCCCGTACAACCAGGATATCTTCAAGGGTGCCAAGACGTACCAAGCCATCCGCTTCGAAGCCAAGGGAAGTACCAACTGCCAGATAAACCCGCTCAATCCTAATGCGCCGACCAACTGTGCTCCCGCAGCGAACACACTTCCTTCCGGGGAAACTTCCCTAGGGGATACTCCTTCGACGGTTTCCCCGGTTCAAGCTCCACCAACAGAAGCCCCGGCAGAGGAAATCCCAACTTTTCAGTAAGATTAAACCATTTGAGTTTCCATACAGATTATGTTGTGATAATGCTCCTATTCGAACATCCCTCGGGTACTTCAAGGAGCGATAATCCCCCATGGAGCGTATAAAAACCTTCCCCGGCTCGTGAAGGCTTAACCAAACACCCCCTTTTACTTTCTGACAAAATTTTCCAGGCTTAATATTGACGAAGGGATATCCGATACAGAATCTAGAGTAGCTTAAAGAAACGAGCAGGTATCTCTAGCTCGAACTTGACAGATATGCTATGTTCAGGAGGATTTTTGATTTCTTCTGTCTTACCCCCCCGTCATTCTCATTAAATATAGCGAAGGTTCCAATGCTTAGATTGAATTCGTTTTGCGTGTTGGCCATGGTCTTGATGATGGCTCTGTTGTCCTGCACTCTTCGTGAAACCCAACTTGGGGATGAACTTGAACAAAAGGGCGATTTCGACGGTGCTGTGGCGGCCTACCGGGAAGCTGTTCGAAAAGACCCCTTTAATACAGAACTTAATGAAAAACTGAAAACGGTAAAAATCCGGGCGGCAGAACAACATTTCTCCCGTGGAAAGCAAATGTTGAAAGAGCAGAAAGCTGGAGAAGCTCTTCAGGAATTCCAAATAGCTGTAGGACTCGATCCTGAAAAGAATGAGTACCATACAGCCCTCAACGATGTCTGGCGCTCCAAAACAGCCCAACAAATCTTATTGGACGCCAAAAGTATGGAAGCTCTCGGACGATATGACGAGTCTTTGCAACTCTATGAATCTGCCGTCGAATTGGATCACGGCCTGGTAGAAGCTGTGGAAGGCATCACCAGAGTGGTCCAATTGCAGAAAGCCACGCAAGCCATCGGTGGCTCGGCGGAGCCCGTAACCCTTCGATTCCAGAATACCCGACTCAAACAAGTCTTTGAAATTTTAGCGAGAACCGCCAATATCGATATTTTATTCGATAAGGATGTGCGCGATGACCTCGTCACCATTTTCACAAAAGACACGCCGTTTGATGAAGCCTTAAATCTCATCCTGACGACCAACCAACTGTTTGCCAAGCGGGTAGGCCCTGACCGGCTCCTGGTCATCCCGGATACCAAGCAAAAACGGGAGCAATATGATGACCTGCAAATTCGCACATTTTATCTCTCCAATGCGAAAGCCAAAGACATGGCGAACTTACTTCGTACGATTTTAGAAACGAAACGCGTCTATGTGAATGAGCCCTTGAACACCGTCGTCATCCGGGACGAACCGGACAAAGTCGGTCTGGCGGAACAGATTATTCTGGCCAATGATCGTAACGACTCGGAAGTCCTTTTTGAAGTGGAGGTCTTGGAAGTCAACCGTACCAACACCCAAAACCTGGGCTTACAGTTTGCCAAAGAGGCTGGATTTGGTATTTTTCCACCAGGCACTGAGTCCCCGAATTCCGCCGCATTTTCCCTCCCATCAACATTTTCGTTCAAACAATTGACAGACATTGGTCAGGAGTCTTTTCTCTTTCGGTTTCCCAGCAGTGTGTTATTGAATTTTTTCAAACAGGAGTCTCAGGCCAAAACTCTGGCTTCGCCTAAACTCAGAGTGCTCAATAATGAAAAGGCTTCCATCAATGTCGGAGATAAGCAGCCCATTCTTCTCTCAACCACCAATGTCTTACCGGGACAAGCGTCCACAGGTGCCGTTCCCACGACGTCAACCGTGACCTCCATTGAGTTTAAGGATACGGGCATCAAACTTACCGTTGAACCGACCGTACATTTAAACAGAACCATTTCCCTTCGATTGCAAATAGAAGTCACACGGCTCGGTGAGCGGGTCATTCTTCAAGCATCTCCCCTAATTACCCAATTCAAGTTTGGAACCCGTACCGCGGACACGGCGCTCAATATGCGGGATGGTGAAACCGTCGTTCTCGGCGGGCTCCTTTCAGAAGACAACACAAAGACGCGGGATTCCGTACCCGGAGTCGATGACATTCCAGTCCTTGGGGAACTCTTTAGTAACACCAATACCAATAAAGTTGTGACCGAAGTCATTTTGGTCATTACCCCACACATCGTACGCAGCGTCACACCCCCACAATTAGCGAAACACACGATGTGGTCAGGCACAAGCAACCAGTACAGCACGAAGCCGATGTTTTCACAACCCAACCCCGCTGTGTCTCTTCTGAACACCCAGGACTTGCTCACAGACACGACCGATTCTTCCGAATCGACAGCCTTCCCCAAGGACTCCTCATTAACTGAGGGCAAGACACCCATTTCAACCTCCGTGGGACCAGGCTCGGTGGATGCATCACAGTCTGTGACCGATAGACCACGGCTACAAGTCCTGCCGACCGGGTCGTCAGTTAAAGTCGGAGATCAAATATCCATCACCATTCAAGGGGAAAACCTGTCATCGGTCGGAAAAACCTCTCTCACGCTGACCTATGACCCAGCGGTCCTTTCCTTTGCGCAGGCCAATGAAGGGACCGTATGGACATCTCAGCAGATGGTCCCAAGTATGACCGTGTCCGCCGTGCCACATTTAGGACAACTGGTCCTCCAGATGGGACAACAGGGAACAGCCATACAAGGAAGCGGCTCACTTGCCACGGTGGTTTTTGAAGCCACGGGGCAGGGAACCTCAAACATTCACATTCAACAATCAACGTTCTTGGGAGCCAATGGCCAATCTATCCCGGTCATGGTGGAACATGGCAGAGTGTTGGTGGAATAAATCCTCGCCAGCTCAAGAGGGGGTAACCTTAATCGAACTCTTGGTCACGTTGGTCATTATGTTCATATTAGCCTCCGTCGCCCTACCCATTGCGAAAGTCAGCATTAAACGGTCGCAAGAGTTGGAGCTTCGCCACACCTTACGAACGGTACGAACCGCTATTGATGCATTTCAACAGGATTGGGCGAGGGATGGGACTGTACGTACAGGGAAACTCTGCGTTGAAAACGTGACGACTTGCCAGGAGTCCACGGGAGTGACCGGATACCCTAAGACGTTGGAAACTCTCTTAAAGGTTAAATTAACAGGCGAGAAAGCTCAACTTGGAGAGCAATCGGAAATTAAACGGTACCTCCGGAAAATCCCCTTCGATCCTATAACAGAGACCACGGAATGGGGGCTCCGGTGTTTCCAGGATGAACCGGACGAATCCCGGTGGTGCGGGGAAGATGTCTTTGACATCTATACCACCAGCGAAAAAAAGGCAATTGATGGCACCCCCTATCGTGAATGGTAATGACCCACTTTGTAGTTTTTGGCAAAAAGGGCTACACTTTACTCGAGCTCATGATTGTCGTGGCAATCGTGGGGATTCTGGTTTCCATCGCGATTCCCACGTTTCAACATACGGCAATAAAAGCCAAGGAAGCGGCTCTGAAGCAAAATTTATTCACGTTGCGAGCGGTTATTGATCAATTTTATGCGGATAGAAAGGAATATCCGGCGACCTTAGAGGACCTTGTGGAAGAGAAGTATCTTCGAGCCATCCCCGTGGATCCTTTTACCCACTCCTCGACCACATGGACCGAAATTTATGAAGAACAGGAGGAGGGCGAGGACTCTCCTGCTGGAATATTTGATGTTAAAAGTGGGAGTGACGGCCAAGCGCTGGATGGCACTCCCTATACAGAATGGTAGGTAGGAAATGAAATGTAATCATTGGACACACATGATTCTGAGCGGAACATTTATCCTGATTTTAGGCGGCTGTGCTCAAAAACCGACCAAACCGGTCGCGGTCGATTCATCGATAGAGTATGCCTCCCAGACTTCTCACCAACAGGTTCTCCTTCAAGAAGCCCGGATAGAAAATGAAAATTTGCGAGCTGAAATAGGGGCATTGAAAATTCTCATGGCCAAACAAGCGGGTGAACTGCAATCGCTGAAAGGTCGTACGCAATCCATTCAGCATCGGGAACAGGATCAAGGGCTTGAACTGCAACATATTCGTGGAGAACTTCTGGACACTCAGGCCGAGCGAGATCACCTGCGAAAGCACAACATGGAACTTGAGGGCCAGGTTGCCAGCATGCCGGATACTACGCAGCTCGTGTCAGATATTCAAATCCTCAACCAATCATTCCAGCAAATTATGACGAGCATGAAACAGCTTTCCACTGATATCACGCTGATTAAACAGGAACTCCACAAGTCCTCAGGGAAGGGACAACCCCTGCAAACGAAACTCTCAATCCCCAAAACACCATCCTCTTCGGGGGAAAGACGCGTGCCGGATTCCCAAGGACGGATCGTCATTCAAACTGGCGACTCCCTCTGGAAATTATCCCAAATGTATGATGTCTCCATCGCCCAATTACACGAATGGAATGACCTCGATTCTGACGTGATTATGACCGGTTTCAAAATTCAGGTCACCTCCCCGATGGCCTCTCAGCCGAATGTGGTAAACACTTCGAGTCATCCAAGTGAGCCAGCGCATTCTCCTGCCATCCCAGAGGCCCTGGCTGAACCGGTACAACATGAAAGCCTTCCCATACAGGACAATCGTGTGGAAGGTGCCCCTGAGCCAAAACATATACTCTCACTTGGCAATCCTCATTTACCTGAGTCACCCTAGTGCCCCGGTTTCATTACAAAGCCGCTCGTCCGGATGGAACGATTATTGAAACCGATGGGGACGGCGAAACATCTCAAAGCCTTCGCTCTCAACTCGAGGCTCAAGGACTGCTTGTTTTGGATCTGGCTGGCTCTGGCGCCGGCCAGATCGTCTCACGAAAAAAACGGCAACGTCCTTTAGCGCTTAGAGATTTCCTGATTTTCAATCAGGAATTTTTAGCCCTGCTCAAAGCCGGATTGCCCATGTTGCGGTGTTTTGATCTTCTGGCAGAACGAAACACCCAGGGTGGGTTTCAACAAGCTCTGCAATCCGTACGAGAGCATATTCGAGGAGGATCGGCCATTTCCGAAGCCATGACCCATCACCCAACCTACTTTCCGGAACTCTATCAAGCTTCCTTACGAGCCGGGGAGCAGGCTGGCAACCTCCCTGAAGTCCTCAGCCGATATATTGCGTATTTAAAAATGCTGATCGGGGTTCGGGAAAAAGTCGTGAAAGCGACCATTTACCCTATATTTTTATTGGGGTTTGGTCTCCTGGTGACCATGGGTCTGTTGTTTTTTGTGCTTCCGTCATTTGCGGAAGTCTATCAAGAAAGTCGCGTGGAATTGCCCTGGGCCACCCAGCTCTTGATTGATTTAACCCATTCCGCCACTCAATGGATGATCGGACTACTGATTTTCATGGGGCTTGGGGGGATGGTGATCTATTGGTGGAAAAACACCCCTCAAGGGCAATGGCAAATACATTGGTTATTTCTCCATGCTCCGATACTTGGGCCCTTGTTTTTAAAAAATCAAGTGATTCGGTTAGCCAGAACGTTGTCAACCATTCTTGGAGGCGGAATCCCGTTGTTATCAGCCCTGCAAGTCACAGCGAAATCCATGCCCAATAAAGTCTTTGCCAAAGCACTCCAATCAGTCATTGTTCATGTTCGGGAAGGTACCAGCCTCTCCGCGGCATTAAAAAAAGAAAACTTTCTCCCTCGCCTCACCCTGGAAATGGTTGAAGTCGGTGAAACGACCGGTTCACTGGAAGCCATGCTTTTTGAGGTCGCCGAATTTCATGAAGGAGAACTGGATTTTCAATTATCTCGACTGATGACATGGATCGAGCCTATGTTCATCATTCTGATTGGCGTTATTTTAGGAGGGGTGGTCATTGCCCTCTATCTTCCTATTTTCCAAATGGCAGGAGCGGTGTAACGACCCAGTGACCTCAACGAGAAAAAAACCATGACCACACCAGTTAAACGCATGCCCTTCGAAGACCTCCTGGTGGAAAAGGGGCTCATCCTGGAACGGGAAAAAGAGACGTTGATCGAAACGGCCCGATCAACCAATCAGACTATTCCCACCATTTTGTTAGAACGAGGCACCCACACGGAAGAGGTGATCGGCCAGATCCTGGCTGATCAATATGGTTTACCATGGAATACGCTTAAGGAATTTCGTATCCCCTCACCGCTCATGGAGTCCATTCCGGTCGAACTTATGCATCGGTATGAATTCGTGCCCATTGAACAAGAAGGCCAGATTCTGACCATCGCTCTCGCAAAACCACAAGACCTGCGTATGATCGATGAATTGGAGCACCAATTGGGATTTGAGTTGCGATTAGTGGTGACAACTCACTCGGCTATCGTTGAAGCCTTGAGCAATAGTGAAGGTAATAGCCAGGTGCTCACACGCATCAAAGCGGAATTGGATCCAGTGCTGATTAAAGAAGACGAGAAAGGCGAAGAAATCCTCTCCGTTGAACGGATCACCAAGGACCTCAGCCCGGTCGTCAAACTGGTCAATACCATTATCTTAACCGCCCTGCAAAAGCAGGCGAGTGATATTCATATTGAGCCCACGGAACGCACGGTGGAGGTCAAGTTCCGGATTGATGGCGTCCTCTATTTGGCCATGGATCCTTTTGATACCGGCATTCACCCCTCTCTCATTTCCAGGCTCAAAATCATGTCGGAACTCGACATTGCGGAACGTCGTACCCCGCAAGATGGTCGGTTCAAGCTGCTGCTGAATCACCGAACCATTGATTTCCGGGTCTCCATCTTGCCAAGTGTGTTCGGAGAATCGGTGGTTATCAGAATTCTGGATAAACAACATATATCCGCAGGGGTCCAGGGGCTGCGCCTGGAAGCCCTTGGGTATACCGGAGAAGACCTTCGGCGATTCCGGCGAGCCATCACCCGCCCCTATGGCATGGTGCTGGTGACCGGACCCACAGGAAGCGGAAAAACGACGACCCTGTATGCCGCGATCAATGAGGTGCACTCCGACGAAGATAAAATCATTACCATTGAAGATCCCGTAGAATATCAATTAAAGGGGATCGTTCAAATTCCCGTCAATGAAAAAAAAGGGCTCACGTTTGCCAGAGGGCTTCGATCCATTTTGCGGCACGATCCTGATAAAATCATGGTCGGAGAAATTCGGGATTTAGAGACGGCACAAATTGCCATTCAATCTGCACTCACCGGGCATTTGGTCTTTTCTACCGTGCATGCGAATAATGCCTTTGATGTCATTAGCCGGTTTGTGAATATGGGCATTGAGTCGTATAATTTTGTGGCTTCCTTGAGTTGTATTCTCGCCCAACGCCTGGTGCGGTCCATTTGCCCAACCTGCCGGATCCCCGTTCAGATACACCCTGAGCAGTGCCAGGAATCCGGCATTGAATATGAGGACGTGAAACACCTGACCTTTTTCGAAGGGAAAGGATGCAATGAATGCCACGGTTTAGGTTTCCGAGGTCGAAAAGCCATTACAGAATTTTTGGATATGACCGACTCCATCAAGGAAATGATTTTAAACGAGAAATCTATTTCAGAAATTCGCACGGCCGCTATGGCTCAGGGAATGACCTCGCTACGGCAAGCAGCCCTTGAAAAAGTCTATCGAGGAGAAACTACACTTAAAGAAATTAATCGGGTCACTCCGATCGAGGAAATCTAATGCATTTTTTTCCCATCTCGGCCCCCACCGTCGCGCTCTCTCTTTCTGATGAAGGGCTATGCCTGGTGGAAATCAAAAAGCATTGGCGTAAAAGTTCGCTCCGACACATCGCCAGAATCCCGCTCTCCCGGGGGGTCCTTACGCTCTCTTCGACCAAACTCAATATTGCCCATCCCGATGAGTTTCTTACCCAACTCAAGGCACTGGCCAAGCCCTATCGTCGCCCAATCTCCATCGCACTCAGTCTCCCGGACATATGCGCCCGGACGAGCATTTTTGATTTTGCCTCCTTTCCCACAAAAAAACCGGAGCAGACGGCACTGGTGAATTGGCGTTTCCAACAGGACCTCAAACTCGATACCTCCCAATCACGGCTGGCCTTTGGCCTCTATGTGCCCACGCCGGTCAGGGATTCCCTCTCCCCGGATACCACAGGACATGTCAGAGTGTTAGGCACGGCCATTCGCCATGAAATTATTGAACAATATGAGAACATGTGCTTAGAGGCAGATCTCATCCCAACTTCGGTTGGAATGTCGGGGCTTGATGTCTTTGATCTGTACCGCCCCAACATCCAGGACAGACTCGCGGCTGAAAACTCTTTTCGGACCTCTCAGCCCCCAACATTCATGTTCCTCTTTATCAGTCATTGGGGGTTTACATTTTTGGCCTTTCAGGATGGCAGCCCACGCTTCATTCGCACAAAAGCTCTTGCCATCAAAGCGGAAGCCCAGGATCTTCAAGATCCTTCACTGGATTCTGAGTCGGAGAAGCACGGAGAGACCAGAGATCATCGTCCGACACCGTCAGGAGATCCCTCTCCTGACGCACATCACGATTATGCCACAGGAAAGACTCCCTACCCTTCCTACACCGCCATGAAGGTGGAAAAGGAAATCCTGGCCACCCTGCAATATTATTTCGAAATGTTTCCCATATCTGCTGCCACGGCATCTTCCCCGGTTAATCTATTCATGACCACTGATCTGACCCTCGGGCAGAGCCTTATGCCGCCTCTCGACCACATTCAACAGACCCTTAAGGCCAGTGGAGGACATGAGCCTCACATTCGAGTCACCTCACTATCCCCTGCCTCACATTTTCATCTATTAAATACACACCTGGCGGTGAGCCACCAGGAAGAAGCGGCATTGCCAGGCTATGCCAGTCTGATGGTGGCATGATGATCCCACGTGTACATAGGAATTTATCTGCACCCGGTATTCCCTTCCTTCAATTGTCCCAACTCGGGCTCACCCTTCTCACTGCCGGTGCCCTCGCCCTTACGGCTTCATTCTGGTGGGAGGGAAACTCATTACATGAACAGATTGATGTCTTAGAAGAGCAAGCAGCCGGTGTCGAGACGGCCAACCAACAATTGGTTGCCCAAGCCAGGGCGGCCGGCCTTGACCTTTCGCACCAGGCCATTCGAAGCATTCCCTCAAAAGTCACTTTTGTGAAACAGGTTCGTGAACGGGTGGGATTTTCCTGGACCCAATTATTGACGGATCTGGAAACAGCGATTCCTTCGGATATCACCCTGAACTCAGTGTCTCTCGATGAAAAAACCGACACCATCCTTCTCCAAGGATCGGCAGCGTCTTTACCCGACCTCAATCGACTCATTCACCAGTTAGAGAAGCACGCCGCCTTTCAGAACGTGTTGCTATCGCAGCATTCCACAAAAACGACCAAAGAGGAGCAAGGTGGCTCACATAGCGTATTTTCGCTCACCGTCACCTATGATGCCCGACACCCAACTTCTCACCTGACAGGGGTTCCCAAGCAACGATGAATTCTTTCCAGATCATACAGGGATCAAAGACGACAATCCGGGTTTCAAAATATTTAGGTCCGCTGTTCATCGTGACGATCATCGCGGGACTGTCATCGATCGGAATGTTTGCCTTCATCTTTTACCCGGCCCAGGACCGGTTTCAACACATCACGGCCCTGAATCAAGCGTCCTTGCATACACAGACAACCATGCAGACGGCCCGGCAGACCCAAACCATTCTATCCACCATGTGGAACGCTCTTCCGGATTCCGGTGAATTCACAGATTTAAGTTTAGACATTGCCGATTTGGCGAAACAAAATCACGTACAAATTCCTGGCATGGGATACGACTTCAAACCCCTCGCCCATAAGCTGGCCACAAAAGGCACGTTTGCGTTTGAAGCCGCAGGCCCCTATGAAGCTATTCGAAAATTCATTTTCGAACTGGAGCAACGCTGGCCCTATCTCTTTATCGAAAAACTGTCCGTTGAAACATCTAAAAAACAGAAAGGGGTTATCTTTAAACTGAAGGTCTCCACCTTTCTGAAAGAATTTCCTGAACCGGTTAAAAAAACAAAAGCCTAATGACGAATCAACGAAAATGGCTGGTGTTAGGAGGCTTATTATTAGCCTGGGGAATGGTGACGATCTTCCAAATGTGGGATTCTACGCCAACAGATCCCCTGCCTTCCTCGGCCACGTCAGGAGTCCCACTTCCCCCGATTAAAGACCTGAAGTTAGATCCGGAATTTTCTAACCCTCGCCAAACCGCAAAATTCTCTCTACCCCGCAACATCTTTGCACCTCTAGGCATGTCCCAGGTTGCCCACCAAAAAAAAATTGACAAAGCCCCCACTTCTCGCCCTCCCCAAACAACGCCCTCCCCGGCTCCGCCCCAACCGCCACCCCCAGGTCCATCTATGGCCGATCTTGCAGGGCAACGGGCACGGGAACAACTTAACCAATTCCGGTTCCTAGGGTATTTAACCAAAGGGGGTGAAAGTCAGGCCTTCCTCACCAATGGGCAGGCCATCTATATCGTCAAACAGGGAGAGATGTTGGAAGGTCGGGTGCAGGTGAACAGGATCGAACCAGAAACGGTAGTTCTGTCCACCCAGGTGTTGGAAACCGGCTCGCATGTGCAGGCCACCATTCCCTTAACACCCGATACCAGCGGATAATCTCCTTCATAGCGTTTTCCCCCCGCATCTTGGTATTCTTTTCCCATTATGTATAAATGTCGCCGCGTTTCGTTTCTCAGGAATCTTCACCACATCACCTTTTGGTGGGTGCCAGAATTGATGGTATACACTGCCCTATTGGTGTCTCCGGGGCATTCGGCGACATATGACTGTTTTGATGAATCCGGAACACGCGTGTTAACAGACAATCCAGCTCAACTATTTAACTGCACGCTATTGCCAACACAAAGCCCTTCTCTCAGCAATCAAGCGTCATCCACGACTGCAACACTTCAAGCAATCCCCAAGTCCATTCCCGACCCGGCACCTCCTGACACCCAGATTTCTACTCAGGTGTCTTCGTTGAATAATGAAGAAGAGCAGGACAAACCTGTTAATCGGGAAATCACCATACCCCTCACCAAAAGTGGAGGGTCATTTGTCGTTCCTGTCATGTTGAATCAAGAACGACCGGCCCAACTCATTGTGGATACCGGTGCCTCCATGACCGTCCTCTCGACTCAGGTCGCCATTGATCTCGGAATCCTGGGAACAACCGACAATGAACTCTTGACCGTCAATACCGCAGGAGGGTCAGTCCAAGTCAACATGAATTATCTCTCTTCCATCACGGTCGGAACCGCACGGGCCACGAATGTCGCCGTAGCCCTTCACGATCTCCCGGATATTCCGGAACACATCGAGGGTCTGCTCGGCATGTCCTTTCTTAAACACTTTCTCGTGACGCTGGATGCGGAGCATGCTCAATTGATTCTCCGTCCCAAGCAAAAACCCTCATCTAAAACGCAGTAGTTCCTGGATGTTCAGGATCCCTGTGTCTGTGTGGCAAAGCCTTGGTGCGAGGCAAGGGAGGAGCAGGTTATGGATTCCTGCGCCAACGATGTCCCACCACAAAGAAGACTCTTGAAGGTTTTAAATATTCGATCTTCTCATTCACGCATGGGTGACAAAAACCACCGGAGTAAATTCATGGAGTGTTGAAAAAACCCGTCCGGTCATGCACTAAGACCTCTCGAAGAGAAGGCCGCAGACACTTGGACAGACGGAGCTGAAAAGGAATTTATGGGTTGGAAGGAACCGGAGGCAGAGCCCCTAAATATGGGAAGGCACCAACCTGGATCATGGAAGAATCGGACTGAAGACGAAAATCCCCGTTTTCAGGACTGACAAAGCCTGGAGCAAATTGTACATCAGTTTTCCCCGCGCGTTCCGGAGCCGGTGTGGGTGGAGTACCGGTCATGACATAATCCCCCTGGTTGCCTGACAAGGCGTTAAAGGCCAGCGTGGTGTGACTTCCCGGAAAAAATAAAAAGCCTACTGCGCTCTGACTAATAATATTCCCCTGCACATCGGCTTGCGCATCGTCATGAAAAGCCGCCCCGCCTCCGTTCTGAGCCAGGGTATTTTGAATCAACCGGGCTTTGGACTGATCAGTCATCAACACGGCTTCATACAGACTGCGGGTTATCACATTCTGTCTGAGAGTCACATCAGAGTTGCCTCCGATAGCCACGCCATGATCATTATGGTAAATCAGATTGCCCGATAGGGTGCCTGTAGAATCCGCAAATGCCACACCTGTTGTCTCACTGTCACCAATCACACAATCTTCCAGAAAAACATCCTGCACCTGTTGACTAAACACCATTCCATTGACACGAATCCGTGTTAATCGCACGCCACTGCCATTAAAAATGCCAACTCCCAATCCTCCATGTTGAATCACGGCCAGATCCTGAATCGTCACATTCGTTGCCCCATACGGCCATTTACCAATATGGAGAGTCCCCACACGCTTTTTCCCGGTCAAAACTACCAGGTCCATGCCTTCACCGATAATCGACAAACCCTCCTTGCTATGCACCGTAACATCCTCGGCATAGGCTCCCCGTTTAATCAAAATCGTATCACCTGATGCAGCCTGATCAATCGCTTCTTGAATCGAGGTGAAATGCCCTGATCCATCCAAGGCAACCTGCCATACCGACGAGACAAGGGCCTCAGAAGGCGCAGGTTCCTCAGTATTGGCAAACGCTAATCCAGGCAGGACACACAGAATCAGGGCATATAAAAAGAAAACTGGTCGAATGGTGGTTGGCATGTCTTGAACTCTCACGTTGTTCATTCTCCCCTGTCATGCTCTTGGCCGTCGATCGGCTCACCAAAAGGAAAGGACCCTCATCGAGTCAATAACCCAAGGGGTTTGGCAGGGTCAAGCTGGTGCCAAAATTTTCCCTCATTTATTGTCGCTCCCAACCCCCTATGCTATGGTTGGCCATGGTCGTCGTCGGGTTAACTGGAGGATTGGCATCAGGAAAAACGACCGTCGCCAAGATATTTCAATCCCTTGGAGCAAGGATTATTGACGCCGACGAACTGGCCAGAGCCGTTGTCAAACCTGGAAAACCGGCTTGGCGAGATATCGTCAAGGAATTCGGGAGACAAGTGCTTGCCGAAGACCACACCGTCAATCGCCAGGCTCTCGCCGATATCGTGTTTAAATCCCCTAAGAAATTACACGTTTTGCAAGCGATCATTCATCCCCGTGTCGCCAGGGAGCAAGCCAAACAGGTTAAATGCATGCGACACGAAGATCCCCATGCGGTTATCATTTATGATGCGGCGTTATTATTGGAAGCCGGTGCACACAGGCGTATGGATCATGTCATCGTGGTCACCGCCGACCGGGCCACTCAACTCGCCCGCGCCTGCCGTCGTGACGGCCTGACCAAGGCGCAAGCCCTTCGGAGAATCAGACAACAAATGCCCCTTCGTCACAAACTCGACTATGCCGACGCGGTGTTAAATGGAACATGGTCACATACCCAGTTGCGCCATGCGGTCCAGTCATTGTATAGGACATATGTCAGTGAGGCGAGGTCACGAACGGCCCGCCGCAGCCTCAATACCCCATAAACCGTTCACCTACATGTCTAACTGTAAGGAGTCCACGCATGGTGCATGACGTCATTATTCTGGGATCGGGCCCGGCTGGATTAACCGCCGCCGTCTATACCGCTCGAGCCAATCTTTCCCCCTTGCTCATTGATGGTTCGCAGCCCGGCGGACAATTAACCATCACCACCGATGTGGAAAACTTTCCCGGATTCCCCAAAGGCATCATGGGACCTCAACTCATTCAAGACATGCGGGCCCAAGCGGAACGATTTGGCACGCAATTTCGCCATGGACATGTCACCAAGGTAGATCTCCAGGTGCGCCCCTTTCAGGTCACGGTTGATGACGAAGACACTCTGGAAACCCGAACTCTGATTATTGCGACCGGAGCCTCGGCCAATTTACTGGGCCTGCCCTCCGAAAGCCGTCTCATGGGTCATGGTGTCTCGACATGTGCCACCTGCGACGGGTTCTTTTTTCGTGGCAAAGAGATTGCGGTCATCGGCGGCGGTGATAGCGCCGTGGAAGAAGCGACATTTCTGACCAAATTCGCGACAAAAGTCACCCTCGTTCATCGTCGCGATAAATTGCGCGCATCAAAAATCATGCAGGATCGGGCCATTAACAATGAAAAGATCGCTTTTCAATGGAATAGTGCTCTTGAAGAGGTCCTGGGTGATGACGTCGTGAAAGGAATCCGTGTCCGCAACGTACAAACCAACCAGGTTGAAGAAATTCCGGTATCTGGCGTCTTCGTGGCCATCGGCCATACCCCGAACACCAGCCTGTTTACCGGACTCATCGATATGGACGAGCAAGGCTACATCCGCACTCAGCCAAATCGGTCTACCACCAACATCCCCGGCGTTTTTGCATCAGGTGATGTGCAGGATTCACATTATCGCCAGGCCATTACGGCGGCCGGATCGGGATGCATGGCGGCCATCGATGCCGAGAAATATCTAGAATCACTCCACTAATGCTTCATGTCTTAGTGCATTATCATGAACTCGCCCTCAAGGGAGGCAACCGGAAACATTTCGAATACCGGTTAGTCCACCATCTCCGAGGAGCCCTGAAACCCCTAGCACATGTGCATGTCGAAGCACTCCAGGGACGAATACGGGTGAGCTTCGAGGATGACGCAGCGTGGCCTCGCTTGCAGGAACAGATCAAACGCGTATTCGGTATCGTCAATTTTTCTTTGACCAGGGCCGTGCCATTGGCTTACGACCAATCCGATCTCACCGTTCTCAAAGACGCGATCGTTGCGCACCTGCCCACTCATCCTTATGCCACCTTTCGGGTCAGTGCCAAACGGGCAGACAAGCGATTCGTCAAAACTTCAATGGACGTGGAACGAGAAATCGGAGCGGCCGTCGCCGACCATACCGGCAAACGAGTCAACCTTTCACACCCTGATATGACGATTTTGGTCGAGTTAGTCCCGCCCTACGCCTACTACTCCTGTCAACGGGACGCGGGACCAGGGGGCCTACCGACGGGAACCGGGGGAAAAGTCATCTGCCTCATTTCCGGAGGCATCGATTCTCCAGTGGCAGCCTATCGCATGATGAAACGTGGCTGTAAGGCCGTCTTTGTGCATTTTCACGGTCGGCCATATCTCTCACGGGTTTCTGAGGAAAAAGTCCGCGATCAGGTCGCGTTGCTCACGAAGTACCAATTATTTTCCCGTCTTCACCTCATTCCCTTTGGGGATATTCAAAGCCAAATCGTCATCAGCACGCCGCCACCCGTGCGCGTCGTACTTTACCGTCGCTTGATGCTCCGCATCGCTGCACGAATTGCCGAGCAGGAAGAGGCATGGGCCCTCACGACCGGAGACAGTCTGGGTCAGGTGGCGTCCCAAACGCCGGAAAATATTTCTGTCATTAACGAAGCCACGACACTTCCCATTCTTCGTCCGCTCATCGGAATGGATAAGCTGGAAATCACGCAACAAGCTCAAGTGCTGGGATCGTTCGAGACCTCCATCGAACCGGACCAAGACTGCTGCACCCTCTTTGTCCCAAAACATCCACAAACACGATGCCAGCTATCCCATATCCTCAAAGTCGAGCAAGCCCTCGACATTCCCAAGCTGGTTCAGCAAAGCCTAGAAGGGAAGGAATTGGTCACCTTCTCCCATCCAGAACGGATGGATCGAAGGGCACCACAGTAGAATATCTCTTCACACCTTAAAACCACTGCACACCATCAGACTTACCTCCATAATCTGAATAAGCGATATGACCAATCATATAGAGCGAAATGCCAGAATCCTATTTTCCAGTTTCAGCAAAATATCATTCTCCAACCCTCCCACATTGGAAAAACCATGACCAAAGGAAAATCTTCAGTGAGGAACAGATGAGCATCATGCCTCCTACTGTCCTGTTTACCTGGCTCTATCGGGTATTTGTCGGGTTACTGCTAATTCAATGCCTATGGGAACCAATAAACCACGAACTGCACCTTGGACTACCTTCCGTCTGGGCCGAACCACACAGCATTTCGGAGGAAGAAACTCACCACAATCACACCGCCCACCATCAGGATGCTGCTCCGCAGGTCGGACAATGGGAAGGTTCCCCGGAAGGCATTGCGTATAGCGAATTCAACCATGCGCTCGTTGGAGTCGGGGTCATTCTTGTGGGTCTCAGTGAATGGCAAACAGTGATGGGCTGGCAGGCATTAATGTGGGTTCGTTGGCTGTTGCCGGGTTCACTAATTGGATCAGGAATCTTCCTGTTGATCTGGAGCGATCATTTGGCATGGCCCATTGGCTCATGGACATTAGCCGAAACCTTATCCGGGAAAGATCCTGAAATGCTGCAACACAAAATATTCGGTATCCTGGCCCTGGCAGTCGGCCTGGTGGAAGGGTTCCTTCGGGCTGGAAAATTTTCTCACCTGTTCTGGCGATCACTTCTGCCGGGTTTTGCATTGGTCGGTGGCCTTATGTTGTTTCGCCACATGCATGGCCTCCATCCAGGTGGCCACGACATCCAGACTCACCATAACATCATGGGCACATTGGCCTTGGCGGGTGGCCTAGCCTGGTTTGCCGGCGAGTTCATACCACGATCCCATGCTGCGTTGCAGACCACCTCCCGCGTCCAATTTACATTCAAAATCCTCTGGGCTCTCCTGGTCATCACCATCGGCGTGCAATTATTATTCTACTCAGAGTCCTAATGAGGTTCCCTCGCCACATATCAATAAAAGAAAACCCACTTATTTATCTGCCTCATATCCCATATTCAACAGAGCAAAGGCGTGACATCATTCGGCGCGTGAATCAACGATGCGGACCAACTGCCAAATTCAAAGGCAGTCTGATGCGCGACCAATATGGTACCGAATTCTCCAACAGTCCCCGTCCACCCTGCATCCTTCACACACCAAAGATGCATGGCCCCTCTCACCATGAGCATTAGGACAGAATCCGAATACAAATAATTCCCCGGATTCTCTCACCAAACCACCAGACGCCAACCGGCTCCCGTGGAAATTCTCTCGCAATATACGTGATCAGGAATCGTGACCAAATTAAAGGCCATCGCTCTCGGCTTGCCCCCTTCAATGATCACTGTTCCGGATATTGCGCCTCCATTGAGGACCTGGACTTCTTCATAGGCCCAGGCCGGACCGACACCGAGAATCAAAAAGATAACAAAGGGTAAAAATAGGCTCATGATCATCTCCAAAAAGTTAGAGACCCATCAAAATACGGCAGCCGGCCACTCCCGCCTCATTAAAACATTTTTTTCTGACCCCAGGAAAATTCTTGTGAATCGATTGACTGTGATTATCACAACTTCTTCATGATTTCCCGGAAAGTTTTTTAAACCACCTGGTAAAGGTCGTGACGCCTTTTCGAAGCTCGGTCAAGGCATCAATAATTTCAGCCGGGCGCGGAGGACATCCGGGGATGCGAACATCAACCGGAATATGTTGGTCGACCGGACCAGTCACCGCATAGCTTCCTTTGAAGATTCCACAATTGATGGCACAATCACCTAAGGCAATGACTAATTTTGGATTGGGCGTGGTTTTATACACATCCTTCAGCGGACCTTCCATGTTCACCGTAACCGGACCGGTCACCACCAAGGCATCCGCGTGACGAGGTGACGCGGCAATATGAATTCCAAATCGTTCGATATCATAAACAGGATTGGCTAAGGCATTCATTTCCATCTCACAGGCATTACACGAACCGGTATCCACTTCACGAATGGTTAGCGACTTTCCAAACAGTTCGGCCTTCTTTTGGGCTGTTGGTGCAACAGAAAATTTCTGCCCGGCAGGAGCAGGGGGATATTGCCCGGTCACGATTCCTGTTTTGAAACTTTTTTTGAGAATCTTAAACATGGTCTCTCCTCATTGTTGCGGCTCATACCCCCCCGAGACGTCAGGTGGAAAATAGGGCTCCCCTGTCCCTCTTTCCTGTCATCACGCTGGTTATGTTATTTGTTTACCACCCCTCCCCCGACCCTTCACGTTGCACCTCTTCTAATTTCTTACAAATCATTCCCGGCATACGAAAGGCTGAAGCTTTTATTAATGAGAGGAAAATCGGGAATAATATTCCCGATCACCGCCATTTGAATGGCCGGCCAATTGACAAACGAGGGGTCCCGGACCTTACAGCGATGAATTTGTTCATGTTCGCCAACCATCAGGAAATACAAAATTTCACCACGCCAACCTTCAACCGCAGAGAGCGCCCACGCTCCGGAGTCAGGAGCCACCTGGCGGTCACCCTTCAGCGGACCATCAGGAAGCATGCGTTGAATCTCGTGAATGAGCCGGATTGATTCATGAATTTCACTAATCCGGACCTGAACCCTGGCTCGCACATCCCCATGTGAAGAACCGGCCACACATACCGAAAGCTCATCATAGGCTGCAAAGGGCCGATCTCTTCGGAGATCCCGATCGATGCCCGAAGCCCGACCAACCACCCCGACGACCCCATGGTCCCAAGCCGTCTGCTTCTTGAGAATCCCTGTGCTCTCAAACCGGTCGATCAACGAGGCATTGACGGCGATAATCTGTTCCAGTT
>CAZBQO010000003.1:32103-45247 GCA_964494125.1 uncultured Nitrospira sp. | reverse complement strand
GGATTCACCCGCCTGATTGGTCTCTTCATTCTGTCCTGGGGCGGGCTCACCTTGCTGCTCGCCCTCAATTCCGCGGCGCGTAATCGGCGCGTTCATGCCCGGAAGTATCGATGGCCTGACGTCCTTAAGCTTGCTTCCCGGCTGGCCTGAGCGAAGGGGTAAGCAAATCAGGTAGTCGTCCGTACAAAGATCCTTGCATCGCTTGATGGTATCGCCTATATCGATGAGTTGATCGCAGGCCTTCTGGCACTTGGCACGATCATCTTTACACTCCCGCTCGGTTTTCTGGCTGCCACTGGCTATGGGTGCAGCGAGGCTCTGGGGCGGAGCGGCCAGTCCTACGATTCCCCAAAGCACCACCAACGTCAGGGTCCAAACTGGGAATGACCTGACGATCCTCCGTTGATTGATGAGTGCTATATGAACCATGGACTTCTCTCCTTTTCATGTAAGAATCTTTTGGGATTGGTATAAGAAGAAGCTGGGTTGAAATTTTTTCATCATTTTTCCCAATTATTACTTTGTTGTGTTACCCGATGGATTGGTCTCTTCAGGCTCTCCTGCTGCGGGTTCCCCTGTTTTTTCACCATCAAGACCTCTTCGCATGATTGGCGATCTGGCTCCCGTCTTGGGAAAACGTGAGGTATTGGGAGAAGGATTCAGTGTCGGATTTTGCAGTACTCCCCCCGGGAACCGTTTTACCTCACCGGTGGAAGTCGATGCGGTATCCTCGATTTGTTCGCAGTCCTTCCCCCCGTTAGGGGGCTCTACGCAACACATATAGTCCCCACTACCGTTACATTCGACCCAATGCCCGGGTTTGTCGGGACAAGTGGCCACACCAATGGTTACCGGCCCTTGGCACTTATCAGCATTCCTTATTGGCACTGCCTGTGCCGGATCCCAGTGGAAAACGAGAACTCCCAAACACAGCGCCCCTCCAACGCTCATTTGATGGATTCTTTGTGTGAGATTGGGCATGATCTCCCTCCGTGAATTAAGGATTTATTATGAAAGAAATTTATTTGGTTCTATGATGGTGAGTCGCACAAAATTCGTGAATGGTTCATTCATTCTGCCATTGCGCCATTGGTTGGTTCATTTTTCAACCTATTTTGTTTTTGCGGTTCGGCTCTCTCTCACAAGGTCCTTTTGTGCTGGTTCTTGAAAGAAACTTCTATCGCCTCTGTAAGGGGGTACATTGGCAGCTCTGACTTCCGACCGGGCAGGAGCCCGGGCAGATAGATGACAGCACCTGACAATCTTTGTCGTTGTTGCATGAACACTTCGTAATAGTGAAGGGGACCTGATCTCCGCAAAGATTTTGTGGCAGGGGGGGAGGGGTGCCCCGGAACAAGGGAGTACACTGACAAGTCTGACTTCCCACCGGGCATGAGCCGGGACAGAGGTTCGACAGCACCTGACAGTCCGCATAATTGAAGCAGCGGCATTGTGTCATCATGTGGGTTTCCTGATGACATAAATTAGTTGGAAGATTTCCCCCCGGCAGGTTTGTTGGCGGCTTGACCTTCGTTCCCCGCGGTATTTTCTTTAAGTTCCCTTTCGTCAATCCCCGCTCCTGAATTTCTCCCCCCGGTTGCTCAGCCGGTTCCGGTGCCGAGGGTCCATTTTCCAGGGAAGAACTGACACCAGGCTGCTCTCTGGGCGTCCCTTCTTCTGCCGTACTGACATGTCTTCCACCGAAGAACACCAACAATCCCATGATCAAAACCGTGAAGACTATTTTCATTGTGGTGGTACCCCATATTGCTGACTGTCCCGTAAGTCTCTCCTTCTTCATCCGGACTGGGTCATTTTCTGTAGAATTGCCGGTGATCCCAATCCTGGGCGACCAAATAGAACTTCTCATTTTCAGTGGATGCTCCATCTCAACGAGTGGCGAGCAACGTGTACCCTAATAAATCCTTGTAGATCCCCACAAAAAATCCGTTGGTGGTCTGATTCGCATAGGTACAGTTGCCCTGATCACTCTGAATTTCTCCTACCCTTGGATTTGCGTCCCATCGGTGTGCAGGATAGCGGCGAATCCTCCGATACAGGCTTCGAATATTCCGCAATCCTACGGATGATATTTTTGCACCTGGCCTCTTCCTCCCAAAGCGTTGATGGTGTGGACACTTTCCTCGTTTAGTTCTTAAAGAAATTCATTCGGCCGGAACGGTGATTTCGATATCTAACTCTTCAGGTTGGTCCCCTTCGATGCCACGGCTTAATACGGAACCTGTGATACCGTTGAGGGGTGCTCTAAAGTTCACCGTCCCGCCCGGTTTAAAGGGGCCGCAATATTTCGTCGTGCCACTTCTCACGCCTCCGGTCGCGGGATCCGAGTAGTTACAGGTTTTCCCGTTATAGGCCCCACAGGAAAATCCACCAGTGTTGGAAATGTCGGTGATCACGCCTATGATATCTCCCGGGGCCTGACAAATGCAGGCGCATTGTCTGTAAATGGTCCCTTTGGGTTTAGCCATGCCGGCTTCGGCCCACGTCAATAACACAATAAGTCCCATCCCCAAGCCTAGGACCATGCGACTTCTCATACACACGTGAGTTGGAGAAACGGGTGTCATAATTGCCCTCCTTTAAAAATTTCAGTGATGGGTTATTTGAAATCTGTTCGATTAGTCTTTCCGTAGCTGGGTCCTTTTCTTCTTCAGGAACGTTCTGCGAGTTGAGCCCCATCTATTCGCTCTTTTCATCCCGAACCTGTCTGACGAGACTTTTGAGATCTTTCAAGTCCATCGTGCCGGCGACCAATTCGGTGCCGACGATGATCCCAGGGGTGCCGGAAATGCCGCCACGATGCATTCCGAATCTCGTGCCTAGGCCGGCGTCACTTTACTTCCTTTCTCCGAAGATGCCGGTCGTTCGACCTCTTTCCCCCGACGCATGATCGGGGCATTGATCCCCGCGGCGGATCCCGCGTTCAATTACCTTGCCTTGGTCCTCCGAGGTGCTTGATTCTTCCTGGACGGTTGAGAGAGGTTCCGCCTTGTCTCCCGCCGGCGTCTGAGAGAAGGCGTTGTTTCCTCCCCGAACCCATACAACGAGGCTCATCATAAACACCATGTGAGTGAAATGGTCGGTCTGTCGTCTATTCATTGGTTTCCCCCCATTTTTTTGCTGATCCCAAGGAAACCTACCGTGTTTCTTAATCAAGCCTTGGGACCGATTGGTCCCAGCTCTGCCCCCCATTATTGTCTGGTGACAAATTTTTTCTTCATCTTCATTTAACCCTTATTGAATGGTTAAAAAGTTTATCCTCTATCGGTTTTACCTGCGGGTGGCGACCTCGGCGAGCTTCAGGACGCTCGCGTTATATGTTTTAAATGCTGTGTGCATTTCCCTAACCTGGGAATCCGCGAAAAATACGACGACTTCTTTTGTCGGCAGCAGATCCAGCAAGGCCGTGAAAGGATCGTTTTGTTGGCTTCGGGTCCGTGGATCAAATCCCTTGAGGAGCGCGTCATGGTGTAGATTCATGACTCCGTCGAACGACCCATGCAATCCAAAGATTGCAGCCTTTTGGATAGCGGGGAGTACGTAACTATCGTAAATGGCATTTGGGGTCACGGTTTCTCCTACCCCGCAAACTCCCCCTCCGACGATATCCGCGAGTGAACAGACGGCGCTAATAATTTCGACGACGACGTCTTTCAATAATGCCGATGCCCCCAACATTTGCATGACCAGATCACCGCCGCAATTCGGTAGCGAGCAGTCGATGAACTTATGCCCGGCGAACCGGAGAATGGCGTGACCAACTTCGAAACGTAAGACTTCCGGTATGACATCCTGATTGGTCAAGACCTGGCGTAAGCGGGTGAGCGCAACCTGGCTGGTGGCGGGATTGCTCGCCGCCAAGTTGAGCTGATCGATATGGGCGCGGGCTTCGGCAAAATCTTTTGTGAAAATATGTTGAAATGCGATGCCATTGGCGACCGTCTCGATTTCATGAGGGGTCAGAAATTGAATCCCTTTACCCACGATGGCCATAGGGACGTTCCGGCTGCTGACTGGGTCGCCCTGTTCCGACCCCGCCGGGTGGGGAGTCATCTGATCGTCCGGGATGCCCCGCGGCCGAACGGTCCCCTGTAAACTCGCCGGTTGGGGCTGCGTCAAGTTCTTGAGCATCGTGCCCAAAGCCTTGCCGACGGTTTCCTTAAGGACGGGGGCGAAGACCTGATCGAACGTCTGTTTCAGCCTGGTCTCCATCTGTGGAGCCAGTTGAAGGGACGCTTGTTTGATCATGGAAAATTGGGGATTCAGCCGGGGAGTGATGCAGCGCGTTACAGGGTGTTCGTTGGCCAACTGCGTGAAGAGCCGTAAGGAACGGTCCGCTGCTTGGTTGAAGTCTCCGGGTCCTCCTGACGTTCGTAGCGCCTGAAGATATTCCGTCATCAAGGTCTGGGACCTTTGTTGGGCAATCGTCCAGATTTCGTTCGTCAGATCCCCGACGAACTTTCCCGGATTTGAGGCGAGGAGCTGAATGCGCGAGGTAAATTGTGGCTGGAGCGACTGGCTCTGTGAGAGACAGGTGAAAAACGGTTCAAGATTCAACGCTCGTACTGCCTCCAGCATGCGCCGTTCACCCTCGAGTTTCGCCAGAAAAGGGCTGTTCTTCAGATTGTTGAGTTCGGACTGCAGTCCTTGAGCCTGTGCCTTTGCCGCATCAGTGGCTTTTTTTGCGTCGGTGTTGATCTTGTCGATTTTTCCATTGACACAATTCTTCAGCGCGTTGAAGTCCGGAAGGCCGCCCTTGTACTTGATTTCGCAGCCGCCTATAGAAAGACCCCGGCTTTGGATTTGATCGGAATCCGCTTCCGAAAAAGAACCGGATTCCTGTGAAAATGCAAAGGGGGGAGCCAGTGCCAACAGTACACATCCCAACAACAAGATTGCCCGATAAGTCTTCATTCGTTTCTCCCACTATTGGTTTGACCGATTTTTGTTCTTTGCGCGATACACAACCACGAGTATCCTGCCTTTCCGGATATGAATGTTCTCTTCTTTAATCATTCTTCGGGACCGTGGTTTCAGTATTCCCTCCTGGCGCCTCACTTGTCCGGTTGGGGGATTAAGGTGAACAGGCGCCGGCACCGGAAGCCGGGGTCGGGGGATAGGGATCTGCGCCGGACACGCCGGTCCCCGGGCTGAGATTTTCCGGGTTCATTTGGGCCACGAGCCCTGGTGTCAAGGGTCCTTTAAAGAGTGTCGTGAACACCCGCGCGCGAATCGTCTCGTCCTGCCATAGTTTGAGCCCTCCCTTGCCATCGCTGGAATCGTAGCCGAAAATTCTGCACTTGAAGGGTTGCTTTGCCCTCCTCGGGAGTTGCGGCGCCGATCTTTTCCACTGATGGTCGCCGTCGATACTGCGCACGGCTCCCATCAGCACCTCACCGGCCGGCGCTCCGTTCGGATAGGGAGTTTGTCGGGTTTTCGGATGGATCATCGCGTTGAGTTGCCGTCCGTCGAGCAGCACTAGCTTGGCCATCGTGAGTGAGTTCTGTAAGGCGGCGAAATTCTGGAACTGTTCGAGCGTCATATTCCTGGAAAGAGGAGGCACGCCCATGTCCTGGTACAAGAGCCTGGTGATCTGCGGGAATATGACGAGTTGCTTGCGCGACGTGTCGTCATTAAATTCATCGTCGACTTCCAGAGGCGCCGGATCCTTGCTGCGCAAATTCACGATCGACCGTGAATATCCCGCCAGAGCGCCCTTGTCGATGCGAATGGCCGTGGAAACCATCTTTCCGACACCTGCGAGGACTTCCCCTGCAGTGTGCGCCACGAACTTGTCGAATTTTTCGATTTCGTTCCGCAAAGCTTGATCAATCAACATGTTCTGGACCAGCAGTTTGAGGTTGGTCAGGTTGCTTTTGACTCCCATATAGCCGGAACGGGCCTGGTCACACTGCGGCGCGATTTGGGTGAGGACCGGAAGGCCGAAGGTGGGGCCCCAGCACAGGGTCCATTGCTTGAGGGGTTCGGTCACGTCATGGCCGGGCGAAAAGCGTGTGCCCGGAGGACGTAACAGTTCCTTTGATGTGTCTTCCCAAGCTTGGATGTAGGCATCGACGGCATTCTCGATGCCCTGCCGCCACACCGTCAGGCCACCATCGATGGCGGCGAGCGTTTGATTCCGGGCCTGATTGAGCGTGGCCTGGACATTTTTGCGCAGATTCAAAGTCTCAAGCGCTTGCTGCATGGCTTTTTTCTTGTTGTCCCGCGCTTTTACCATGTTGTCATAATCTTTGCGCCGGTCTTCCAACGCCTTCAGGGCAGAGTCGCGGGCCTTCTTTGCAGCCTCGTAAGGACCTTTAAGAGGTGGGGGCAGGTTCGCCACCATCTGATTGGTGATGTTGTCGATCATGCCAAAGGCTTGTTTTCTCGCTTTGGCCAACTGGTCCGCGGCATCGCCTGCGGCTTTTTCTGCCTTCTTCAACGTCTCATACGCAGCACTGGCAGCTTGTACTGCGGCGTTGTGGGCAGACTGGGCGGCGTTGAATAGGCCTTGGGCCTGCGACAAAGCCTGCGTTGCCGCTTCCGCGGCACTGTTGATCGCGGTGCGGAGTACTTGCATGGGTTGAGATGATCTGCTGAGTTCCGACCAATAGACATACATCGCGAACAGATGCTGTGTGGCCTTCTCGCGCGCGTACTGGCTGGCAACCGTGGGGTTCAAGACAAGACTGGTGGCCACGAACTTCAGCGGCGCCCGTAAGGGTGTCAAGAGATCGGGCTGCGGCTTCGTGAAGCTCTGCGGATTGCGTGCGGTTCCGCCGAGTTGGTTCCCCAATCGCCGCGTGGCTTCCTGGTTCGACAGTGCCTGCGAATCCGGCAGGTAGCTCTTGTGCGTGCGAGCCACCAGACTTTCGATCGCCATGTGGCGGAATTCCACCTCTTGCTCGTCAAAGAGGGAAAACACATCCCCGGCGTAAAGGTTGACGTAGGTGTGGGCCCACATGTCCATCGCCGCATGGATCAGGTAGCCATAAGCGAACGCGACCTCGGGGCCCTCCGCCGAGGTGGCCAGTGCGCGACTACGGACCCAGTTCAGCCAATCGTCCGTCTGCCAGGAAGGCGCATTGTTAAAGAGGGGCTGTCCGACAATGGAGGCCAGAGCCATCGCGGTCTCGAACGGCTTTTTGCCCTCGACGCCTGGATGAGTCGTCATTTGCCCTGCGATCATATCCGGATAAGTATCAGGACCCAGGACGCCCAGAAGGAACGGACCCTCATGTTTCTCAATCGCCTTCCAAACATTGGGTGGAATCGGAAATTCGCCAACCGGTAAACGGACTTTACCGGTCTTTTTCACATCCTCATAAAGCTCTTTTGCGAGCCAAATATGCGTGTCGATCTTCCACGCCTGCGCGGGAGTGGCCACAAAAGTTACTCCGATTAGACTTAATCCAACAACCAGAAATTGAAGCCGTTTGAAGAGCATCCGTAAACTCCTAAGTTTGACTTTTACTCGGCAGTACCGATAGGGGCATTTTCATACCGTGTTGCTGTCATCCTGAAAAATTCCTTCTCCTAATACCATATTCATGGTTAGCCGGGATTTAGGTGTGTGTGACAGTTTTCCTTGATTTCTTCGAAAAAACTTCTGCCATGTTCCAGCACCATCAACCCTTCTTCTGCCGCACCTGATCGACCAGGTTTTGAAGATCCTTCAACTCAATCGCGCCTGGGACCAAATCAGTTCCTACGATAAAACCAGGTGTTCCGTTGATGCCCAGTTCTCTGGCGAGTGCCCTATTGCGTTCGATGATTTCATTGAGGGTTGGGTCCTGCATGTCCTTATTCAGTTGTTCGGTATTCAGGCCGACCTGTTTGGCAATTGCCAGGACGTTTTCAGAAGTTAACTCTTTTTTTGAGGCCAACAGCGCTTCATGAAATGCCAGATGTTTGCCTTGGGCTTTTGAGGCAAGAGCCGCACGTGCGGCAAACACCGAGGCATCTCCCAGGATGGGAAAATCTTTGTACACAACTCGCACAGTTGGGTCGTCTTTCTGTAGCTGTGTGACGGCCCCCGCGACTCGCTTGCAGTATCCACAGCGGTAGTCGAAGAACTCCACGACCGTGACATCTCCGTCCAGGTTGCCACTGACGGGTGAATTCGGATCGTTCAGCAGATCTGCTTGCCTGGATGTGATGAGGCTTCGAACTCGTTCCCGTTCCTCGGCTTCGCGCTTGGTTTGTAAGGCTTGTAGAGTTTGCTCGATGACCTCGGGATGAGCACGAATGTACTGTTCCACGACTTGTTCTACTGCCTGTTGAAAGGCCGGGTCGGACTGTGCTGGGGGAGATTCCGCGTTAGTCAAAACGGGAAGAAGGCAAAGAACCCCGCTAAGGACAAGTCCACAAGTTTTCGTTCGAATACTCATTACACGAAATGACATATCAATCTCCTAAAATGTGTGGATGTATTGGTTGTTCTCCTACTGTTTCTTCGCACAGATTCGGCATCTCCGGAGTAACGATTGTCGAGCCTTTGCATCGAGTTGGATGTGGCCCTGTTCCAAGGTCACCCGCCCGTAGGAAAGGACCGCGTTCGATTGAAGTTTGGGCATGGCAGATGAGGAAACTGCCTCTTGCTCATTGAAATCGTCGTCCATGGTCACTCGACCTTGCTGCATCACTACCCCGGTATATCGCCGTGTCGGGGTGAACGCGGACGTGGTCCAGTCGCCGACTCCTCGGGTTTGAATTTTCTGCCACCGTCCTTCCGCGTCCAACCCCTGGCCATCGGGAAGCAGGAGGATCAGGTGCACATGTCCCTGCTCCTTGGCATCTTCAATGAGAAACGGGTAGGGGGCAGTCACGGGTTCTGTGTGGGTCATGGGCGTGGCATGAAGAGTCTGCGCTTCCCCTGTTGAAGCGGAAGTGAGTTGAAGGGTGTCTGGGGATTTTGCCGTAATCGCATAGGCCCCGGATGGAATGTGCAAAGACAAATGATCGCTGTTGAGGAACAGAAGCGAACTGTCCAGTTGGAGGAAGGGTATTCCTTTGGAAGAGTTGGGCGAATCCGGCGATTGAGACAATGCCGGCAGGGTGCCGGCCATGAGAAAAATGGCAAGCATGAAAGGAATGGCGTTGACTTGTCTGCGTTTCATGATAGTTGCCTCATCTCGTTCGCTCTTACCGCGGTCATTAGAAACGACCGGTGCTCTTTCGATAATTTAGCGCCCTATATTTCGAATGATCTTATCTTGCGAGGAACTACGGGTTCCGGACACGCAGCAAGGGTTCGCCACCGGCTGGGGTTCGGAGCGCTTCAAAAAACATTGTCCTTGAGTAGAACCTGAATTTGGCTTCACGAAGGTGAAAGCCTGGCAATTGCCATCTCCTGCGCAACGCGTCCGGCATGATCCTGGACTATCTTCCATGTGCCGGGCATAGTCATTGCCTGGCCGGTCGGTACCTTCCTCAAATTGGAATTGTCCTTGTAGTTTGTTGAGGAATGCTGTAGTTACCTGTAACGCCATTTGGCGATTAGAGATCGCAGACTGTAACTTAATCATGTTTAATTCAGTCCCACCCTGACTGCCCGATCCCTCACGATATTGTGTGGAAATATTCGGTTGACTTGTTGGAAGCCGGCGCCCCTGTTGCCCGTCGCCAAACTGAACCACTCCCGTGGCTGCATCGAGTTGGTAATGCTTAGTGACACGGAAATTCCCTCTGGTCTGGATTCCGCTGACGGAGCCGGTCGCCTCAAGAGCGATGCCATCAGGTAGAAATACGACCACATGATGCATGTCTTCGTGGTCATTCTCCTGGATCAGATACGCTTCAGGAGTCTTCACCGGTTGGTCGTGTGTGGTTCGAGTGGCTTGGAGCGTAACGGTCCCGTGTTCGTGCCAAAGAATCAGTTGGGGTTCCTTCAGGATGCTCGGTTCGACGAGATACAGGCCCGGCAAGACGGCAACGCTTTGCCCATCGGGGGCAGCAAAATGCAGACCTTGGTTCAATTGAATCAACAGAGGAGTCAGCTTATCGTTTGCTGGCGTTGACGTGTCCGGTTCTTCGGCGGCGCTGGATGAAAAGGTCGAAAAGAAAAGTAACGCAAAATTGAGAAGGGTAGTGACAATAATGGCGGTGATGTTGGGGAAAAGGTGGGGAGGATTTATTTGGGAAACCGGGGGATCACACCCGTGACGGTAATGGTTCCAGGGGGTGCATGCATTCGGCTGTTCTCTCTGGGGAGCAGATAATAAACGAGACGATGGGGAGTTCATCTTTGCCTTTCCTTCCTGAATCTTATATCTAGAAACTCAGGAGAGCCTGACTGTCTGTTAGTAGGTCGAAAGGGATTTCCAAAAGGTTCAAAGTACCTAAGCCGATATGCAAGGCATGAAAACGGAAAAATTTTTGAATAGGGAGCAAACGAACATAGCCCGCCAAGCAGGCCGATGTGAGGGAGGGAAGTTAGAGTTGGTAAATCCGGAGGATCACACCCGTGGCGATACCGTCCGAAGGGAGTGAAGAGACAGAAGGGAGGAATCGATAATGCCACTAGCATACGAAAGCATACCTTGGAACGAAAATCTCTTCATAATTTTGGCTGGAGAAAGGTACTCCGAATCAATAATAACCGCAATACCTCTGTCATCTCTGTCCATCAGGCATCTTGTGGAGTCGAAATCGCAGGGTAACGCCAAGTGCCAGGAGGAATAGGCCGCAACCCAGGTCGAATATGTTGCCCATTCGGGTGTATAGAGTTCGATCAGTCACGAGTGGAATGGTTGCCGTTGCCCAGCGCATGCCCGAGTTGGACGAGCGACTGGACGCCACACGGCCGAAGGGATCGAGAAGGAATGCGAAGAACTCAGGTGATATTCGGACTCTCCCCATTGAACGTGGAATCCTTCATGAAATTGTGGCTAAAGGACGGTACTCCGAATCAAAGCTTTCCGCAATGTCCCTTTAATCCGACCAAAAGAAACATGGGTTGCATTTGAAATTGAAGCGGGAGTTATCGCGCACAATTACCTCGCTTGCCGTTTGGACATGCACTGTCCTATTGACGTGTACCGATGCTTGCGTCACACGGGCTAAAGTTGTGCTGACCGGCAGGGCAACCTCACAGGCCTGCCGGCCCTTATACCGGAGGCCTTAGTCCTTGTACGTTAGCGGCTTGGCGGCGAATACGAAAGTGGCGTGATAAACCCCACACTAAGAATCAGCCCAACGATGAGCGCCGCATGGTCGCCTATTATTTGACCGTCCGGATTCGTTCTCTTCCACCTTACGCCTATCTCTTTTTTGTCGATCACTTTCCGAATGATTTTGTCGGCGGTTGAAGTGCCTTGTTGGTTGCCGGTGCCATCACGACAAACTCGACCCATTCGCTCCAACCGGATTGTCTTGGACTTGAGACCTGGGCACTCATTCGCCACGCCCCAGGTGTGGTGATGCCTCCGGGAGGCGCTCCGGCCCCGAAGCCTGTGTAGCCTGCGGCTGACTCTGCTTGAACGGCTCCGACGGGAAGCGTGGTATGCGCCATCCAATTTCCCGCAGGATCCTTTCGTTCGAGCCTCACCATGTAGCCGGTCACGCTCTCTGCAGTCTTGATGGGCTTCCCATCAAGACCGCTATTGGTATCGGCCCATTGTGGGGGCGGAGCAAGCTTGATCGGCACAGCGGTCTGGTTGAAGAACCGCTGCCCGGCCACCGGCGAGTGGACGATCGGGAAGAGAGACGAACGGTATGGCGCCGTCGCTTGTTTTGCTCCTTGGAGAAGTTGCGCTGCCCGGCGCTTTTCTGCCTTCGCCTTTGCAAGGGCTTCCGACTCTGAATTTAGATCCTTGTCGCGTTTGGCCGTCAAAACGGTGCGCTGAGGCGGCGTTAGATAATAGGAGGTAATGGGTTTCCATTTTCTCCATGCGGTAAAAAGATTGTCCAGGGGTTTATCTGGTTTTCCATCCTTGCGCGGACCCCATGTCGGGCTAAAGTCGTTCTTCGAGATGACCTGACATTTCACAACGGGTTCCTCAACCGTACGCGGAAAAGGATCTGGTGTCAGCCAAGGATCGGTCGGGCAGGAATAGGTCGTGGTCCATTTGCCATAGGGATGGCTGGGCCGGTCAATGGGAGCGGGCATCACTTCGATCGTTTCCACTGCGATGTTGTCCGCGAATCTTCCCTCCGCTTTAAAGGGGAATGTAATCTGAGTTCCCAAGCTTCCATTCGTGGTGCAAGTCCCCGTCGTAAAGTATTTGGCCCCTTTCGATGAAAATGTTCCGTTAATATTTTGCCCTCCGCTATTGCACGGGGCGCTCCCGATTCCACTAAATCCCATGCTCAAGGCATGGGTCGATATGGCGGCGATGATGAAAAGTCCAATGCCGAATGTACAAATCGCAGAGCGACAACTATTCATCGTGTTCTCCTTTTCACAGGGTTCATGGATTGCATACAGTGTAATCATCGAGTTCTGCATGTGTATCCCTCAGCCGGTCACTTTCCAAACGATCGTGTCGGTGGCTTTAAAAGTTTGTTATTTGAGGTCCCCGGCACCACCGCAGGCGCCATGACCACAAACTTGACCCATTCGCTCCACCCAGATGATTTTGGGCTAGAAGGCTGTGCGCTGAGACGCCAGGCACCAGGCAAGGCCATCAACTCGAGCTTTCTGCCGTCGGTCCCGCCAGTTCCCCACCCAGTATAACCAGTTGCTGATTCCGCTTGAGGGGCTCCGAAGGCGAACGTAGTATGTGCTACCCAGTTTCCTTTGTAATCCTTTCGTTCGAGCCGCACCTTGTAGCCTTGGGCGGGAAATCCCCGTGGGGCCACCAGCCTGATGGGTAGAGCCATTTGAGTAAAAACCCGCTGGCCGAAAGTCGGAGCCAAGATTGAGGGGTAAAAAGCCCCGCTATACGAGTTTTCCGGCGATTTGGCCTTCCCTTGCAGAAGCTCTTCTTCCTTGCTTTGGTAATCGGCATATTGTTTCCGGAGAAATGCTCTTTCCTGATCTGTGAGCTGCGACGTCCGAGGAATTCCACTGCCACGAGGCGGGTAGAGTTGGATGCGCAACACCCCGTAAGGATCCAATTGTGTCATTACCGCAGATTTTTCACTTTTTATCGAACCACAAGGAAGTCTATCTGGATCCCGC
>CAZBQO010000003.1:0-32003 GCA_964494125.1 uncultured Nitrospira sp. | reverse complement strand
TACCGCAGATTTTTCACTTTTTATCGAACCACAAGGAAGTCTATCTGGATCCCGCCAAGGATCGTGCGCACAGACCATGGTTGTTGTCACCAAGCGGATTTGGACTAAATCCGGTCTATCGGCATTCCTACGTTGATCCTCTAAGATAGAAATTTTCTCGAACGTGTCTTTGGTCCTCGGATTGTAGCGACCGTCACCCTGAAACTTGAAGCGATAGACGGTCCGCTGGTGATCGAAGGTGCTCGTTCCTTTCGGAACTTTTTCCCTCTTGTTGGTACAGTTGCCACAAGTCGTGATAACTGAGCAGTCGCCACGAGTGGAATACCGAGACTCAGAAGTTGTGTGCCGACCTTTGACGAGGCTTAGTGAACAGTAAGCGTGGTGGCTGCTCTCGTCTATTTCCAAAGGAGTCCCGAGTGCGAACGTGATTGGCCCCGTTGACTCCGATCACCCACAACAAAATCAGTCCGATCCATGTATGTTGTTTCAGAGTTGTCTCCCAAATGCATTTTCCAAACCCCGGCTTGTACTCTAGATTCATAGCACACATCCGAATTCCCTAGTTAATATATTTTTCTAGCTCATTCATATCTGTAATTCGAATCACCAAAGGCCATTTGATGACCTGCCAGTTCATGCCACAAGGGTACCAAGGCTATCCCAGTTTAATAATCCAACCCCCGTCTTGGATTTAAAGCAATTCGTTTCCGAAGAGCCAGCGGTCCCTTAACGATACGCCAAGTCACGTAGAGTGAGAACAACGCCATACCGGAGAGCACGAAGAAGTCGCCAACAGCGGTATACACCGTACCGTTGACACCCGTGTGTACCCTCCCCGTCGCAAGCCCCTTGATAAAAATATCCTGGGCACTGGCAACAACTCTTCCGTACCCATCGATTATCTGTGAGGGCCCGGTGTTGGACGCGATGACGATCGGCACGCGATTTTCCACGGCGCGCATAACCGACATGAGGTTATGCTGCCATGGTGCCGCGCTTTGACCGAACCAGACATCGTTGGTGAGTTGCACGAGCAAATGGGCACCATTTTGTACCGATTCGCGTGCAAGCGGGGCGAACACATTTTCCCAACAAATCAGCGCCCCGATGGAGAGGTCAGTTGTCATGTTGAAAAGTTGTGCGCTCTCGCCAGGCGTCATTTCTGAGACACGGGGGGCGAGCCATTCCGGCCAGGGGATGATATCCGGGTGGGGTAGATATTCGGCGAAGGGTACGAGCACGCGTTTGCGGTAGGGAGGGGCCAGGGGCTCGCCGGGCCGCAGGAGATGGGCGGTATTGAACGCACGGTGTTCAATCGTCACTTCCTTTTCCCCCGTAGCAAACTTCTCCACTTCGGCCGCGCCGAGGATGAGGGGTATCTCCAGGGTGTCGCTCAGACGCTGCAACCTCGAGATGAGTAGCGCGTCGGATTGTAGGTTTTCCGGAATGGCGCTTTCCGGCCAGACAATCAGTGTGGGACCATCGGTGGCAGCTGCGTGGGTGAGCTGTTCCAGGCGTTCAATCAATTCCCTGCGGCCCTCCTCTGTTCTTCGCTCCTCGATCAGAATATTCGGTTGGATGGCGGTAACCTGGATCGTTGGGCCTGGTTGTTCCAAAGAGAGAACCGATGCGCCCCACACATGCGCGATGACAAGTATGAGTCCGGCGATCACGGCACCCCGTCTCGTATGTTGAAGCATGAGGCTGACGAGTGCCGCGTTGCCCAGCACGACAAGGAAGGTGACGGCTTGTTCGCCGGCAAGGCTGGCGATTTGCAGGATGGCAAGGTTGTGATGTTGCGATTGCGCGAGTGTGCCCCAGGGGAGCGCAAGGAACCCGGCGTGGGCACGCAGATAATCGATTGCCACCCACAGAGACGGCCCTGCCAAGAGGAGAGAGATATGGCGGCGGGTCACCCACGCCGTGGCCGCACACCACATAGCCGGGTAGGCGCCGACATAGAGCGCCAGCACAATGGCGTGGCGCATGTCGAAACTGGGGACTTCAAATAGCCATCCATAGATGCCGAAGCTCGCGACAATCCCAAACATGAGGCCGAGGCCGGCTGCGTTTCGTGGACCTAGTCCCTGGCAGGCAAGCATGAGCGGAACCAGCGCCACCCAGCCGAGCCATCCGATGTCTGGATCAGGCAGTGAGCAGATCAGTAAGGCGGCGGACAGCATAGCGAGCAGGACTCTCACAAGAGGGTACTCCCAAAGCCCGGGGCGGGAACTTACCAGAGGCTTGGCCGTTCGTTCTCGCGTTCGTGGCAGGAGCGAATACCTATTCATGAGGGTCTTTACCATTAGTGTCTAAGTTTTCCAGTTGGCATCCCACAAGCATCTCATAGAGATACATCACGAAACATCCCGGCATTGTTGTTCAAGTCGACATACAGCAGGTTGTCTCCGTTTCCCTAGGGCACTGGAGTCGTGGGTGGTTCTGGTATCGATGATATTGTGCAAGGCACAGGGAGCCAGCGAGGACCGCTTGGTTCGGGATTCTGTTGGCAGGGCGGAGGCGGTTCTGACGTTAATTGTGCCGAGGCCTGAATGATGGCGTCTTTTAGAAACTGATCGGGGAGGGTTCCCACAATACGGGTACTGCGGGACTTCACACCAGAAATAGAGCCAACGGAATCGAAGCGTTTTCCGTCCGGCATCAAGAGCAGGAGGTGCCGGTCGTCTTCCGACTGACCCGATATCACCAGGGCCATCGGCTGTTGAATCGCCTCGCTGTGCGTTCCTTGTATCGCGTGTACCAACATGGCTGATTGTCCCTCCCGTGCCAGACTGAGTTGTAGATCCAGCACCGGCTCAATTTCGTAGACGCCTGCCGCGATCAGGGTGTCTTCCCCGTTGGCAGCCATGAAGTGCAGCGGCTGGTCGAAAATGATGGCGACTTGAGAAAACACCGGCTCATCATCCATGGCTTCGCCCCCTGCGGCGACCGAAAAAGGGGTAACCTCCGCTGATAAATCCTGTTGGTCTTGGCTTTCTGGCTGTGCCTGTTCAGGTGCATCAATCCCGCGAGAGAATAGTTTCAACCGTGCACTTGGCTTCTCAACCAGGCCGGGCCTCGGAAGTGTCGACTGAGGCTGTACGGTCATGGCCTGAGCACGCTGGGATGGTGTGATCATCGTTGATTGTTGGGGGTGGATCGCCATTTTCGGTTGGGTCGTCATGTTTTGAATGCGTGACTGTGTCGAAACCGGCTGATTCGCTGCTTGATACTGCTTGACCAGTTGCTGCTTTAGGGAAGGTGAGATCGAATTCTCTGTCAAGGGAAAGGTTCGACCGTCGATGTTGGGGAAGGCGGCCCGCAAATCGTCCGGCACGTACCCGCCATAGCGGTGGCATGTGCCGCCCTGAAGCCACGGGTCTTCCGTGCAACGGGCCGTCCAATACATAAAAAGCTTTCCTCCTGTCCTGCCTGGGATGAACGGCTCCCATCCCTCGATATTGAGAGTTTCCACGGCATTGGGGCGGTCCTGCCGGGTCTCCGACGGGTTCCAGCGCCCTTCCCAAGTGAATAGCATGAGGCCGGCTCTCTCTCCACTGGTGCATTTCATCAAAAATGGATACTGAGCTGATCCTTTGGGGGTTGAAAGAAACTTTGGCGCTGTAGTCATTACCGCTTTCGAGCAGTTTATGTTGACAGTCGGATCATCAGTAGGCGCGGTCTTAAATGCCGCTGCTTCCACGCGAGTGTGCGTCGTAGAGACTATCAGGAGCAGCATGAGTCCCACTGTGGAAATTTTCAAGCAGTTGGTCGTCGATCGAGTGCATCGGTTGGATCGGCCATTTTTGTTGAGTTTATCGCGCATGGATACCTCCCTGGATGTACTGTGAGATTTTCTGTTCTTTTATCACCAGCTTGAGCAGCCTGGCCCTGATTTATCCGATCAGGAAGTTGATTAGGAAACAAATGAACGTATTTAAAAAGTGTGCGGGTTGAGAGAAGAAACGAAAGGTGGGTTGGTAGATAGAATCGGAAAGCGTGTGGGCCGGAAATACATAAAGGGCAAACTGATTGGCGTTTACTCTGACTGCTCGGGGGGTCGCACCCGTGACGGTATCGGCCCCAGGGAATGCTCAGGCCCGCATTTTTCATCCTGGGCGGCAGAAATGAAAAATATAATTGTGACTTCATCTTTTTCGTTTCCCCGAACCTCAGGCTTGGAGAATGAAGAGATCCTGACTGTCTGGTGGTATGTCGGAGAAACGGAAAAAAAGGTTCAATGATGCGAAGTCGTTGTAAAGAAAGGGAAAGCGGAAAAGGAATGGAAGGGCAAGCAGCGGGCGGGTCACTATTAAATGCCCTGTGGTGGAGAAAGAAGAATCGAGTTGACAATGCCGGAGGATCGCCTCCGTGACGATAACGTCGGAAGGAATAGAAGGGACGTATGAGGAGAAGGATCAAATCGGCTGGCATTCTGACCCCCACAAGAAACAAAAGCCCTTCATTCATGGTGGCTGGAGGACGGTACTCCGAATCAACAATAACCGCAATATCCTTCGTCCGACCGTTGGAATTTCGCAATTGATTTTAATTGCAGTGAGAGTCTTATGATTGGATGAAGGTTTTGGGAGACACCTTCTGTGAAATATAGGGTTTTGTGGAAAAACAATCCTGACACCTCAGCCGGAAGGAGGATGCTTTTTCCCTCCGGCTGATAGTGGGCCTGACCGAGCAGAGCGGTACCGGGAGTGGTCGTATTATCGGGGTTTGGAAAGGCGAATGCCTACTCCGCCTTTGAGGGCAATATCGACAGGCGAAGCGCTCTTTCCCGCGCCAACGCTTATGGCAAATCCCTGGAAATGGTCTAAAAAGAATTTGGCTGAGGTCAAATCCCATTTCGGCTTGAAGGGGGGTTCGATCCGAAGTGGAAAATCAAAGAAGACGTCCAGGCCGGCATCCATGACTTTAGCCAGCTTGGGATGGGGGAAGGGAAAACCCACTCCGGCGCCCAGGAACCATCCCCCGACGGTATCCGGATTGACTCGTGGAAAGATGCCAATTGACACTCCACCGCCACCGCCCACATTCGTTTTGACCATGGCAGCCAGGTCCAGGTACCAGTGGGGCTGGTTCACAAAATCAAATGCATAACTGACACCCAATTCGCCTCCTCCGATTTTTGCCAAATTTCCTCCGATGCCGATGTTGGCTGAGGCCACGGACCCTCGAGAACGGACACCGGAACTATTCGCGTTTTGCGATTCGTTCAATGCGGCTCGTAACGGAGCTCCGACCATCTTTTGAAATGTGTCTTGGACTGTGGCCGCAGGCTTTTCGCACATCCGGTTTGGATCCATCATCTGGTTGACCGCTTTGGCATTCTGGGGATCAGTGAGCCTCATTCCGGCGGTAATAGCCTGTTGAATGGCCGGTCCCTGTTGTTGTTTGATGGTGTTGATGGCTTGGCGAAGGGCTGCTTGCGCTTTATCCATCTGCAGGGCCTTGGCCAATGCTCCCATTATTGGCCCTAAAATTTTGGCTTGAACTTCTGCCGCAATCCGTGTAGCTGTGAGGCCGGCCTTGCATCCAGCTTTGGCTGCGATCAGGGCACCTTGCGCGGCTTGTCTGGCCAGCCATTCAGCCTTTTTCTTGGCTTCCAATGCCGTTTTTTGAGCGAACTGCCCTGCGTTCTGTCCGGTTTGTTGGATGCCTTTCCCGATTTGCTGGGTTGCGCGCTTCGCTCCCTGCCCAACCCGATTTACAGTGCTTTTAGCGCGGTTTACGGTTCCCTTCGCCCCCTTGGCAATATTTTGAAAAAGTCCCCGTTGTTGAATGCCGCTATAGGTTCCGAAAGCCTGCAGGCTTTCTCCGGTAGGCGCCATCAGGACGATATAATGCAGATCGGCTTCTTCTTCGGCATCACCCGGTAAAGACAGAGCGACCGAGGTCTCCAATGCTCCATCATTTGTGTCTTGTTGGGCTTCCAACAGAAGGCCCTCCTCTTTTTCAGGAGTCATTAACCGAATCCCCTCTCCCGCCTTCTCCACGGTGTAGGTTCCAGTCGGCACCTCAAGGCCGTTTCCATCAGGACTAACAAAATGCACCGGCTTCTCCAGGTAGATTTTCATGGGATCCGTGATCATGGATTGCGGATCAACTGCGCGGGAGCGAATGCCGCTATACGTGCCTTCAGCTTCATAGGCAAGCCCGCCTGGTAGGAACAGCGCCAGCACATGGCGGTCAGCGGAATCTCCCTCCGGTATGCCGGGAACTGAGACGGCCACGGGATCACGCAAGTCCTGATCATGTGTGTCCAAGGTGATGGCCAATTGGATGGGTGATTTTGCATCTTGGGGATTCACTTGCAGACTGTCAGCCAAGGGAAGGATCTCATAGTTTCCTGGCTGGAGCAGAGCCTCGTCTCCAATGACCGTCGTAAAGTAGACCGGCTTTTCTAATAGGATCGTTTGGTGGTTCAGGGAATCACTAGCCTGCGCGCTGGTGTAGCAGAATATCGCCGCCGCGAGGCCAATCAATTGGACTGTAGATGGTAGGATTCGAGGGAATCGCATGATGGTTCCTTCCTGTACTTGAATGAGTAAACATGGGTGTGTGTTTCTCTGTTTGTCGAAGGAAACAAGGAAATGGTTCATCTCTGATGAACACTCATCACAGGAGCCATTTCTTGCGCCCGATTGTAAGGGAATGGGGGATCTTATCGGATAGGAGTAGGGTAATCCAGCCTGATGTGCTGAGGCAGAATTTGTGCCATGCAATGTGGAGACGAAAAAAAAGAAATTGAGATTAGCTGGAAATGGTTAGTGGGGGATCATCGCAGTGTTGAGGTGGGCAGATGCCCTGGTGGTGGATAGTCCAGAGGTGGTGGGGTACCGGTCAAATCCGTTCAGTGTTGAAAATGATGCTGCAGGGCTTTGCCCCAATAGGAATCAGGTGGAGCCTGCCAGGCCTGCTCATGCAGCCATTGCAAGCTGGCCCGGTCGCGTACCAGGTGACAAAGTTCCTTTTGGTTGAGTGCGTGCGGGCCATGTTGAAAACATCGCTTGCGGAGCGCGAGAATCATTTCCTGTTTTTTGCCACCTCGATGCGCATGAGCCATGGCTTGATGTACCTGGTTCAATACTGGATCCAGGATAGCCTGTATGGCGGGAGAAGACCGTTCAGTGTAGGTCTCCAATTGCGGATATGTCCTGGCATAAACATCATCCAGCAATGGTGAGCCATGTCGTTCCTCAGGTACTTGCAAAAATCCCCAGCGCTTCAGTCGATCACCTGGACCCACCCGACTAAGAAAGACAGAGGTGGGCGCGGCAAACACCAGTGGTCCTGCAACCGGGAGAGACCAGAAAAAAAACATCTGATCAAGCCAGAAAGCGAATGCAGCCCAGGCTCCGGCAATCAGCGTTCCGGGTGCCTGATTTAAAATGGCAGCAGACCACCCGGTTTCATCTGTCCGATTCTGGCCGGCCCACCGCAATGTTGTGTTAAGCAGCGCTTCCAACACAAAACGGCTATGGGCCAACATGCGAATGGGCGCCAGGAGGGTGGATACCACTATTTCCAGGAAGACACTGATCAACAGTCGAATGATGCCACCATGCTGTCTGCCCCGTCGACATCGGATGACATCGATCACGGCCAGAATTTTTGGCAGAAACAGCAGAAACAAGGTGCTGCTGGCCAGAATAATGGCCCATTCCGGATTCCATTCGGGCCAATGGGGAAACAGACTATGAGGTTCCGGAAAGTAATTAATGGGATACAGGACCAGACGTGCGGCTTCGATCGTTGTTAACACCAAAAAGATTAACCATAACGGGGAGGCCAGGTAGGACATAATCCCGTTCAAAAAGGCCATGCGATGCGCAGGCCGCAGACCAGGTTCAAACAGCATGAGCCAGATGTGCTGTAAATTTCCTTTGGCCCAGCGTTTATCGCGTTGCAGGTCATCCACAAGGGTGGGAGGGGATTCTTCATAACTGTGAGAGAGTTCCGGTTCCAGCCAGACTTCATACCCGCCCCGTCCCATAAATGACGCTTCCACAAAATCGTGACTGAGAATAGGGCCATGAAAAAGGCCTGGTCCGGGAAGCCGCTTCAGGCCGGCATGTTTCATAAACGCTTGGGTACGAAGAATGGCGTTATGGCCCCAGTAGACTGCTTCCCCAAGCTGTAGGGAGGCAAGGCCTGTCGTAAACAGTGGGCCATAGATATGATTGGCGAATTGCTGGACCCGTGCAAACATTGAACGGGCGTTGATCAAGGTGGGACTGGTTTGCAGGATGCCTGTTTGAGGTTCAGCCTGCATGAGTTGCACCATTGTGACCAGGGTGGATCCTCCCATGAGACTGTCTGCATCAAGGACGATCATATACTCATAGCCGGAACCCCAGCGGCGAAGAAAGTCGGCAATATTGCCACTTTTATAATGTTGGTTCAGAGACCGGCGCCGATAAAACAGATGTCCGCCCGCTCCCAATTCGGTACATAACCGATGCCAGGCGGCTTGTTCAGCCAACCACACATCCGGATTGCGGCTGTCGGAAAGAATGAAAAAATCAAAATGGTCAATCTGTCCGGTCTGTTCTAAGGAGCGATACATTGCGCGGATCCCGCCGAACGTCCGCTGAATGGGTTCGTGGTAGATCGGCATGACCACGGCTGTCCGTGCTAAAGGTTGAGTGCTTAACTCTGCAGCGGTATGGCGTCCCAGTGGGGAAAATCGATCCCCGCCGAAACACCGGAGGACAAATCCGAACATGCCAATCCAAAATCCAACGGAAATCCAGACGAATAGCACAAAAAACAGGGTAATAATTGCCATCTCCAGGAAATTCCCCCCATGATAGGGAAGGATGGCCGTCATATACGAGGCGGCCACTAATGATTGAATGAAGACTAATATGGTCAGCAGTGCACGCCGGAGTCCTGCGGCAATTCTCCAGCTTATTCGTCTGGGGGTGGCGAGCGAATGCTGGGCTTCGGCGATTGTGGCTTCACGAATTTTCATGGTTTAAAACTCATGCTGCCGCGTGTGATCGGTGGAGCGGTGGTTGGAAGAGGAGGATTCTGCAGGGCAAAGTGGTCATGGATTCTTGTCATCACAAATTGCAGTGGATCTTCCTGCTTTGAAGCCAGTCCGGCCTCAACCAGAGTGAGAGCCCGCAGCGTGACCTCGCGGGTTAATTCTACTCCCATGGCCGACAGGTAATCACAGGCTCGTGAGAGAGTATGTTCGGCAATCGATCGGGCCATTATTCTTTTTCTTGTGCCAGAATGTGGTTATTCATTGGCAGGCGGTACGTCCAGGTTTCGGTTAAGGTGGCCGAATCTGTTTTGAGAAATGCCCGCAAGTGAAGCGGCTTTTTGTCTTGAGGTTTGGCCAGGATGGACAATCGCCATCCTTGTATCTGTTCATGATATTCCACAAAATGCTCCAGGATGTCGCTATTGTCCAACACCGTGACCTGGCCGCTGATGGGAGCATCGGGCGGCATTTTACTCAGTGGGCCACCCGCAAAATCGATAATGATACGATACGCCTGCGGAACATTTCCTCCCCCGATCCGATTGCCGTCCCCGATAAAGGTATTGACCACGGTTCCTAAGGGATTTTGTGAGAGGGTGGCCTTCCCAAAACTCACATCATAGGACATTTCTAAAGGGGTCTCACGGGTCACGGGCGCTACGGGTGTCCAAAACGCGACGATGTTGTCATGCGTTTCATTGGGAGTAGGCAGTTGGACGAGCACCACTTTTCCCTGACCCCAGTCACCCTGTGGTTCGACCCAGGCGCTTGGACGTTGTTCATAATGCGCCCCTAAATCTTCGTAGCCAGAAAATTTGTCCTCGCGTTGCAGTAAACCGAATCCTTGGACATTGTCCGTGCTGAAAAAATCCATTTCCAGGTTGGCAGGATTCATCAGGGGGCGCCACAACCACTCACGGGTGAGGCCATCATGAATCTGCAATCCGTCCGAATCATGGACTTCCCGGCGCCATTCACCGATTGGTCGTGGGGTATTCTCTCCATAAAAGAACATGCTGGTCAGCGGGGCAACACCCAATAACTGAATAGGTTTTCTGGGGAAGAGTTTGGTGCGTACCTTCATCTTCGTCTGGCTGCCGGGAATAATGGTAAATTGATACGCTCCAGTGAGACTGATGCTGTCTAGTAATCCATAAACCACCATCTCCTTGGCATCTGGAGACGGGCGTACCAACCAGAATTCCGTGAATGAAGGAAATACCTCTCCACTGGGAAGTCCTGTATCAATGGCCAGGCCTCGTCCTGCTAACCCGAACACGTTTTCCTTTCCGACGCCACGAAAGTAACTCGCCCCTGCGAAGACCAAAAACTGATTTTGCTCATTTTTGTTTTTCAAGGGAAAGGTCAGCTTGAATCCGGCAAACCCGACATCGGCCGGCACCCGTTTTTCGATTTCGGGGTCGGCAAACACAAAGTCGCTTTTCTTAAAAACCAGCGGGCGTGGACCTTCGGCGTCGATGACGTTGAGGGTTACCGGGTGGGTGTAATGCAACCCCGGAGTAAGAAACATGACTTGAAAATTCGATTGGCTCTCTCTCCACAGACTGTGGTCAGGGTTAAACCGGATCCCTTTGTACGCCTCATAGGAAATTTCCCGCATAATTTTTGGGACAAGTTGAGGGGCCTCATAGGGTTTATCCGCTAAGTTTTTCGCTTTCTGAACCACCTGATCGAATGTGAAGCCCGCTGCTGCATGCAGGGGGAACATCAAGAACATCGCGACCATTCCAGCTAACAAGATTCTCATCACTGACGCTCCCGTTTATAAAGATTATGAAACTGAAACTGCCCATATAAAATATCCCACTGAGGAAAAAACCTACAAAGGAATGCTCAATGGGGAAGGTTATTCTGTGTTGACTAAGAGGGAGATGGTCCCCCTGCTGGATCTGGGTTCCATCGTGAATTGTACTATATGGGGGTATGCAGAACTGAGGGAAGAGGAGGAATTTATCGTAGGACAACCCGGAAGCGAGAAACCTTGATCGCTTTCTATCATTGGACTTTGTGGACAGGGAAGCCATTGGTGGTGGTCGCACGCAAAAAAATGGTCATGGAAAGTTTGAGTCATACCTTGAGGCAATTCACGGCTTAGTTGACTAAGTGAGAATATGTTCTTGCTCAAGGACATTTTGGGCCCGATTATAGCACATTTTTATTGGGTATCTATCCGGCTCTTCATTGTTTTTCAAGAGTTTTTGGCCATCGACCCACAAAATTCTGAAAAGTTATCGATTGACAGCTGCAATTGCAAGAGTAATCGGGGCATCATCCCAGGGTACGTTTTACCATTTTGGAAAAAGGGGCTACATTCTGCAACCGTTTCAGGACCTTTACCCCCAAATATCGTGGAATGTTGTGATCAGGGCCCTGGACTGGGCATGTCGAAAGAATGCTTATCCTTGCAGTTAATCCTGACACCATGGCAAATTTTGATGAGCCTCTTTCAAAATCCGATTACGTTGCATTTGCGCGTCTGTCAATATTGCCTCGATGCTTACCAGAACAACCTTTTTAATCCATGTAGGAGGGACCTTATCGAGAATCCAGGTTTCAACTTTGGGCACTGCCATTGGATACTGACCTGTATTTCTTACATGTTCGTTATACTTTTCATAGGGTATAAGGCGGTCATAATATTTTGAGTCGAGAATTAAGTAGGCCAGTCCATTGGACATTTCACTGCCCAGATCTCCAGGGGGGAGAAGGAAGTCATAACGATCAAGTGTATCGGTAATAAGGTCCGGCGTGGCATGCCTGAGGTCGAATAAGCAGACCCACCCCATGAGTCGGCCAAAACTTTTTTGGGAGCCTGTATTGATTTTGAAAAGTTCGTTCTTGTTGTGTTCTACCGCCCCAGACGCCTGTATTAAGTTCCATGCATGTCGGCTTGTGAGATGAAAAACTTTTCCCTCTAAGTCCCCCAGGAGTCTTTCTTTGTAGGTCGCCCAAAGACTTTCATCGTTCCTATTCTCACAGTGTTTGTGTTCAATTTCCATAGTGCCTCCGACGTGAATTTATTTTTCTGGAGAATGTCGAATGTGCCTTGTGGATTGAAACATCCGTTTGTTTACTGATGGCGGAACCAGCGGGTGATGCGGAGGTCTTCGCCCGCGGTTTTGACAAAGTAAGTGGTGGGAAGTAATTCCTGTTGGTGGTTATGCGCGGTTGGAAAGGCGAAGGGAGACAAACCTGGAAGTGCACCGGAATAACCATTGGGAATGATGGCGGGTTCGCTAACTGCTTGAGGTTTTTCGGTCGGACTTCGTTCGCGCCCGGTAATGGTCGTCAGAATGTGTTCGATATCCTGGCGCGGTGCGTGGGAGGCCACCACGAAGATGGTTTCGATCCCTTTGAACTGATCCAGGCTGAACCAATTGGTTCCTTCCGGAAGAATATATTGCTGACCGGCTTTGATGGGGTTGGCAAACGGGCTGGAGGCTGTCGGAAAAATGCCCTGCGCCCAGGCCGATCCGTCCACCGCAATCACATAGACGTAGCAATCGGTATTGGCCCGGAACATGACACGGAATTTATCACCGGCCTGCGGATTGCCTCTTCCATCCCGAAGGATGTCCCCGTCCTTAATGGGCAGGTAGGACTGCACTCCATTGACCATATGTTTTTTGACCAGCAGCACATCCAGGCTGATCGGCACGGGTCCGGTCTGTGCTGTTTCCGGCTGAGCGGTCTGGTATTGGGGAGTCTCTGGTAGTTGATTCGGATTGGGCGTCTGATTCGGGTACGGATTCTGCTGATTGGGATACATAGCCTGAGTGTTCGGATAGGCATTGGCCTGTTGGCTCTGCTGCGGATATTGATTCTGTGGAGCGGAGGAATATCCTGGGACCGAGGCTTGTTGGTTGGGGTAGACAGGATTGGTGGAATAGGGATTTCCTTGTTGCTCTTGGTCCGGGTAGGGGTTATTGGGAGGTAGAGCATTCCCGGCGTATTGCGGCTGCTGATTTTGATAAGGGTCATACGGTTGTTGAGGGTAGCCTGGATATGATGGATATCCCTGAGGGGCGGAATATCCTTGCGTAGTCTGATCGGGATATGTCGTTTGTTGAACTCCGCCAGGTGGTCCATAAGAATTAGCAATGATGCCTTGGGGCATCATTGGATTGTTCCGTTGTTGAAGGGCCACTAGCAGGTGTTCCATGTTTTGTTCATGGGCGTCCCCGTAGTTGTTCACCGCTGTTCTCAAGAGGTTGGCCCCGAATTCAACGAGTGGGGGAATTAAAAACGGGAGCGCCATACAACCGCTGAAGAGAAGGCTGGTACCCATGAGTAGCCAGGGACGTCGTGGGAGGGATTGAGTCATTGAAGAGTTGAAGGTCAGGGGTATTCCGGCCAACTATCTAATGGAATGACGCCATGCTTATCTTGGTGACCAATACATTTTTCACCCTATTCGTGGCGGAACCAGCGAGTGAGCCGCAGATCCTGCCCGGCCTGTTGTGCCAGATAACTTGTGGGAATAATGGCGTGATCCGATTCTGACCCTTCCGGGAGGCCGAACGGTTTGACGCTCGGCCGGGTTCCTCCGACCCCGTAGGGCACCATGGCTACTTTGGTCACCTGATGGGGACTTTCAGATGCCGGACGTTCGTGCCCGGTGATGCTTTGGAGGATTTCTTCGATATCCTGCCGCTTATCCTGCGACACAACGAAGAAGATGGTTTCAATCCCCTTGAATTGATCAAGGCTAAACCAGTTGTTGCCTTCGGGAATGACGTATTGCTCGCCTGCTTTCACCGGATTGGCCAAGGGAGCCGTTGGCGGCGGAAAAATGCCTTGCGCCCAGCCTGAACCGTCAATGGCGATAACGTAGACATGACCATCGCTGTTGGGCCTGAACATGATCCGAAATTTGTCGCCCGCCGCCGCATTCCCGCGTCCGTCTCTGAGGACGTCGCCGTCTTGAATCGGGAGGGCCACCGGAGCTCCGTTTCGAATAGCCTTCTTCACCATGACGACATCCAATCCGATCGGAGTTTCTGTCTCCTGGGTTTGGACTCCTGTCTCCGGTCCTGTCTGCGTATAGGAGTCTTGCGGGTACGATTGTTGGGCATAAGGATCTTCTTGTGTATAGCCCTGGGCATTCGAATCTTGAGGATATTCTTGTTGCGCCACATTGGGATCGTAGCCGTAAAGTTGGTTTTGCGAATTGCCGGCCTGGTAGGCCTCAGGTTTCAGCTCTTGGTCGCAAGGGGTTGAGGGAAACCTTGCGTGGGGAAGCTGTCCCGGTACTCCACGCCCTTGGACATTGGGATAGTTTGCATCAAATCCGTATTGTGGTGTTCCATCATTGAAGGGTTGTGCCCCGCCATACCCTGAGTTGGGATCTCCGGGAAATTGTCGGGGATCAAACCCTTGTTGGTTTCCAATGGGGAGTCCGGTATTGGGATCTACCTGGAGCGGCAGACCGGTGTTCGGGTCGGTTTGAATAGGAAGACCTGTATAGGGATCAATCTGAACCGGAAGGCCCGTGTAGGGATCGATTTGTTGTGCCTGCTGGAATCCCTGGTCACCGTAATATTGATCAGACTGCTTCTTCTTTTTCTTTTTCGGTGTGACGAGTTTGGTGAGGAGCGTATTTAAGTTGTCTGTATACTGTTGGCTGTAATTCGCGGCAGCGGTTGCCAACAATGTGCCTCCGATATTGGCCAGCGGATTAAGAATGACCTGTTTCGCAAACGACGCCATTGGACTTTCGGTCAATTGTGCACTGCCGGGCGGGCAGGGGATGCTCTGCGAAAAGTCACCTTGTCCTTGGGGAGTGGAGCATGAAGCCAGCATGGCTGAGATGAGGATCGTGGCGATGGTGGATCGTGTCTGTGTCTTCATGGAAAACTCTATTCGTGTCGGAACCATCGAGTGACTCGTAAGGCCTCGCCGGCTTTTTGGGTGAAGTAGGTGGTCGGCATCAAGTCCTGGTCTGATGCGCTGCTCTGCCCAAGGGTAAACGGTGTGGTGCTTTGTTGGCGTCCATAGAATCCTGCCGGAATGATCGGGGCTTCGGAAACCTGTTGGGGTGCGGTTGCGGGATGGCGTTCCCGTCCCCCAATACTCCTCAGGATCTCTTCAATATCTTGACGTTTGTCCGGTGAGGCCACAAAGAAGACGGTCTCAATTCCTTTGAATTGATCCAGGCTGAACCAATTATTGTTGTCCGGGATGACATATTGTTGCCCCTGCTTGATGGGATTGGCAAAAGGCGACGTAAGCGAGGGAAACACCCCCTGCGCCCAGGCGGATCCGTCAATAGCAATGACATAGACATAACATTCGGTATTTGCCCTGAACATCATCCGGAATTTCTCCCCGGCCTTTGCATTGCCGCGGCCGTCTTTCAGAATATCCCCATCTTGAATTGGGGTAAGGGTTTCGGCTCCGTTGACGAAGGCTTTTTTGACGAGGGCGACGTCAAGTGTAAGTCCTTCAACGAGCCCGATGGCCGGTGGTGTTGGGGTTTCCACACTCGGGTTGGAAGGATATGAAGGGGATGCGGGTTGAGTATAGGCCGGTGATTGCGGGGATTGAGCTTGTGGTTGATAAGGGTCATACCGGCCTTGTGGTGAGAGTGGATCCGGCTGTCCAGAGTATCGCTCTCCACCATATTGATGGGAGGGGTTTTGTCCTCCTTGTTGGGGATAAGGAGTCGAGGGATAGCCGAAGCTTCCTCTATTTGGGTCGTTTAACGGGTATCCTCCCTGTCCCTGATCGTATGGTTGTAATTGGCCATAGGGATTATTGCCATAATTGGGATCTACGGGAGATGTCTGGTTCGGATATTGCCCATAGCCTCCACCGGAGGAATAGCCCTGGTTGGGGTTATAGGGGTCATAGGAGCCCTGGCCCTGCGAATAGGCATTGGGATCGCCAGGGGGATACCTGCCATAATTGGGATCGGTCGGATAGCTCATTCCGGGGGTTTGTCCAGCATATCCACCCTGTTGAGCTCCCTGAGGATATCCGGGATTTTGTCCGTACGGGTTCCATTGATTGTCATAGTTAAGGTTGGGTGTGCCATAGGAACCGTTCGAGTCATAGGGATTTTGACCACCGAACGTATTGGGGTCATAGGGGTTGCCGGGTGTGATGCCCTGAATGAAGGGTTGATTGCCCACTCCCGGTTGACGCAGGGATTGGAGCAATCGGGTTAATTTTTGTTCATATTTATTTGAGTAATTGATCGCCGCTTTGCCCAGGAGATCCTTTCCAAAATCCAGGGCGTTATCCAGAAAGCCGGTCCGTCCGGATGATGGAAACGAGAGTGACAGTGCCATGATCGTCGTCATCGTCGCCATCGTTAGGCCAAAGGAGCCAAAATAAATCTGTCGGTGCGATGGTGGCATGGGTTATTCCAATCAGTAGCAACAGCTCGATTTTATTCTAGGTTTTGCTTGCCGAAAGGGCAAATTCACGATTCCGGTTGGGCTTTTCTGTCCGAGGCTGTTGTTGGAGAGTCAGTCGCGAAGAATACCCGAAAGGTTCAAGGGCGGAGGGCCGTGGCGGTGTTGATGAGGTCTGGATGGGCGTTGAGAGCGGATAGGATGGATTCCCCAGAATCGATTCCTTTGGGTTCAAACCCTAGCGTATACAAGCCTTCAGGGGTTGGGCCGCTGATTATTTGCCCGCCCAGGCCCTGCATCAGGCGACGAATATTGATTTCCTGTGCGGTTTCGACGAATGTGACCTGAATCTTGATGCGCGGGATTCCTGGGGTTCCTTGTGGAACGCCTCGTTCAATCACCGGACTTGAGCCAGGTGTAATCTCTCCTTCCGGCCCTCTGAGAACTGAGACTAAGAGGACTGCCTGTCCGACAATCAATAGGCTGGCAAGGGCCGGAGCCCATCGGACTTCGAACGGTGAACGAAAGATTCTTTCCATCGATTCCCACCAGGAGTTCTCGTGTCCCTGCCGAACGGTTGTTGGCGCTGATTGAGGTTCCTGTTGGATACGGCGCATGACTTCGGCAAAAGCTGCTGGTGAAGGCCCTGGCTGTTTTTCGATGGCCGTTTGTAATGCGGTATGCATGCTCTTGGTCTCCTGAAGATCCTGCCGGCAGGAGGCGCATGATTCCAAATGAATTTCGACCTCTTTCCGCTCTTTGGGAGTCAGCGTCCGGCTGACGTAGCCCGGGAGGAGGGTCGCCTCGGTATGAATCGGTTCTTCAGGTTTCATCTCGTTTAAATAATTTCCTTTGTCACTCCCTGGTGCTGGAGACTCTTTTTAAGCTGCTGCTTGGCATAGTACACTCGCGTTTTCACCGTATTAACTGGAATGTCTAATAATTCTGCAATTTCCGGATACGAGAGTTCTTCAAAGAACGCCATATGCAAAATCTCCCGGTGATCCGGTGATAAGGTCAGGAGTCCCTGGTTGGTGAGTTCGGCCATCCGTTTCTGTTGTGTATCGTTCAACGGATTTTCATTGGACTCTGCTGTCTCGATGATGTCCTCCAATGGTATACCGCCCCTTTGCTGGCTGGAGACTTTGCGCAGAGCGTCCACGGCCTTATGATGGGCAATCCCAAAAATCCAGGTGGAAACTTTTGATTGCCCTTGAAAGGTCCGGAGCCCTTTCCATATGGCCAGCATGACTTCCACTAAGGTTTCCTCAGCTAATGTCGCCTCATTCAGAATCGTCATGAGGTATTGGAATACCCGTTTTTCATATCGTTGATAGAGGATAGCAAAGGCTTCCTGGTTATTCGGGATGCAGGATTTGAGCAAGTCTGAATCCGTGAGGTCCTGCCAGTTGGTCGAGCTCATGGGGCGGGTGGTTCAATTTCAGCTGCAGATCTAGCTGTTGCGCTCCCTGGAAGTGGGCTGTCAGAAGCGACGATGACCATGTCAATTGGCTTTCTAGCATAGGGGAGGAGGGTTCAGAAGACAATAGGCGAGACTGTCGGAGGGGACAGAGGCTGTTTAGCGTTGATTTTGAATTATGCGCAATCCTTATACCCCCTCTCTGTCATGTAAGAATTTGACTATGATGCAAGGTTCATTGGTTTCCTCGTATTGTTGCCCTTGAACCTTTTAGGGAAATGGGGAGACATACCACATAACAAGAGGTTGAGAGACGACACAAAGACCGATAGACTATGGACCCATTCCACGGCAGGCTTGATAAGAGGTTTATCATGAAAAGGTGCCCATTCTTCCCCACACTGGTCCTTCTTTTAATTGTCGTTCTGTTTGTCGGGCACGCATTGATCGTGACGATGCCTGCGGCATTCGGGGCTGGTGCGCCTTCGGTCAAAAGAGCTCTCTTGATCGGCATTGGGAAATATCAGGTTTTGCCACGGCTCCCTGGATCAAAAAATGATATTGATTTGGTGCATCAGGTCCTGCTGTCCCGGTATGGGTTTGCCGAGCAGGATATCCACATTATCCGGGATGAAGCAGCAACCCGGGAGGGGGTCCTGGCCGGTTTACATCGGATTGTGACAGAAGCCGGTCCCCATGATGTGGTCTACATTCATTATTCGGGACATGGATCTCAGGTGGAGGATCTGAATGGGGATGAACCGGATGATCAATTGGATGAGACGATTGTTCCGGCTGATGGCCGGACGGAAGGCGTTCCCGATATTACCGATGATGAGTTGGACGAGATCCTGTCACGATTGAAAACGTCTAAGGCGGTTGTTGTTCTCGATTCCTGTCATTCCGGGACTGCTACAAGGGGGTTGGAGGTGCGGGTGCGATCCGTTCCGGCGGATCGTCGGGTGAATCTGTATAAAAAAGGTGGAGTGGCGACACGGGCCATTGTGCCGGTGAATCTTCATTCGTATGTGCTATTCAGTGGAGCGGCTTCCCATGAAGAGGCCCTGGATGGGCCGGTGGACGGCCGATACCATGGATTTTTTACCCACTCCCTCTTCAAGAGTTTACAATCCGCTCCCATGGGTGCGTCGACCCGCGAGATTTTTTCCGGAGCCAAACAGGAACTCAAGCGGATTCAAAATCAATTCGGGCGGACCAGTATGCCCGAACCTCAGCTTGAAGCTTCTAAGGCAAGAATGGAGTTGCCGTTTTTTTCGGCTCTTGCCGAACCGCCGGGCCTCGTGAAGGCGCAGACCGGTTCCGCCCGTCGTTCCTGGGTGGCGGTGCAACCGCAAACAGGGGGTTATGTGCAGTTAGTGAACGCCCTCTCGCTCGGGGGCGATCCCGGTTCGGTATGGGGCATCTATCCGGAAGGAGAAGTGGCATTTGATCCGGCGAAAGCCCAGGCCTTTGCCGTGGTGCAGGCGGCGGACGGTCAGAATGCCGTAGCGGTGATTTCGCCGAAACAAGCCGAAATATCTTCAAAAAGCCGTGCGGTTCTGGTCGCTCCGGCTCCGGAGTCCAAGGCCATTCCGGTTGCTCTTCGGAACGTTCCATCCGTGCAAGCCAAGCAATTGAAAGAGTTGCTTGGGAAGCAGATGGGTGATGTGAAGTTTGTAGGAGATCAGGAGTTCGCCCGCTTCATTGTAGAAAGCCGGGGGGGCGGGCTACATGTCCTGAGCGCGGATGGCACCAAGGAGTTGATGTCATTGCCTGCAAAGCCCGGCACTCAAGCGATTGCTGCCTTGTCTCAAGTGTTGGTGCAATCACGGAATGCGTCGCAACTATTAAACCTGGAAAATCCCTCGAGCCAGATGAGCGTGAGTGTGCGGGTGGTTCAGGTTGGAGAGCGGGGGATTGCCGTGGTGAGCGACAAAATGGAGGCCCCGGTCTATCACATCCGGAAGGCGAATGAACCCCGCTCGTTGTCTAACAGTCTACAATTGGAAGTCACTTCCGATACGGATGCGTACATCACGATCGTGGATGTGGACGCGGAAGGGAACGTGAATGTGTTGTTCCCGAATTCTTATCAAAATCCACGGTATTATCCTGATGGCTTCATCAAGGCGGGCCGTACGGTCTTGTTGCCCGATTCATTGCAATCCGGAAACCAAGCGGGATTCCATTTTGATTATGCGAATCCTCCGGGCGTGGATACGATCAGGGTCTTTGCGAGTACGACTTCTGAATTGGCCCAACGGATTCGCCAGGCGGTGGCAGGCAACAACACCCAGGGCCTTGGGAGTCCTCACAGCACCAACTCATTAGCCCACTTGGCCAGTTTGAGGCAGGAGTTAGTCGGAAGTGTGACTCGAGGGTTGATTACGGTTCCTGATGATTCCGTGGTTCCGGTTTCCCAGCCCGCAATGAGCACTGTGGAACAAATGCCATTGGCCATGGTCGATCAAGTGCCGCCCAAGAATTCCATGCCCGAAAGCATCGGATATATTCAAGACCACCCTGCGGAGTCTTTTCCACCTGATCCTTCTATGCCGGGGGCCATGAACACGGAGCAAACGATGGATTCTCATTTGGACGCTCAGGCCATGCCGGTTGGGTTGCCGGTCTCTGATTGGACGGCGGTTTCGGTTACGGTTCTGGTTCAACCATAAGAGGACAATGAGATAAGCCAAGGAAAAGCGACTTCGTTTCTTGGTGATGACTCCATGAGGCCCCCTATGTGATGTGCAGGGGGCCTCACTCGTTTGAGAATGGGGAAAACAACTCAAGGGTAGAGCGGATGTCGATACTTGGTGTGTCGGTGGTCCAGGAGATACGGATCGAAAGGCTTGAGGGATAGGAGGGATGGGTGAGAGTTTTCCATGCAATGGAATGAGTGGAGGAAAGGGTGTGCATGGCCTGTTCCGTCTGTTCGTCAAGGCAGGCAAACGATAAGATCCCGGGAGCCTGCGCCCCGTCCCATTCGATAATCCGGATGCCAGGATGGTGTCCGAGGCAGACTTTCCATTCTTCTCGCACCTGTTCAAGGATGTGGTTGTGTGGATCTTGTTGAGCCTTGAGATGGCAGGCTTTGGCAAATCCGGCGATCAAGCCAATGTTCTGGGTGCCCAATTCGTATCCGGCCCAATAGGGTTGCGTCTCCTGGTGACCGTCTTTCCCGACAATCAGCGCACCGGTTCCCATTGGGCCTGTGCACCATTTATGGCCAGGGAAAAAATACGCATAGGGAGAAATCTCCTGAAAAGAAACCGGAATATGTCCGACAGCTTGCGCCCCGTCTACGATGAGCCGCGTGTGGCGTGACTGCGCCAGGTCCTGGATTGCGGTAATGGGAAAGATACGCCCATCAAAATGAGAGACGTGACTGATGACGATGGCCTGAATGGGTTGTTCATTGAGAATGCGTTCAAGCGCGGGAAGGAAGCCGGAGGGGACATCCGGGTCGAGTGTAATGACGCGAACCCCACGGTCACTGAGTTTGTCGATTTCATGGAGAATCGTGGAATTTTCATGAGTGGTGGTCAGAAGGATATTTCCAGGTTTCCAATTAATTCGAGAAAGGACCAGGCTGCACGCAGTTGTGGTATTGGGCATGAAGGCGAGCTGTTGTTCATCGTTCAACCTCAACCAATCCGCAATGGTCCGTCGGCATTCCTGAAGCGTGTCCCGGTAATACTGAATTCCGGCTTCCGCGTATAACAAGTGACTGAACGTGTTGAGTGTCCGGGAAATTTCCTGCTGCACGTCAGGATGGAATGGAGCGAGTCCAGCCGGGTTGAGATAAATCATGGGAGTAGGTTGGCGGAGCACCCTAGGGTTGTGAGGTTAAGTCAGGTCAGGTCTGAATCCTGATGGAAAAGGTCGGGCCTCTCTCCAACCATCCGGCTTAGGGCTTTTTCGCGAGTGCGAGACCAATCAGGTTGTCAGGGTCCGAGTACCATTTGACCAAGGCAAAACCCGAAGTCGCGAGAAGTGCTTCGGCCAAGGGACGGTCATATTTCGTGCTGATTTCGGTGCGGATCTCCTCCCCTTGCTTGAGATGAACTTGTAATCCTAAGTCCTGAATATCCAGAATTTGATCTTCTCGTGACCGGAGCCACATTTCAATGCGATGTTCATCATTGTTGTATCTGGCGATATGGTCGAACGAATCCGGATCAGCCTGAGATCCGAAATGATGACCAAGAACACGAATAATATTTTTGTTAAATTTTGCTGTAATGCCCTGCTTGTCATTATATGCGGCTTCCAGGCGACTTCGTTCCGTGATGAGCTGGACTCCCAATAAGAAATAATCTCCGGATGCCATTTCTGAGTTCACGGTGGAGAGAAACTCTCGAGCGGCAAGAGCAGGAAGGTTGCCAATGGTTCCTCCAAGGATGACCACCAGACGTTTGCCGCCTTCCGGAATATGCTCCAAATGGAAAAGAAAATCTCCTACCACGCCATGTATGTGGAGACCGGGGTACTCGCGGACCAGTTCTTCGGAGACTCGTCGGACAATGGCTTCATCGACATCAAAGGGGACAAAATAGCGCAGTTGGTCAACATTGGCCATGGCATCGAGGAGTACCCGTGTTTTTGTGGCTGCGCCGGATCCTAATTCCACAAGTTCTTCAGCTCCGCTGAGAGCCACAATTTCGTCGGCGCAATTGGTGAGCAGCTGATGCTCGGTCCGTGTTTGATAATATTCCGGCAACTCGCATATTTGTTCAAACAGGGTGGATCCCCGTTCATCATAAAAGAGTTTCGAAGGGAGGGTTTTGGGGCTTGCTTGCAGACCGCGGGTGATTTGGGTTTTGACTAAGTCCGGATCTTCTCTGGTTAAGGGAAGATCAATGGTAATTGATGGATCTGTTTGCGATGACATGAGCCCTCCTCGGGGGGTCTATCGTGAACAATATTCTCACCTCTACATTCAGACGTCAGCGCAGATGACACCATCGTTGGAATAAGACGGAAAGAAAATGTTCAGAAAATGAATATCCTTCTACGTTTTTCTCGGGTAATGCTGAATGAGAGAAAGTATTCGTTCGATAAGTTCCCTGATCTGCCTTCCATATTCCATACGCAAAACCGAAAAAGGGGCCGTGGAAGATGGCGAATGCATTGGAATTTTATCAATACCTTCACTATAACGGCAGAGAGGGTTGCGGGCAAGACAAGGGCATTGACGAAATCAGATGAATAAGGGACTCTTTTGTCCACCAAAAAATCACTTGGGTTGGCGTGCTTTTGGCATATATCAAATGGCAATTCGGGGAGGTTATCGAACCGGTTCCAGGCCGCGTGGCCGGGCCCATTGTTCTACGCGACCCAAGAGGCCATCAACCGACAGCGCCAATACGGTGGCGGGGAGGGCGCCGGATAATATCAAATTGACGTCCGCAAGCTGGAGCCCTGCCACGATGGGGACACCCAAACCTCCGGCTCCGATAAAGGCGGCCAGTGTGGCAGTGTTCATCAGTTGGCTTGGCGGACATGAGATCCAGCTGTTTTCTCAGGATGCCCTACTGCCAGCTTCGACAATTCGACGAAGAAGACGTTGCGCCGAACGTGATCTAAGCGCGGTTGAGTGGACCCAAGAAGAGAAATTTAATTGGTACCACACCCTGCTTACGATTCCCTATGCCGTTTTGGTCATGTGGAATGTTTTCGGGCCCTGTATGATGACAAGTTGTAAGTAACTGGTTGAGTGTCTTGGTGCCGGGCAAGACAGCATCCACGTGATTGATCCGTTTCGTGGATCTTTTAGCTGGAAGTAAAGCACGGAGAATGTTGAAAGTGTCAACTATTACTAAAAAAGGAACGGTTGTAACCAAGTACCTGTTGTCCAATTCATATTGGTGAGGTTCTTCCACGAACTTATGAAGCCGTTAGGGCAGTTTGTCAACCCGCTCGTGCGATGTCTTGGCAGGAGGCACGCGCATGCGAACGAGATAATTAATGGGCGGCGCGGCATTACGGCAGATTCGGCCCTGCGATTGGCGTGTTGTTTTGTTGACACCGGAATTGGGAGGAATCTTCGGTAAGGATATCAGTTAGAGTCTGCCCGATAGAGGCGGTGCAGTGGAAGGTGTACTGGTGGCATTTGGCTTGACGAGATAGAACGTTTGTGTCGCTTGGGTCGCGATAAGAAGACTGGACTCTTGATTTGTAGTGCTCTTGATTTCCTCTTTAGTTTAATGCCAATTCGGTCGATATGTTTGCGTATGTTTGCGAGCCAAGTAGTCCGAACCATTCTCTTGCTCGGCCTTCTTATGGCCCCAACCGCATGTACCATTGCTAGTTACGGACCGGAAGTAATTCCGCCTGCCGCCTCAGTACAGAAGGAAGGAATCGTTCGGTTTTTCTATTTTACCGGGGTTGCGAGAGATCCAAATGCGAAAGAAAATCCACTGCCTGTGGAGGCTAAGCTTCTACAGGAAATTCTAGAGAACGAAGCGGGTTTTGCAGCAGCTATTGTATCAACTCCACAACTGACGTCAGGAATTCATCTCAATATTTACGAAACTTCAAAAGAACCATCTGATGCGACCAGATTTTTCTGTGTACTTTCAGCTGTAACACTTTCGGCGCTGCCTTGTTATAGCGAAACAGTAGGATATCTCGTTCAATATGATCTGTTCGTGGACAATGAGTTAAAAAAGACATACAGGTACGAGATCAATAAAACACTGGGACAATGGATCGGTCTGCTTCCGTTTGGGTGGGTGAATGAATTAACAGTTGATTATAATACAGCTTTCAAAGGGACGGTTTACCGGTTTCTTCGTGATAGTCAGGCAGACGGATACCTTCCATCACACTAGCTTATTTCACAACGGATTCGATCTCCGGCATTTGATTCGCTAATGAGACGGCAACCTCTTCCACTCGTCAGCGTCACTGTTGCAATTACTCTCCTCCTATCATCGTGTCAAAGCTGGGAAATCCCGGGTCCTGAGTCGATACGATATGCTGTGGTCGCGAGGCCTCCGGAATTGCCCCAGATTAGTTTGTATATCCCGGAATATCTGTCAGAAGGTCCTTCGTTTGCCAAACATGATAACCTACCGCCACCTCATCTGATTCTCGACGCATTGAAGAAGAAAATAGACGGCCAGAATGAGTCTGGCCTCTTTAAATTGACAAGGACTCCGCAGGAGACGGGAGGATTCTGCTCTCTTCGTCTGGAAGAGACCGAGGTGCCGGCAATGGTAGGAGCGTGGGGTGCATTACAACCCTTCACCTTGTGGCTCGTTCCTTTCTATGACAGTTCGCTTGGGTATCGCATCACGTACGAGCTGTTTATCGATGCCAAATTGAAAAAACGTTACCAGTATCACGTACGGGGAAAAATGTTTATTTGGGCTGCCGCGTTCCTCGTGATGCCGTTCATGTCTGGTCCCTGGCAAATTCAGCTAGATCCTCGGCGCAGTGTGAATGACGATCTTCTGCAAGGTTTGTGGCTCACATCCAGAATGTTCGAGGAGGATGCTCGAAGGGATGGGTATCTAAAGTAGAAATCTGTTATGCAGGGGTAACGGTTTGAGGGAAATCAGTCTTTCACTATTTTTAGATCGAAATCGAGCAGTTCTTCGGATAGTCGAAACATTTAACCTTAGTGCGCGAGTCACGTACGATTTTCTCGGCAGAGAGATCCAAGTGGATTCGGTTGATTTCAGTTTTGGGAGTGATTGGCTATGACGCCAGTTTTACCAGCATCGGGAAGTCCCTTGCGGTTGCCTGGTTCGCGGTCTCATCTGCGCTGGTTTCGGCGAGAATAGCATGAGTTTCCTCAGTGTTGAGCCAGCCTGCTCCATGTTTGGCTAAGGCTCCTGGGCAAACAACCTTCGCCGGTTTCATCGGCCACGGGACGGCCGATAATGCATAATTGAGTTACAGGGTGTTCGAGGGGTTATCGAACCGGTTCTAATCCTCGCGGCCGGACCCACTGTTCTACCCAACCTAAAAGTGCATCAACCGTCAGAGCCAACACCGTTGCGGGTAGGGCGCCGGACAATATCAAATTGACGTCCGCAAGCTGGAGCCCTGCCACGATGGGGACACCCAAACCTCCAGACCCGATAAAGGCGGCCAGTGTGGCAGTCCCGACGGTCCAGATGGCAGAGGTGCGAATGCCCGCCATGATGGTTGGCGCGGCGAGTGGAAGGCGAATAGTGCGGAGAATTTGCCATTCCGTCATGCCAAGGGCTCGCCCGGTTTCCACAACATTTGGAGCTGCGTCTCGCAACCCCGAATAGGTATTTCGAAGAATTGGGAATAACGAATACATCCATAAGGCCATGATGGCGGGAAGCGCTCCCACGCCAAATATAGGAATCATAAAGGCCAGAAGTGCGATGGATGGAATCGTTTGCAACATGCCGATTATTCGTATGATCGCCTCCGCTCCCCTTCGCCATCGTTCGAGAGCCAGCCCCAATGGAATGGCGACCAGTATGCCCAGGAACAACCCTAGTCCGGAAAGCCCAAGATGTTCTCCTGTGCGCAGAGCCAGATTGGAACGTTTGGTCCACATGTAGGACAAAATGGAATCGGAAGATTCCGTGGTGGCGGCTGGTTGGACGTGATTGTCGGCCACAAGATTGAGTGCCCGTAAGGCGCTATGCGCTACTTGGGGAACCGGTTCTCCCTGTTCTTGAATCCGGAGATTTAATTCACGCATGCGTGTTGGGTCTATGGCATTGGTGAGCAAACTGATGACCCGTCCCAATTCCGGATGGCGTTTGAGAGTTTCCCCTCGAACGAGTGCTGCGGCCTCATACGGTGGGAAGAACTGACGATCATCTTTCAGGACGACAAAGTCATACACGGCTAAACGTCCATCCGTGGTGTAGACATCTAAGAGGTCAACCTTTCCCGTATCTGTGGCTTGATATTTCAGGGTTTGTTGCATGCCGATCACTTCCTGAAACTGTAACCCGTAGGAATTTTTTAACCCCGCCAATCCATCTTCCCGCTGGATAAATTCATACCCAAATCCGGCTTTCATGTGAGGGGCGACACGCACGAGATCAGAAATCGATCGGAGTCCTAAGGTTTGTGCTCGATCCCGGCGAAGGGCTAGCGCATAAGAATTCTCAAATCCGAGCGGGGCCAGCCACCAAATATCCCATCGGTGAAGAAACTCCGTGCGAACGCGGTTCAAAACCGACACTCGATCGTGCATCGGCGGTTCACCCAGAATGGTGACGAGCCCTGTTCCTGTGTATTCGGGATAAAGATCAATCCCTCCCGTTTTTAACGCCTCAAAGCAGACTTGAGTGCCGGCGAGTCCCAGTCGACGCATGACGGTTAATTCCGTACGGGCTTCAATGAGTTGAGCGAACATTTCCGCCAGGAGCCGGCTTTCCATAAAATTCTTGGATCCCACCACAATGGTGTCAGAGGCCCAAACCGGAAGGGAAAGAGCATAGAGCAGTCCAAGAAGACCGACCATGATTCCTCTAGAGACCCTCCGTGTGCGTTGTCTGATCCGATCGGTTCTCATCTCCTTCCTGCTAACCTCGATGAGCGTGATAATGCTGAACGAGCAAATGAACATAGGGGGTGGCCGGAGCATGGAGAATTTCGTGTGGAGTCCCGACTTGCTGAATGCATCCTTCTTTGAGGATGGTAATCCGGTCGCCTAGCCGGAAGGCTTCTGACATGTCATGGGTCACCAGGACCATGGTTTTTTGCAATCGGGCTTGAAGGGAGAGGAATTGGTCCTGCAGGTCATGGCGGGTGAGCGGATCTAACGCGCCAAATGGTTCGTCGAGCAGGACGATGGGCGGATCGGCTGCCAGGGCACGTGCCACGGCCACTCGTTGCCGCTGTCCCCCTGAGAGTTCAATGGGGTAGCGTTCGGCAATTTGGGAGGGATTCAGATTCACCAGATTTAAGAGCATGTCGACTCGTTCGAGTTGCTGTTCCAATGTCCATCCTAATAAGTGAGGGACGAGGCAGACATTTTGCTTGATGGTCCAGTGAGGGAAGAGTCCGCCATCTTGTGGGACATACCCGAGGCGTCGACGAAGTTGAATGGGATCCTGTACAGAGGCGGGCTCGCCTTGAATGACGACGGCACCGGTTGTTGGTTCTATCAGCCGATTCAGAAGACGCAAAAAAGTGGTTTTTCCTGATCCGCTCTCACCAATCAGCGCCATGGTTTCCCCCTCTTTCACATTCCATTCAATGTTTTGAAGGGCATAGGTGCCATCCGGGAATTGTTTGCTGACCTGTTGGATTTCCAGTGCCCACGGGTTCATGTGGGTGGGGTCCTTAGGGCCGGAAATAAGAGAATCCAAATGGTGTGGTGATGCGTCATCGTCATGATGAACGTCTGGAGAATTACCTGTGACCTGTGGCCAGGATAACAGGGTTCAACCGGAGAGACTAGCCTGGTTATCAACGCCAGATGCCATGCTGGCTTAGGAAATCCTTCTATAAATTTGGAATGAAACATAAAGAAAGGGGAGCAACTGAGTTATTTCGCTCATGCTTGCCTGTGCGCCAACGCTCGGTTTTTTTATCATGGTGACTTGATCTTCTGGCTATGGAATGAAGTGCTGAAATGTATGGAGAAATTTCTGAGATCTTGGAATGTTCAAGATGGGCATAGTGGTTGCACTACTTGGGAGAAAAAGAGAAAAAATCTGGCTGCAAGAAATTTTGAATGCTCTCTCATAAGCATAATGATGGTATTTTTATCGGTGTGCTTTTTACTTTCTTAGGAAATTCGAATGCATGCACACAAAAATGGAAATTCTCATCTTGAGGGGTGCCCGACTTCCAGCCGAGAATCCGATGCATGTTGTCGATGTGGGGGACTCATGAAAGCCGAGTCGATTTTTGATCTCGTTGAAAATGAAATTGAATTCATGTCCGCTCGCTGTCTGCAGTGTGGCGATATTGTGGATCCGGTTATTCTCATGAATCGATCCGGGAAAGGCGTATTGAGTAGTCGCACTGGAAGGGCTCGGCATTGAATCTTTCCATACTTTGTTCGGGGTGTGGATTGAGAAAGGCCGCCGGCCAGAAAGCATCATCCAATGAATGTGAATAGCTTGAGCGGGCGCGGTGTGGCTAGTATCGAATTAGAGACAAAAGCCTGTAATGGGTGGTATCCGGAGCATGAGCCTGACCTTTCGGACAGTGGTAAACGCATTGTAGTTATGGGTGTCGATCTTAAGACATGGACTGGGTTGGCGGAGAATCTTTGGGATGTAAGGTTTACGCTTAACCGTCTTTCCTCTTCCTTTCAAGGATTAGATCAACTGAATAATGCTTTCGTCGATGGCATATTGTGGGACTGCGAATCGAGGTCTCTGACGAGCTTAGCTGTTGTGTCTCAGGTTCGCGGAAGAAGGCCTGTCCCGCCGGTTATGGTCATCTCGAGCCCTTCAAACAAGAGGTTGCTGATAAAAGCCCTTGAAAATGGGGCGATGGATTTTATTATGAAACCCATAGATCACATGGAACTCCGAAATAAATGTGTGCGGTTGTTTGGGTAGCCCGTGAGAGGGGTGAAGGAAGGCAAATTTAGGGAGGTATGGACATGATTCCTGTATGGTGGGTTCCCGATTCCCAGAACCATTCTCTGGAAAATCCATATATTCGTGTGAAATCGAAGGAGAAATTGGATGGGAACCATTTTGAATCTTTACCTCCTGTTTCTATTCTGGTTGTCGACGACAGTGTTGATTGTCGCATGATACTCCGCATGGCCATAGAACGGGAGGGCTATCGTTGCATAGAGGCAGAGGATGGAATTGCTGCTCTCAAATTAATTCAGGAAAAAACGATTGATTTCATCATCACAGATTTCCAGATGCCACATATGGATGGATGCGAATTCCTTGAAGTCATTTCGAGTGCGGCGGTCAGTTGTCCTCCTGCTGTGATGGTTACAGGAAACCTTACAGATTCGGTACGAATGAGAGCGACCCATGCCGGGGCATTGGCCGTCCTCTCAAAGCCATTTGATCAAAGAAAGATTCTGCAGATGGTTCGGGAAGTCGTACATCGCAAACAAGAGGTCCATCATTGAAGGCATATCCATTTCATCCTGGAAAATGGGGTGGTGGGTTCTTGATCCATTGCTATGGGAATTGTGTGGAGTAAGGAGAAACATATGATAACCGTTTTAGTGGAAAAATTGCCGTAAAAATAAAATTTTGTAGTCTCTAGGTCGTGAATCCTGCCCCTGCTTTGTCCTCTTCTTAAAATCCTCTCTCTTTCCCTCATTCTCGTTTGAAATTGGGATGTGCATGCATTTTTACTAAACAGGCATGAGGGTGAGGTCTGCCTGACGAGGGAAACACGACCACCCGAAGGAAGATGGTCATCCATTTCCCAATATGTGCATGTTTTGTTTGACTCATGAAATTAATTTTCATGGCAATATTCTTTATGAACCGCATGGATGTTTTAGCGACCCTCATCTGTTGTTGCCATATCGAGCCGTATTCAATGCGGACATAACCCTGATCAATTGCAAAAGGACACCAACAATACGGAGAAGCCTGGTCACTCCACCGTCTCGGTTCAGGTAGAATGGGTTAATAGGTTTCATCTTGTGAAGTATTTGGAGTGGGTTCATCAAAACACGGGTGACGAGGCACCCTGTGAAGTGAGAAGATCTGTGTGAAGGAGGAGATTGAATAGCCAGGACATATCACACATTTTTGTGCCGGGAGAATGAGAATGGGGCGTGCAGTGTCCCGCATGCAATTGAGTGGGCTGAAACCTTTGTCGGGGATCGATTAGCCCCATTCAGTGGTTCGATGCGGAGGAGTGTCCCGAGGACCTTAGAGCGCTAAGCCAGGTCGTTTGGGAACGTGCCTTATTTTAAAGTGCCATAGGAAGCCATCATGGAAGACAAAGGTTCCTTATCATCTACCGATAGTCACGTGTTGAAGGATTCGGATCAAGAATTGAAGCGGACCTTGCACGATCTCCAGGAACGTGTGAAGGAACTGACCGCACTCCATTCCACCACGCAATTGTTTCACAACGAAGATTTATCGACTCAGGAATTACTTCAACGCATTGCCGATTTGATTCCGCCATCCTGGCAATACCCGGAAGTCACAGCCGCCCGGATTCGTTTCGGCCATCTGGAAATTACGACGCCCAACTTTGTGGTATCTCCGTGGACCCAGCGGGAGGAGTTTATTTGCCGAGATGGAACGACGGGTGAAATTGAAGTCGTATATCTGGAGGAACGCCCGACGGAAGTTGAAGGCCCCTTTCTGCAAGAAGAGAGAAATTTATTACACTCACTTGGAGAGATGGTCAGGCTGCAGTTGGATCGGAAGCGGGCGCAAGCCGCACTTCGTGAGGCGCATGATGTGCTGGAGCAGCGGGTGCTGGACAGAACATCCGACCTGACGACGGCCAATCGGTTACTGTCGCGGGAAGTGGCGCAACGGAAAGAAGCCGAAGAGAAATTAGAAGATTTGATTGCGGAGATCCAGCGGAATCATGATGATCTCATTGCTATTTTGAATCAATTGCATATTGGGACTGCCCTGACCGACAGGGATGGAAAGGTGACCTTTCTGAGTCAGGCCGCACAACAGTTATGTGGAAAAGCGAATGTTCCTCATTCAGGCGAGCCCTGGCAAGCGTTGTTTAGCGACTCTGCCTATCATGCTCAAATAAAGGAGATGGTGAATCGTTCTCCTGGAGAACGGCAGGAGGTCTTAGTGCGCATGTCTGCGGTTGGTGGAGAGTTAACCCGTTGGATCAATGTGGATGTTAGAGATGATCCACGAGACCCGGAACGGAAAATGTTTTTCTTGTACGATGCCTCGGAGGTGCAGACCCTTCGTCAACTATTGGGAGAGACCGGCAAATATCAGGATCTTATTGGCGCCAGTCATTCCATGCAATTGGTTTTTCAGCAGATTCAGGATTTTTCCCGTGTGGATTCCACCATACTTATTGAGGGAGAGACCGGAACAGGCAAGGAACTGGTTGCTCGTGCCATTCACCAAGCCAGCCACCGCAAGGAGTGTCCATTTATTGCGGTGAATTGTGCGGGGTTAACCGAATCACTGGTCGCCAGCCAATTATTTGGGCATAAACGTGGGGCCTTCACAGGCGCCGTATCAGACCAGCAGGGGTTGATTGAAGCCGCTGAAGGAGGAACCTTGTTTCTGGATGAAATCGGGGATATTCC
>CAZBQO010000002.1:29951-45479 GCA_964494125.1 uncultured Nitrospira sp. | reverse complement strand
GGTGGGTGGGAGTACAAAAACCGTTTCAGACAAATTCATTTCACGCGCAATTTGCTGAAACTCTCGCTCGCTAAGTTCTCCTGGGGAAGGAAACACTGCCAACGGATTGCCGCCAAACGGCTCACTGGTAAATACATCAACCTGATAAAATTGAAGCCAGTTTTTAGAAGAGTCCATAATCAACTAGAAAATATTTCAGGTGGGACCCATTACATGTTAGGCGAATCTCAAAACAACAAAACTATACAAGGCATTACATCATAAGAGGATATAGGAAAATTTTACTGACCTCCCGTAACCATGCATTCCTCATAAGCTCTTTGCCAGCCGGGAACTCCTCTACCCCCCATTCTTCCATCAGTCATCTTTTCACACATTAACGAATCGTTTTCTTTTTTTTGTTGGCTGAATGTCTTTTGGCTTTCCAAATTTCCGGAACACCCTATAGCCCCCACTAACAACAAAAAAAAGAATAGTCCTCTTCCTCTTTTCACCACCAAACCCTCCAAACTCTTGATTGGTTCGGTAGGTCTGGACCACCTACCTTCCCATCAACTCTTTTTATGAAATATTCCAATAATTTACGCTATTAACGGAATCGCTTCATAAGAACGAGCCAAGGGATTGCGCACATAGTCCTCCACATAGTTTTGTAGTGACCCATTTCGATATAAGCGATTATTGGCAAACTTCGTGCTAATTTTTGGCAAAATCCTCACATTCACTCCGGTCTTACTTACAAAGTCGTCAACATGAACCCCAGCAATATCGCGATTCGGACCTCTTCCGGACTCCACAATACATTGAGGGACATAAATATATTTCTCTTTTGTCAGCCGTTTGGCAATGTCATTCAACGTCAATAGAACCGTACAATCAGAATCCCCTCCAAGGGTGGCATTCGGAACATGGAGAAACCTTGCTCGATTTTTTCTGAACATAGACAATATCCGATACACACTTCCCGCCATGACGACTGAATCCCGTTTCTCTAATTCCAAAGAGTCAAATAGACTAAGAATTCGCTTTCGGTTCAAAAAAGCCGTCACATAGGCTTCAGTATGAATGGTCGTAAAATTTGGAAGGCCGGCATCGTATATCTTTTCCGCCTCAACAGCAAGATATTTTCGACCTTGCCTCATCACACGACTTGTTGCCTCTTGAATTCCGCCCACCGGCGTCAAACATCCCATCCACAGTACACACCGAGAATTGATTCGGGAAATCGTTTTCGCATCTGCAGACATCGTGTTTTCATCAAAGGCATAAAAATTTGCAGAGGAAACTGCAGGGCCATCCAAGACCTTCATCAGATGTTTAACAGATGGAGCATGCGGCATCAGTTTTTGTCGATACTCCCCAAGGGTAATGACGGATAACTCAAAATTTATTCTCCCGGGATATTGCTCGACCAACCGATGAATCTTGGGAACATGGACAAAACCAACGGTGAAAAATTGAATGCTTTTATCGGTAAATTTCAAAAAATCCTCGATCCACTCCATGGCTTTTGGATGAAGAAACAAATCGGTCCATTCCATGTATTCATTACCGCCAAGGCACCAGAACTGAAGAGGATCTGTTGGCTTGGAGTTAATATAATTCAACATAAACTGCCAGTCTTCCTGGGAGGTTTTGGGGGGGTCCAGCGTTTCTCGGTAGGAATGGTCTAGTTCATAACAAAATGCACATTTGACCGGACATTCTTTCCCTAAGCTCAACGGAATTTTCCCTGCATCCATTTCCCGCTTCAACACATCGCGGTAATCCTGGCTGCCAAATAACTTTGGAGCTTCTAATATGGGGAGTTCACGCAGCATCGTCAAAAATTTCTAAGACAAGACCGCCTGCGGTTAGATCTGAAATCCAATTGACAGTCTCACTGCTCTTTTGAAACACTTGAGCATATCAATCAGGCTGCTGAGCATCATAAAACCTTCTGATGAAAAATGCATGATTTCCTCAAGTGACCCAAACTCGATGACCGTCGAACAGGCACTGCTGCTCCTAAATCTAACAGAGCCATTTTCGCCTGATGCCTTAAAGCAACGATATGAAGAAGCCAGGCGAATCTGGTATCCGTCACGTTACGCAGGCCTCACCAATAATCCAGCGAAGTATATGGAAATGTACAAAAAAGGAGAGGCCAAAACTAAGGAAGTTCATGCAGCCTATCAAATTCTATCCAATCATCTGCTGAATAGCCGTTCCTCTCGACAACAGGATGATCACGGAGCAGCATGACTAACCACACGGGACATTCCTGGCTCACCTTTTGAATTTTTCTCGGAAGGCGCATTAGACACAGGCCAGGTAATCAGACCTTGAACTCCATCAGTTCGTGGTTCATCCTGCCCGGCTTTCATTGCATAGATCTGGGGCAGGTAATTCGTACCGAATTTAGAAATATAGAGGAATACATGTTCACGGGCATTAACTCTAACAGCCCATGGCTCAAAATCCTTCTGATAAAACTCCTCTGCCAATTGCATCGCCTCCAAACAAGTAATCCCACCTGGTTCTTTCAGCGTATAATAGTAATCGAGAGGCATATCATACTCTTCCTGCTTATGAATGGTGATACCAAACTTATCAGGATTCCGAACCATTGGTGTATGTCGGTAGGCCACAAAATAAAACAATTCCACCGAATGAATATACCGTTTATTTTCCAGAAGAAATTCCCGTGTCTCCTCGGCTTCATCCCGTGTTTCGCCCGGAAAACCATAGAAAGCCATCACATGATTCCAGATTCCGGCTTTGGCGGCTTCCCGTAAATTATTTTCAATCACAGCCTTTTTCGCATGCTTATCCATTAGCTCCAATACACGCTCATTTGCCGATTCCATCCCATAATACAGCGTGCAACAGCCAGCTCGAACGGCTTGCTTCCATATTTCAGGATCCTGCAATGATTCTTCAAACCGGATTAAGGTCGTCCATTTTATCCCCACCTGTTCCTCAATCAACAATTGCGAAACCTTTTTTAATAACGCGGGAGGATAGGATTCATCTGAAAATAAAAAGTGCTCTGCCTGGTATTTCTCCTTTAAGGCTTTGATTTCTCGGACTACATCATGCGCGGGTTTTCCACGGTACTGATCGAAATATCCCTGTCCATGATCACAAAAGGTGCATCGTCCCCAGTAACACCCTCGAGTGGCCAAGTAAGGTAAAATTCGAACCGGGACAAAATAAGCATCCAATGGTAACCCCTCAAAATCCGGAAGAGGCAAGGCCGTCGTCTTTTCGGTATATATTTCATCATTCACACGGACCTCCCCTTCTTGATGCCACATCAAGTTAGGGACCTTGCCCCAGTCTCGTTCACCCGCCAGCGCTTCCAGCAGCCAAACCAACGCATGTTCGCCTTCATATAAGATGGCGGAATCAAAGACTTGCGTGAAAAATTGCTTCCGTTTTGGGAGATCATCTTTTAACCGGGTAACCACGTTGCCACCCACGGTCACATGAATGTCAGGAAATTCCTCTTTAATCATTTTACAAAAGGTCATACCCGCCAGGAGTTGCATTTGGGTTCCGACGGAAACGCCTATCACTTCAGGTTGTTCTTTCTGAATAGCAGGAAGCACCAACTGACGGCACACATCCCGATACACATTAACAAGATCGTCATCCAGGCATGCCAACACTTCAGTCGAAACTCCTGAGCGATACCCCAGATTACTTTCCATGGGATAGAATACGAGGGAAGCGGGGAAATAGGCGGCAGAAATAAATTGCATAACATCGCGAAATGTTTTTAAGGCCCATTCCAGTTTTTCTGCATCATAAAATGACTCGCCTCGCACAATGGCTTTGGCCTCTATAGCTCGTTCAGCCAATTCCATCACATCTATAGCATCTTGCGATGTCAAACACGCCAGTCGGTCTCGTTCCAAATCGGTCAATTCATTGCGGGCTTTCCGTTCGTTCAAACCTCGCCGCTGCTGATCCATTCGAAGCTTTACCCAGATTAAAAAGGTATCACTAAAAAACCAGTCGTACATTTCAATGTTGACATCTTTCTGTACCACCTCATGGCCATAGGATCGGAGTATGGCAGTCAGACTGGGTAGAGCAAGGTATGGAGCGGTAGGAACCCATTCCGGAGGAAAGAGCAACATCGTTTTAAAAGTCCGTCTGGATTTATCGGTCGAACCACCACGCTCGATTTCAATTAAGGTATCAGTCATAGGGTCAACGCTCCTGACATTAGACAGAGGCTAATTTCGTTGAGGAATCGTGCGAGTCGAGCCGAAATTGCAACGAAGGTAATTTATTGGTCCCGAAGTGGGCCACGTACAAAAACACATACTCCCGCACGAAAATTTTCAAATCCCACCCGGCATAATGATTCTGCTCAAATTCCTCGAATACCCGTTCGGCATCCTCAATACTCAATCCTTCTTTCACCGTAAAATAGTAATCCAAGGCCAAATCCCATTCCGGGTTTTTATAATAGGTGATGCCAAATTTTTCAGGATTCTTCGCGACGGGGGTATGTTTGCTCAAATCAAAGGTCCCAAATCCAATCGAATGGACGTGTTCTCGATTATCCTCCAAAAATTGAATAGAGAATTTGGCTTCTTGGTAAGTTTCCCCTGGGAATCCAAAAAATCCCATGACATGATTCCAAACCCCGTGTTTAGAGGACAACTCCAAGCTTCGCTGGATCACCTCCGTCGTGGTCGCCTTATCCATGAGTTGAAGCACCCGCTCACTTCCGGATTCATAGCCCATATGAAGGAATTTACATCCCGATGTCCTGGCATCCGCCCAAACTTGGTCCTCAAGAAGACTCTTTTCGAAACGGATATGTGTGGTCCAGGCAATATCTAAATTCGACTCAATCAATTTCTTGGTGAGCTTCCGAAATAAGGCAGGGGGATATGACTCATCTGTAAAATGAAAATTTCGAGCCTGATACTTATTTTTCAAATAGGTGAGTTCTTCAATAATCTGCCAATCCCTTTTGGTCCGATACCCTGCTGTATAGCCCTCACCATGATCACAAAACTCACACCGCCCCCAGTAACATCCGCGAGTGGCTAAGTAGGGAAGAATCGGCTCAGGTACAAAGTATTTCTCCAATGGCAATCCGTCGAAATCTGGAGGAGGTAACTCGCCCATATTTTCGGCGTAGGATTCGGAATTCACATGAATCCCCATTGCATCTCTAAACAGTAAATTAGGAACATGTGATAAATCCCCATCCGAGGCTATGGCTTCCACTAATCGCAACAGGGCAGTTTCACCTTCATAGACAATCGCGCTATCAAATAATGCGAAGAGATTTGGGATATCTGGAAGCACTTCTCTCAGGCGGGTGACAGTATTACCTCCGATGGTCACATGAATATCGGGGAATTGCTCCTTAATGAGTGCACAGAATGTCATAGAGGAAAACAATTGCTGGCGAAGAACAATTGAAATCCCAATGACATCAGGCTTTTCGGCCAGAATGGCCGGCTTCAGAATTTCCTCAAACACATCCCGATAGATATTGACTTGAGTATCTTCAACGGCCTCAAGCACTTCAGACGACATAAACAGTTTATAGGATAAATCGGTTTCCATCGGAGGCATGCAGATTCTTGCCGGGGCATACACCAAGGATATCGTGGCCGTGACTTCCCTGAATGTGTTCATCACCCATTCCAGCTTGTCACTCTCGTAAAACTCTTGGCTTCGAACAATTTCCTTTGCTTTCTCGGCTCTTTCAGCTAAATCGCTGATGTAGCCTCTGGTACAATTGCAGAGAGCTAACTGAAGGTCCACTTCCTCATCCGTTAACTCACGACCCTTTCTAATCTTTTTAAGACGATCAAGTTGTTGGGGAACTTTTTTAAGAATGCGACGGAGGAAGTCCCGGCTAAAATACCAGTCGTACATTTCTAGATTGACATCTTTTTGGACTACGTCATGGCCGGCGGATCGAAGGAAAGCCGTTAAGGTCGGAAGGCTCAGATAGGGTTCTGAGGGGTACCAGTCTGGGGGAAAGACCAACAGGATCTTGGCCTTGCTGGTTGACTCTTTGGAATCAGTCGTTCTTGGTAATTGAATCTTAGAGGGGCGAATCAACCCACCTTTATCATAATTTATCCTCATTTTAACATCCTAGGTAAAATTATTTATTCGCTTTTAAGTCAATCAAACCGAAATCATGAACAACCTAATTCATCCCTATTTCTTGTCCTAAAATAACTCATTGATTCTTATTAGTTTTTTTCATTAGATAGATGCCCCATTCTAAGTCCTTGAAAAAACAATGGTCAAGGCCAATCGCACGCTCAAACAGTATTGAAAGAAATTAATATTTGACCGAATAATATCTTCATATTAATATTACCCATCTGCCCTTGGAATTCCTTCCTTGTCTGGTAGCGTACTCTTCATCAACAACTCTAAAATTTCTTAGGATTCCTAAGAAATGGCTGTGAGGAAATAACCATGAGCCATACAATCATGCCTGAATGTCGCAATTGGATGTCGTACTTAATGGATTCGCTAGTCAATTCTGGGGCAATGCCCTCATGGGAAGCCCTCCAATATCTAGTGACGAACCTGCTAGGCGAGGCTCCAAATCCCCACCTCCATCAAAGCAAATCGCCTTATGAAACGACACAACAACTCTTCCATCGTATTTATGGTCCAATCGTTGAAGCCGCCTCCCGCACAGTTGAGCTTCCTGCCCAAGCCATGATTCATATGTTTACGGATATCAGTCTCATGGGGAAATCGGCAGTCTTGGTGGTGTATTTTCCAGGACAAAACGCTCCCCATCAATTATTGCTATTGGACTCGGTCCCCGCCTGGGACTTGGTATTTGAAAATTCTTCTGCGTTTGATAGTTGGGCTGAAGAACGATATCAATGGATCGTGAAAGCCCTCCAGAGCATTAGCCACCCCATTGAAACTTCTATGCTTGAATGCCCCGACAACCTCCAACCGATTCTGGTCTAACCTAAGCATGCTTATCAGGACATAGACGGTAGAGGGAAGTTGGCAGAATTTTCCCCGCTATTGCGACAATAAGTCAGCCTTGGCTAAAACGCTACCAGCCCGGGACAATAATTATCATGGGTTTCATTTGAAGTACGCTGTCCAAATGGACAAAGAAATTCTCACGTAGATGGGACATTTACAACCGGCCATTCGAGCCAAACAAGTTCTCTCCTTTATCAGACTTGACAGTCCACGTGACGAGGCGCTATCCATGAAGCATTACGATACAACATGAGGTAACTATGCCAATCAATGTGTTACTTAAAAATTCCCCGCGAGGTCGCGGTCCAGAACCAAGTCAGGCTCTCTTAAAAGAAAGTCAGGAATTACCTGAAGGTGAAGAACGGACAAAGGAAGCGGATTTGGCAGCTCAAGAAATTCAGGCCTTATGGGAATCTCAAGAAATTGGGATCAGCCGTTGGTCGGGTGAAAGTGGCCAACGGTATTCTGATCCGGATTAGCACTCGTAGATTTCAGACCAGCTTCATAACATTCCTCCTGTCCCTCTCCCAAAGGTTTAATAGAGGGATCCCGCCACTCTCAAAAATTGAAAATCAAAATTCTCTATATCCTCAAGTAGGGTCATAGGACAAGTTTGGGGAAAGCCAGCGTTCCACCACCGAGACATCCATCCCTTTCCGCTTGGCATAATCCTGGATTTGATCCTGCTGCACTTTTCCAACGGAAAAGTATTTGGCTTGGGGATGCGCAAAATAGAAACCACTGACTGACGCAGCCGGATACATGGCAAAGGATTCTGTCAGCTGAATACCTACGGTTTTCTCAACCTGCAATAACTCAAACAAATGCTGTTTCTCAGTATGGTCCGGACAGGCCGGATACCCCGGCGCGGGGCGAATTCCACGATACTTTTCTTGAATCAGCTCCTCGTTGGTCAATTGCTCATCTTGGCCAAATCCCCATTCCTGCCGTACTTCACGGTGGAGCCATTCGGCAAAGGCCTCGGCTAATCGATCGGCCAAAGACTTAGCCATAATAGCGTTATAGTCATCATGATCCTGTTCAAAACGCTGACAGAGGGCTTCGATCCCGAGGCCGGCCGTGACGGCAAAACCACCGATATAGTCCGCTTTTCCGCTGGACTGCGGGGCCACAAAATCAGCCAATGCATAATAAAAATCCCCTTGAGGCTTTTCTATTTGCTGGCGCAAAGTATGAAAGACTGACACACCCTCGGAACGCGTCTCATCTTTGTAGATGATAATGTCATCGCCCTGACTATTGGCTGGAAACAATCCATAGACACCTTTGGCCGCAAGCAAGTTTCGATCAATGATTTCTTGCAAGAGCTTTTGAGCATCGTCAAAGAGTTCTTTGGCTTTTGGCCCAACCACGGGGTCTTCAAAAATTTTCGGAAATTTCCCGCGCAATTGCCAGGCGTGAAAAAAGGGGGACCAGTCAATGATAGGAACGAGCGTTTCAAGTGATACATGCTCAAGAACTTTGGGACCAAGGACCCTGGGTTTGGCAATGGACGTCGCCTCCCAATCAATGTCGAACCGCCGCTTTCTCGCTCCCTCCAATGATACAAATTTTTTGGCCGTTGTCTTGGATAGATAGGCTTCCCGCGTTTTCTGTTGTTTCGCCTGCACATCCTGCACAAAAGCGGTTTTATCTTCCGGGCTCATTAACTTGCGCACGACATTAACCGCTAAAGACGCATCTAATACATGCACGACTGGGCTGGTATACCCAGGCGCAATCTTCACCGCGGTATGGGCCTTGCTTGTGGTGGCTCCGCCAATTAGCAGAGGAATGGAAAAACCTTCTCGAGCCATCTCTCGTGCATTATGAACCATTTCATCCAAGGAAGGAGTAATCAGTCCACTCAGGCCAATCAGATCCACTTTTTCCTGTCGAGCGGTTTGCAGTATTTTGTCGCAGGAAACCATCACGCCCAGATCGAGAACTTCATAGTTATTGCAGGCCAGCACGACACCGACGATGTTTTTCCCAATGTCATGCACGTCGCCCTTTACTGTCGCGAGCAGGATCTTACCCTGGCTTCGACTCTCACCTTCAACTTTTTCCGCATCCATAAACGGCAACAAATACGCCACAGCTTTTTTCATGACTCGCGCGCTTTTGACCACCTGAGGCAAAAACATTTTCCCCGCGCCAAACAACTCGCCGATCACATTCATCCCATCCATTAAAGGCCCCTCAATGACATCCAGAGGCTTAGGGTATTTCTGACGGGCTTCCTCCACATCGGCATCAATGAATTCGACAAGCCCCTTCACTAACGCATGCGAGAGACGTTCTTCTACCGTGCCCTGGCGCCACACATCATCAATCACAGCTGCTTTGCCCTGTTGTTTGACCGTCTCCGCGAAGGTAACCAATTCCTCAGTAGCTTCCGGCCGACGATTCAACAAGACATCCTCTACTAATTTGAGGAGGTCTTTGGGAATTTCTTCATACACTCCCAATTGGCCGGCATTCACAATTCCCATGTCCATCCCCGCCTTGATGGCATGGTAGAGAAAGGCGGAATGGATGGCTTCGCGCACCGTATTATTTCCTCGGAAGGAAAAGGAAATATTGCTGACTCCACCGCTGACTTTGCAGAAAGGTAACGTGGCTTTGATTTGCCTCGTGGCCTCAATGTAATTCACGGCATAGGCATTGTGTTCCTCCATGCCAGTTGCGACCGTCAAAATGTTGGGATCGAAAATAATGTCCTCAGGCGGAAAGTTCACCTTCTCCGTTAGGAGACGATAGGCCCTCGTACAGATCTCCACTTTTCGGTCAAGCGTGTCTGCTTGACCTGTTTCGTCGAATGCCATCACCACCACGGCGGCACCAAAGCGGCGAATCTCCCGAGCCTGCTCCAGGAATTGGTCCTCGCCTTCCTTGAGACTAATGGAATTGACGACACCCTTGCCTTGAATACACTTGAGTCCCGCCTCAATGACCGACCACTTTGAGCTATCAATCATAATGGGAACACGAGCAATATCCGGCTCGGATCCGATCAAATTTAAAAATTCTACCATGGCTTTTTGGGAATCCAAGAGCCCTTCATCCATATTCACATCGATGATTTGCGCACCTCCTTCGACTTGCTGGCGCGCCACAGCCAAGGCTTCCTCAAGTTTCCCGTTGAGAATCAATTTGGCAAATTTCGGTGAACCCGTCACATTGGTCCGTTCACCAATATTAACAAAATTCCCTTCTGGTCGAATTGTTAATGGTTCAAATCCGCTCAACCGGGTGAGGCGGGGAACATGGGTTTTTTTGTGCGGGGCATAATCTTTGACCCCTCCCGCAATCGCTCGAATATGCTCGGGCGTACTCCCGCAGCACCCGCCCACAATATTGACCCACCCTTGGCTGGCAAAATCGCGAAGATCTCCGCCCATTCGCTCTGGCGTCTCATCGAACCCCCCGAAGGCATTAGGCAATCCCGCATTGGGATAACAACTGATATAGACAGGCGCCACTTTGGAAAGCTCTTCAATATAGGGGCGCATTTGTTTGGCCCCTAACGCGCAATTAATCCCCACACTCAAAAGATTGGCATGAGAAATGGAATTCCAAAACGCCTCAATCAGTTGCCCTGATAACGTCCGGCCACTGAGATCCGTAATCGTGACCGACGCCATAATAGGGAATTGGCGATGCACTTCATCGCTGTACTGGGCAATAGCATAAAAAGCGGCCTTCGCATTCAACGTATCAAAAATGGTTTCGACCAGAAGAAGGTCGACGCCACCTTCCACCAAACCCCGAACCTGATCATAATACGCTGCGGCTAAGTCATCGAAGGTGACCGCTCTAAATGCCGGATTATTTACATCAGGCGACATCGATGCAGTTCGATTGGTGGGGCCGAGGGCCCCGGCGACCCAACACGTACGATCAGGTTTCTCTGCCTGTACCCGAGCCACCGCACGCTTGGCCAATTGTGCCGATGCCAGATTTAAATCATAGGCCAAATCCTCCATCTGATAATCGGCTAAAGAAATGGCATTGGAATTAAAGGTATTCGTCTCGATGATATCGGCGCCAACCTGAAGGTATTGCACATGGATATCTTCAATAATTTTTGGTTGCGTCAGGCTTAGCAGGTCATTATTGCCTTTGACATCACAGACATGATCCACAAAACGCGTCCCGCGAAAATCCCCTTCACTCAGATTATGGGCCTGAATCATGGTCCCCATGGCTCCATCCAGCACAAGGATTCGAGATTCTAAAGCCGCTTCTAATGTGCTCATTCTTACCCCCTCATCATTCAAAAAACATCCCAACTCACGTGCAACAACTCAAGGCTTATCAGCCATTTCTCATACCCCATTCTTGACTTCCAGGAATTTCAAGAAATAGGATTACGAAATTCACGATCTTTTTATGACATTTTCCTTCCCACTTTGTAAAAGGCCACTTTTATGGGTGGCTTTTGCCGCATTCGTTACAATACTTTGTAGCATAGGGGGAATCTTGTGGCCTACCCCTGGTTCAGCCAAACCCTATTTTGAAGACGGCTATTTAGGTTTAACACAAGAAGAGCTACGTCAAACACTAGGAACTCCGATGGCGGTTCGATCCCGAAAAGCCGCCCTCCGTGTTTTCAGCTACTATACGTTCCCCGATTGGGAAAAATATTTCAAAAATTTGGTTTCACCAGGAAATGGCGAAGATGTTTACACCTATGCCCGGAATGGCATCCAAGTTCGCTATTCCTTCTCCTATGTTCCCGATTTAAATGAAGGCAAGAACATTCCGACCTTGTATGTTCAGCGATGCGAAGTGGAATTTTCCCCTGCGGTTCCCTTACAAGATATTCCTTCCCTTGTCCCTGAATTTGTTCCTCCGACAGAACCGTCAGCGCCAACCTTCCGATCCAATCTCTGGGTCCTGCTGTTTAAGGGATCTCCTTCACCGGAAGCCGATTTCATTGTCAAAGAACAAGGGAAAGAAAAGCTCACCTGGTCGCTGGCCTACCAAATGTTTGCCATTAATGGAATTCCCAATATCCTCTCTGTCGACATCCCGATTGACCGGCTGGAAATCTCGACTCAAAGCCTGCAACTCGTCAGGACTCAGCAACGATTAACTCATGAACCCATCCTCAACCCCTTTTCACCCGAATTCCAGAAACGTCTTCCTGCTCCATCGGCACCGATCAAATCCGTTCCTCAACCCCACTATGAGGATTGATCTTTTGCCCAAGTTTTGTTTAGAGTTTGACCCTTCGTCGACCTTACTCAAATCTAAGATCCCGTTCTTCTCCTAATGATAAATAGCCCTCGCCCCATTGATTGGCATCCTCAATACTCCAATCATTGGCATCGTTTGCGAGTTTTAGTCGAATACCCCAGTTTCCTCCAAAAACAATAAAGGCTGAACCTGCACCTGAATCTTCTACCCTTTGCGCATAAACAGGACAGAGAGGTTGATCGGGATCATCACACCACCCCGTGACCACACACCATTCTCCCTGGGAAATCCGGTCATAGGATTTTACATGGGACACCCGCCGCGGAGGTCCTAATTCTTTAAACCTTATGAAATATGACCCCTCAAAATTCGGGTTCTGTTCAACTTCAAGAAACATACAATTCTACCTTGACCCGCCAGGAAATCCACTGTTAGATTAATGAGTAAATTACCTTAATTATGATAACACACGAAAATCTAAAAATGTCTTCACCCTCACTATCTGCAGAGAGAAACATTTCCCGTCCGGAAACTGAACAGCTCTCCCAGCAGACAAGCAACGAATCTCAAATTACACCATGGATCTGTCGACGTCCGGTTCGGCTCACAATATATGGTTTTTTGGTAGCTTTTGGGCTCTGGATGGTCGGATGGGGCGTTGTACCACGATTACTTGACCCAACCTTTGAACAGCACCTACAAGATAAATCTGTCATGGCTGGGATGAGTCGCGAGCAAGTGATGGATGCCTGGGGCTCCCCCTATCAAATGAATGTCAGCTATACGGAAAAAGGGATACGACGAGAAGAATGGATCTATGAAGATTGGCTGGATTCAAGCACGATTAAGCACAGATATCTTTACTTTGAAGAAGGGAAATTAATAGGTGGCTGGTATTGAGAAACGTTCTGTTCCAATAAAAGTTGGAGTGAAACACTACTCATCAGAAAGAGTTAGGACATCCCTCACTAAACCTTTCTCAAACTTTAGATATGCTTAAGGAGTTTCGGTAATTTGGGCTCGTCTTTCCTTTCCTGGTCCTCCAGAAATAATTAAAACCCGTTTCCATTCGCGGATTTGATAAATTCCCCAGGCATTGGGTTGTCCCTGGTAAAATGCCAGAGGATCTTCCCCTTTGGCACTTAAATACGTGGGCTCGGTAAATCCCTCATCCATCACATATTCCATTAAATTTTCGGCAGTGACCCCTTCGCCGCGTAGCGTCACGTTCGCTAAAAATTCTAAAATGGCATCAGGGTCGGCCAGGTTAATTGGTTGCATTGTTACTGACTCCTTTGATATGTGATAATGTGTTATCAATATATAGGCACTTACGATGTCTATCATAATCCCGTATTTACTTAAAAGCCCACCTATTCATTTCAAGCAAATAGACCGTAATAAGGGATAACCCCTCTGCATGAGAAAACTTTCACCAGAACAATTTCGTGACCGAATATTTGATGTGCTGCGCCGAAAACATCATTGGGCCACTCCCTTTCTGGAAGGTAGCACTATTACCAAAGAAAAATTAAATATTTATTTTCATCAGGAATACGTCGTCTATGTTCGCGATTTCTCCGTACTCCTCGCTCAGGTTCTTGGGAAAAATCCTCCATGGGAGGCACGCCGGCTGCTTGCCACAATTATCTATGAAGAGGAAACCGGAGGGTTCTCCCTTGGACAGCCTCATCAAGAACTATTTCTTCACATGATGAATGGATTGGGATTTGACAGGGCTGGATTTCGTGATGTGGAACTGTTGGCATCAAGCCGTGGATATCGAGAATGGTTAAATCAAATATGCCAGGAAGAAGAGTGGTCGGTGGGAGCGGCCGTTCTCTCAATTTTTATAAAAGGAACGGCCAACGATCCGGAAGAAGTGCTATATCCCAAGCCAGTACAAAACCAGGATGAGATTGAAGATATCGTCCGGAAACATTATTTAAGTCAGCACCAAGGCTTATCACCGGCATTTATGGATTATATTCGTGCCCAACATATGTTTTCCGCAGGATCTCGGAAAACGGTGTATGACATGGTGACGCATCACACCGATGAAAGCGGTGATCAGATCAAGGTACTCTCGCTATTAGAAGAGGCATTGAACTTGTGGTCACGATATCAGGAGGGAATTGCCCGTGCCTGTGGTATTCGACAAGCCTAATCATTACCATCTGTTTTTGTTCTCCATTGCCGTCACGAAAATTCTGGCTCTTGTTTCCTGAACATCTGGCGAAGTGATCCAAGCACTGCCACATTCATTCACACCGTCTTTAGGTCATTTCAAGCCGCTAGGATTCACTAAACGATGTTTGATTATCGCTACCCTGGCAATCTTCAATTTGCAATGCTCTTGGACTCCTGAAGTCGAAACAGTTCTCTATAAGGGGCCTGAGTGCGTTATTTCTCTAAAAACATCTCACGCTCTGAAGCAGGCTCCAAAACATCCAGCATTTCTTTCTGAATCCCTTATTGCCAAGATTTTAAATGGCATGACCATCAGCCAAGAGGAAGGCATACTCCAACAATTACTGCTTTCAAAGCACCACCCCGTTCCCGCATTCTCTTCATCTCAAATAGATTTTTTGGCACCCCACGTATCCATGGCATTTTCTCAGGTCACACCAGAGGAAGTTATCCATTTTAAGTGTCCACCAACTAATGAGCAGCATATTCCGATCCAGGGAATGCTCGCCGTTTTTCCTCCATCATCCCTTCTGTTGACTTTGGAAAATTTCAAACTCTACCCTGGGGGATCTCCAAAAATGCAAAATACCTCTCAAAAACTTCAGCCAACCTCTCTCGTCTTTTCCTATCAGGAATCTATCATAAGGGCAGAAGAGGCCCAAAACTTCATGACAATTCCCTCGACGTCCCATGGGATTGCCATCAACTATCAAAGTCTCGATTCTTTAAACCCAATCAGCAAAGAGAATCAACTAACCCAACCCGGCGTACAGATACCCCCCCACAAAAATACTGAAGCACCCTTGACCATAGATTCGCTGAACTCCCAGTTGCGGGACCTTCAAAAAATCGTAGACCAACAAGCTGAAGAAATTCGACGTCTTCAAGACACCTCCGCTCAATAGAATAAATCATGATCCTATATCCATAGATTGGCTCCCCCGGAGGACTTCACCTGGGCCATATAAATATCAAAACATCATTTGGTACTGGCAAACATGGATTACAAATGTACGTCCTTTTCCCCATCCCGCATATCCCAATTACTCCATATGGCCATCCTCTTGTACATGAGTTCAGTCCGAAATTTTCCCGATTAATTTCAAGCGGCAGTTTAACTAAACCTGCAAAAATGTGCTTTGC
>CAZBQO010000002.1:0-29851 GCA_964494125.1 uncultured Nitrospira sp. | reverse complement strand
CCGAGAATTGGGTCAGGGGTTTCCGCGGACGTTCTCGGTGAGTTGCGCGCGGGGCTGTCGATTAGCCCCGTATGCACGTTCCTCGTGGAATCGACGCAGTTTTGGGAAGGGTCAATCGCGCCCTTGTGCACCACATTCGTGCTCGTGCTCATGCCCATCCCCGCTTTGGACATCTGCGGATAGGGTCCGAGCTATAGTTAAATCTGGGGTCTGAGCGTTTGAACACGCGGCAACCGAGGGCTCAATCAAATGGAGAGCGTCAAACCTTATCTCCTTTATGAATGCATTCTTCGTACCCCGAATTAGGAAAAACATCAGTGAAGCGTGAGGAGGGAAGTCGGATAGCAGCCAAGTTTCAATCCCTAATAATTTCTCGCTTAGGCATGGTAGCCTGAATGACCTAGAAATCAAGGATAATCTTCATGTCTCATGAAGCCTTCTGGAAAACCAGAAAAACTCATTCGTCCAAATACCCAGATTGAAGAATTTTGTATACAACAGGGATATCTGCAGGAGGAAAAGCATAGGAATTCAATTCATGCTTGTGAACCCAGGCGATCTCGGCGCACTCTAACGCTTGAGGAATGCCCTGAATGATGGAACAGGTATAAAAATTCAACTCCACCACTTTTTCTGGATACTGATAATGGAGAGCATGGAACGGAAGGGGCTCACTAATATCCACCCCTAACTCCTCTCTCACTTCCCTGCGCAAGCAATCTTCTAGTGTTTCTCCTAATTCCTTTTTTCCTCCTGGAAATTCCCAAAGCCCCCCTAGATGGGATTCCGTCATTCTCCTTGCCAAAAGAATCATATCTTTCCGGCAGATAATGGCGGCAGCCACAACAATAGTCGAGGACTGCAGCAAGATACCTACCTTTCATCCGAAGAAACGGTGAGGCAAATATTCCTCATTGGACACAATAAACACGTGGGTTTTCTGGCCGTACACATCATGGCCCCAAAATCCATTAACGCCTGATTAAAATCATACCCTTTGCCTCTGGGAATAAGTGTTTCAGAGAGAACCCATAACTCGGTCTTCTGCTTCTTGGCCTCACCTTTCCCAATAAATATCCGGTGCAATACCCGCATCACGTTAGTGTCTAAAATAGGCGCATCTTTATTAAACGCAAATGATCTGATGGCTCCTGCGGTATAACGACCAATCCCCTTCAGAGAAAGGAGCTCTTCTGCCTTACTGGGAATAGCTCCGCCATAACGCTCAATCGTCTCACAGGCAATGCCATGAAGACGATATGGTCGAATATTGTACCCGAGGGGATACCACGTTCTGCGAACATCATCCGGGTGAGCGACCGCTAGATCCTGCAGTGTGGGATATTTCCCAAGAAATTCATGAAATTTAGGTATAACCCGATCCACCTGTGTCTGTTGCAACATGACCTCAGAAACCAGAATTTTATAGGGATCGGTGGTTCTCCTCCATGGAAGATCCCGCCCGAATTCCCCATACCATGTCAGAAGGCGTTTCTGAAATTGTGTTTTTTTAGATTTTGGAATGCCCTGAATAACCTTAGCATGAGGCCTAGATTTTTTTTTACTCTGATGTTTTATTATTTTCGCCATCAACCGGAAATGTTTTCAAGTTTTGACCCTAGCCAAAACAGGCCAGGGTGTCACCACATTCGTAATACCTTCTCAAGAATTGAAAATTAAACAAAAGCATTACTTTATTCCAACAGGCAATTAATTATCATCCGCTACATGAGATTCCATGAAACCATCACATTAATTTCCTAGACAGGGGCCTCTAAGATCGGGTAAAGTCCCGCACATTAAGCAGGACCGTTATGTTCCTTTTCATGTGTCCCCCCATCCACATGCTCCTTCTATTTGAAAAACGGAGGGAATAGACGAGGTCCTATGATTTCTCTAAATCTTTCTTAGCGGTCAACCTTCAGGAATCCCGGGTCTTTGTCCAACCATGCGGACGAATTCCGGACCAGGAACTGCCCCTCCCCTGCCCCCTCTCTGGGGAACATTAAGTTATTCTTCCGTTCACATTTTTTCCCCATTTTCATTCCGTGCATTCCAGTCCCTACCGTCTTTGACGTTTAGGGATATGTTCAATGTTCAACATTATATTTCTCCCTAACAACAAACAGGAGGTTTCTTATGCTCCCACACACTATCCCACTTTCCCAATTTCATCCAAGTGGAGCCACAGAGATTCAAAAACTTGCCCAAAGCACGGCTGAACTCATTTCCGGATTCTCAAAAAAAGGAGGCCCAAACCTAACAGACTATCCTTTGCTAAATACACTACTTCAACAGTTTTCCCGAGAAAATATACACAAGATCTTTTCCGCTGATCAATTAGGGTTGATTCGAGCGGCATTTGGAGAAGCCCTTTCACCTGCAACCATTCAGGGCTGGGCGTACCATAAACCATTAGGATATGCAGGCGATTATCAAATTATTGAAAAAATATACAATTACTACACATCTTCGAACCCGCATTTATCTAAGTGGGACGAGTTTTTTCATACCCAAAAAGCACCTAAGGCAGTCAGAAACCGATTATCATTTTTCCTTGACCAATTATGGAAAACAAAAATGGAAACTCCGTCAACCAGCCATATTCTTAACTTAGCCTCCGGCCCATGGCGAGCTATTGATTAAGCTATAAACTCGAGATTGATTGCGTTGATCAGGACGCACAGGCCATCGATTATGCCAAGGACCTTTGCCGTGACTTTCTTTCTCATATTCAGTTTACGCACAAAAATGTGTTTCGTTTTTCACCGACCAAAACCTACCACCTGATTTGGTCGGCCGGGTTATTTGATTATTTCAATGACAATATCTTCAAGCGAACCTTAAAAAGGTTTTTTACTCTTCTCAAACCAAATGGAAAAATGGTGATTGGAAATTTCACCACTGAGAATCCCAGTCGCGGCTACATGGAACTTTTTAAATGGGATTTATTTCATCGAAGCAAAAACCACCTTCGTATGCTTGCCCAGGAATGCGGGTTTACAGAGAATCAAATCCGTATTGAACAAGAACCTGAAGGGGTCAACCTATTTTTGGTAATCACAAAGAATTAACTAGTAATGAAAAACCATCCCTCCCCTTCACATAACCGGGAAGCATGGCATTTTAATGGACAGTGGTCATAGAAAAAGGGGAATCCAACACCAATGAGGATTCCCCCTTTTTAACGAACAATTATGCAAATGCCAAGACACCCCACCTTGGCCAAGGCTTATGATGTCGTCTTCTCTAAAACGGAATGAAGTACCACGCTGAGATCCACAAGATTAAAAGGCTTGGCGACTCTACCCTTGAAACCATATTCCTGATAATTGGCAAGGACAGGGTCATTTGAATAACCACTCACCACAATAGCTTTGACTTGGGGATCTATAGTTAATAGCCGACTGATGACTTCTTTCCCTCCTAGCCCACCAGGTATGGTTAAATCAAGGATGACGGCTGAAAATGGAGAACCAATTTCTCTTGCCTCACAAAAATTTCTCAAGGCTTCGTCTCCGTCTTTGGCTGTTTGGTAGCTGTAACCACAGGTTTCCACCATCTCACCAAGAACGTTTCGAATTTGGATTTCATCATCCATGATCAGAATTTTGCCTTGCCCTACTTTCACGCTCCGCTCCGGCAATTCTTGAGGCATTTCTTGAATGGGGATAGCGGGTAGAAATAAAGAAAAGGTACTACCTTCACCGAGTGCGGACTTCACAGCCAACACTCCTCCATGATTCCTCACAATGGAGTAGGACGTTGCAAGTCCTAGCCCTGACCCTGTGGACTTGGTCGTGAAATATGGATCAAATATTTTTTCTAAATTGTCCTTTGAAATTCCGATCCCATTGTCAATGAAGCGGATTTCAACCCAATCCTGAGCATGCGAAGTCATGGCTCCCAAACCCGATAGTTCAACCCCATCCCCGGTAACATTGTGAGCTTGAATGATACATTCCCCTCCCCCTTCCATCGCCTGCCTCGCATTGATCACAAGATTATGAATCACCTGGCAAATTTGGCCTGCATCGATTGTGACCGGCCACAAATCATCGGAAATGATAAAGATTGGACGGACATTAGAGCCCGCGAGCACCAGTCGGACATTCTCATACAAGATCTCTTTCAAGGAAACAGTCTTTTTTACCGGAGCCCCGCCCTTAGAAAAAGTTAGAAGTTGCCTCGCAATGTCTTGTGCCCTCAAAGAGGCATGTTCGGCTTCAGAAATTCGATTGAATAGCGGATTGGATGAGTCCAGCGTATATTTTGCCAAAGACAGTTGGCCTAAAATAGCTGTGAGCAGATTATTGAAGTCATGGGCAAGTCCTCCAGCCAAGAGCCCAAGCGATTCGAGCTTTGCCCCCCTCAGACGCTCTTCCTCCCATTTCTTTCTTTCCGTCACATCCTGAGCTATCCCAATGATCCGGTGAATCCTCCCTGATGAATCCTTCACCGGAAAGGTTCGGTTATGGATCCAGCGTAGCTCCTGGTGACCAGTGACGATTCGATATTCAATATCAAGGCCTTTCGCATCAATTCTCTTTAAAAACAGATTTTCTACCTTGGCTTGATCCTCCTGAAAAACGATGCTCAACCAATCAAAGGGATTATTCATGAGTTTTTGGGGATCCCCGCCCCAAAGTCGTTTGTAGGCAGGACTCACATAGACTATTTGCTGTAGGTCTACATCCCAGATCCAAAACACACTATCCACCGTTTCGGCCAGTTGGCGAAATTTTTCATCACTGTCTCGAAAAGCCAACTCAGCCATTCGAACGTCTGTCACATCACGACAGATCAACAAGACGGTTAAAATTTGTCCACCGATAGTTGGCTCCGGACAAAATCGTATTTCAAAATTTTTCAGTCCTTTTCCAGTAGGATGGGAAATCTCCAGGGATTCTGATATACCCTTTTTACAAACCGATTGAATTTTCTCCTCAAACACACCTGCAACCTTTTGAGAGACGCCCAACTCAATGAGTTCCTTCCCCAAATACTTCTCTGGGGGAATTGGGTCAACGCTATCCCACCACCGATTTAAATACATAACACGGTTCCTGCGATCAAATCGTCCAATAATATCGGGAAGATTACCGGTCAAGGATTGGAGCTCTCGGTCCCACCGCTGCAATTCCTCTTTGATATGTTGGTGATCGGGGATCTCGATTAACGCCCCATGGCAGATCACTTCATTTTCGATTCTCCCATGAGACATCACACTATTTTCTTGAACCCAAACCACTCGATTTCCTTCACCGAGCATCCGATATTCTAACCGAATGGTTGCAGGCAAATGAGTCTGCTTCTCCCAAGCTCTCAAATACATATTCCGATCTTCCGGATGAATCCGACAAAAAAACGCTTTGGAATCTTGGGTGAGTTGCTCAGGAGTTAGGCTTAGCAATGAATGGACGTACGGACTCACAAACTCAAAATTCCGATCAATCCCCTGTTGAGTGCACTGATAGACAACCAGTGGTACATGGTCAAAAACGGAACGTTCATTTTGAGAAAAGCTATTCATAAAGGAAAAATGACGCAATTCAACTACCGACACCTGACTCAGAGGGAGTCAGCACCCAACAATCAGGATTCTACCAATTTTTCCTACGAAAAAGGATGGCCAGCGTCTGGGGTTACCTTCACTTGCTTAAGAGGAATGGCGGGGTTACGAAAGGAAGTCAAGGAATACTCATTGCCATAGGGTAGACTGAGAGGCAGTTGGATTTGAAATCCAAGAATACCACGCTCATTGGTTAAAAGCTGAAGACGTCCAGAATGACGTTGAATAATTTGATGTGCAAGGATTAACCCTTGCGTGGCGGAAGGATCAGGTTCATCAATTAAGAAATTATCAAAGTCCCACTCCTCTATTGAAACCAGCTCAGAATCCATTGACGTTTTTTCAGATTTCCACCACACCGAAACTTGAAGCCAATTTTGTCCCAAAACCTGTCGATCAGCTTCCGTTTCAATTCGCAAAGTTCCAGACAAATGCGAGGGGTCTTTTAAGAGAAATAACAGGCCATTGAAAATGGCCTGCATGACCCCTTGGCGATCTACAGAGACCATCGGAACATCTGGACTAAATATCTTCTCAATCATCGTCTTATGGTAAGAAGGATTGCTTGCTACAAACAACAGACAGGAATCAATGATATCGTGGATATGGGCCTTTGCATTCAATGATCCCGATAAGGGTTTGACATATTCTCTGATCTCTTTTGTTAAGGCTTCGATCTTCGCAAGATCTTCTCCCACTATACGATGGAGCCTATCCATAAATTCCCCGTCATGACGTCGCAACTCAGCCACTTGAACGAAAGCTTTAATTGAGACTAATGGACTATGAAGTTCCTGAGTCAATCCATTGGCCATAGCTTCAAGGGACCGTAGGCGATCCACTTGGCAAAGCAAATTCTGAGAACGGTGAATTTCTTCCCGCAAAATGGCATTTTCTAAAGCTAAGGCAGATTCCTGAATAATCGTATTCCAAAATGTTTTTCCACCCATCATCCGAATAGCTTCACTAGACGTAGGACCAAGTGCCAAAACGCCTAATAATTGGTTATTCCCAAAGATCGGATAGAACAACTCTAATTCGGCATCTTCTAATATTTCGGCTATACGCCTCTCGCCTTCATTTGAGTCTAAACCTTTCAAATCCCCAATGGAGACTTTTGCCTGCGTAAATAGTAATAATTGTGGCAGATTATCCGAGATTGCCCATCCATTCTGGATAACAGGATGATCAGGAGAAAACCCAAAGCTTGAAACTGCCCTATACCGATTTTCTTCAACTTGCAGAACAAAGATTGCGGCCTTCGAAGCTCCAGCACTTCTCCCGACCGTTTCTAGAATGGCCTGACCCAAATCCTGAATATTATGCATGTTCGCAACTTTTGATGAAAATCGGGAGAGAGCCTGAGTCCTCAATTCCCGGCCTTTGAGTATGGTTCTCGCGACCGCACCCTTCGTTCCCACTTTCATCTGATAAACTCCCACAACCGTCATGAGATGGAGCACAAGTTGCACGACGGAAAACCTGACATTAATGGCACCCAGGAGGGATTTCTGCGCCAGTAGCAACATCGGATACACAGGCTGTGAGACAAACAATAAAATAGCAAAATAGGACAATCCTTTTTCAACATAGACCGAAAATTCCAACCAGTGAAATCGCAACAGGGTATAGGCTACGATTGAAATATAGACCGCAAAGCCAATGGTCCCATAGGGTAATATTTCAATCCCATACCATAGGGGATAATTAGTAGCCCCACCTATGTATCCGATTCCAGAGCCTATGAGGAGATACAAAAATTGCCTTCGACGCAATCCCCTTTCCTTTGCATAGGCTTGAATAAGTAGAAGATGAGCAAAGACTACAAGACCAACCCACCAAATCAGGCAAAAATGAAAAACCAGGCCAGGCACACCCCAAAACGGAAAGACAGAAATTTGGCGGACACCTTGAATAAAGAAAGGTGTAAAATCGGCAAGAAGGAAAGCTCCACCTACAAAGTAATTCCATTTAATCGTAGTGCTATAAATATTCTCCTTCCCAAGTAAATACAAAACATGATGCAGAAATGTAATGGGAATAAAAATAGCCCCTGCCATTAATATGCGAAGATTGAGAAGCGCAAAAAACTCAGAATCCGTGACTTGCCAGGCAAAATACCCAAAACTCCATAAAGCAGTGGCAATGCCAAATAAACCAAACGTCCAATGCCTGGGATCCTTTGGAGCGCGGAAGTAGACAAAGGACGCCAACCCGCTAGCGGCTAATCCATTCAACAATCCACTGATAGCAAAAAATTCCACGGGCTTCGTGTTATTGACAAAGGAGTACTAACACTTAAGGATCCACACCTGGAAAGAGTTCATCATGTCAAAAAAGGCCGCACCAGCCTTGAGGGGTCTACTTTGATTGTAAACCGTAACCTGAATGGCCAAAATGGTCAAGTATTCCCATTTTGATTTTCTGTGGGCTCCTTAGTATCGTGAAGGATTCCCTTACAATCTTGGCGCCTTACCACTGGCCGCCATTCAGCTCTTCAAGATTCACCCTCTTAATTACCCGTGGGTTAGGGAAAGACACGGGACATCTGGCCTTAAATTCGCACTCGGAAAGGTTGTGAAAATGGAATGCAGGTTGGGTTTTTAGGGACGCAAGAGGTCGTATGAAGACAGTTGAATTAAATTTGAAAGGGTCTGTGGATGAGAGAGGCTATTTATTGAACGATCAATCAAGACGGCATGAAGACCGGCCTGTCGAGCCCCCTCAAAATCTTCAATAGGATGATCTCCCACATGAAGTGCTTCTTGAGGGATCACCATATGCTCATCGAGTGCATGAGCAAATATATTTTGGGCTGGCTTGGCGGACCCGACCAAACTGGAAATGGTCACAGAATCAAAAAACGTGTTGAGACCAAGCGCACGGGAAACCTGAAAAAACCGACTATCAAAATTGGAAATAATTCCGAGTTCAAAGCCTTTCCCCTTCAGTTCAGCTAATATTTCGAGTGTTTCCGGAAACAGCTCCCAATGGATAGGCTTCCCAAACGCCTCGAATACCTCCTCAAAAAACTCGTCAAATCCTTCGAACATCCCTACCCGATAAAAAACGGCATGCACAACATCAAACCACCACAACCGCTCGCACTGTTTGAGTTTTTCCGGCCGCTCCACCGAGAAAATCGGAAGAGGCATGTCTTTCATGGTTTGCTTGAATGCTGCATTCAATGCATGTTGGGTGTGTTCGGTGTCCGGGACCCCGTATTTTTTGGCATATGTTAAATAGACCTCCCCTACAGATCCCTTCACATCGAATAAAGTCCCTACGGCATCAAAAAAAATGACTTTTATGGGGGAGGAACTCATACAATAATAAATGAGGAGGGAAGAGGATCAAGGGCGTAGGGACCGAGGAACTGTCCTCCGCCCAAAAAGAGCCTTGTAAGTTCGTTCGATCAAACGAAAATCATAAGGATGGAAATTCAAGAAGAGAAATGAGGCTCTATGGAATGAAGGCCACGGCCTCAATAAAACCGGTTCTTATTTCTTTTTGCCCTTTTCACGCCTGGCCACTTCTAAACCTTTTACCCGCTGTTGATTTTTTCGATGTTTTCTTCGCAGATCACGATCTTTTTGCCGACCACGTGGCATGGGTGATTCTCCTGAGTGAATTGAAAATTTTAGGAAATTTAATAGAATTTGTTTTACCACAGGCATCATAGAGGGAACAAGAGGTCGTATTGCGGGCCTGTAGGGCCCGTGATAACATCGGAGACTTTTTTTGCCAATTCCAAAACACCCTATCTAACGAAGTATGTCATCTTCACAGTTAGAAAAAACCTACAATCCTAATGAAGTCGAGCAGCGGTGGGGGTCCTATTGGATGGAGCACCATCTCTTCCAGCCTGACCTCGGCAACCAGTCTCAATCATTTTGCCTGGTCATTCCTCCGCCAAATGTCACCGGATCACTCCACATCGGCCATGCCCTCAATACGACCATCCAGGACATCATCGCTCGATGGCGACGCATGCAGGGACTAAAGACTCTTTGGGTTCCCGGGACAGACCATGCGGGGATTGCGACCCAAAATGTAGTCGAGCGGCAACTCGCGCAGGAAGGTCAGTCACGAGAACACGTCGGGCGCTCGGCCTTCATCGACCGGGTCTGGAAGTGGAGACACCAATCGGGAGATACTATTATCGAACAATTAAAACAGTTAGGAGCCTCCTGCGATTGGTCTCGTCTCCGGTTTACCATGGACGAAGGACTTTCCCGGGCTGTTCGAGAGGTGTTTGTTCGTCTGTACGAGGAAGGACTTATTTACCGAGGGGAACGCTTAATAAATTGGTGCCCGCGCTGCCTGACAGCCCTGTCCGACATTGAAGTCGAGCACGAACCAATTAAGGGAAAGCTCTATCACATTCAGTATTTTCTCGCTGACGATCCAACACAATTCCTCATGGTGGCCACTACCAGACCAGAGACCGTTCTGGGAGATACCGCAGTGGCTGTTCACCCTGAGGATCCTCGCTACCAGCAGTATATTGGAAAAGAAGTTCGCGTCCCTTTGACGACCCGAACCATTCCCATTTTAGCTGATCCGATTTTAGTTGACCGGGAATTTGGAACCGGAGCCGTCAAAATTACACCTGCGCATGACTTTAATGACTTTGAAGCAGGCGAGCGACACGGTCTTCCGCGCCTTTCCATACTCGATTTCCAAGCTCGAATGAGCCCATCAGGACTTCAGGAAGCTCAAGCAGACTCCAGACTTCAAACCATACTCAACCTTAAGACAGTCCAGGAAGCCCGCAACATGGTGATAGAAGCCCTGGAGAAGCAAGAAATCCTCTTAAAGGTTGAAGATCATGCCATGGCCATCGGGAAATGTTATCGATGTAAAACTGTTGTCGAACCCTATCTTTCACCGCAATGGTTCGTCAAAATCCAACCTTTGGCAACTCCTGCCATCCAAGCGGTCGAAACCGGACGCATTCGAATTATTCCCGATGGATGGAAAAACAATTATCTGGGCTGGATGCGCCAGATCAAAGATTGGTGCATTTCTCGCCAAATCTGGTGGGGACATCAAATTCCCGCCTGGTACTGTCGAACCTGCAACAAGGACAAGTTCCTCCAAACTAGCCATGTTGGCGAAGCTCATAGCGACAAAATGATTCCTTCCGACCTCACAATGAGCTGCTTTATCACCCCCGATGCACAACCCATTGTCTCGAGAACTCCACCACAATCCTGTCCAACATGCGGCGGGACCAACCTTTTTCAAGACCCTGATGTATTGGATACCTGGTTTTCATCGTCCCTCTGGCCATTTTCTACACTCGGGTGGCCGGAAAACACAGAAGACTTTAAATCATTTTACCCAACAGCAACCTTAGTCACCGGACTGGACATTCTCTTTTTTTGGGTTGCCAGAATGATCATGATGGGTCTGAAATTTACGGGGCAGGTCCCATTCCGTGATGTGTACATTCATGCCCTGGTTCGAGACGCCGAGGGTCAGAAGATGAGCAAATCCAAAGGAAATGTGATTGATCCCCTAACCAAAATGCGACAATATGGAACGGATGCCCTGCGGTTTACTCTGGCCTCAATGGCCTCTCCTGGCCGGGACATTAAACTGGCCGAGGAGCGCATTGAAGGGTATCGAAATTTTGTCACAAAACTCTGGAATGCCGCACGCTTTATTCATCTCTATGCGGATGGACCACGGACATCGCTCGCACCAGAGTTCCGACCTTTTCCAGATCGATGGATTCTCAGCCGACTGAACCATACGATCCGTGAAGTAAGCAAAGCCTTTGAAGACTATCGATTTGACCAAGCCGCCTCTGCTCTCTATCAATTCATATGGCATGAATATTGTGATTGGTTCATAGAACTCGCCAAACCCTGCCTCCAACAGGAAAACCATCCTGATGCGCCTGCCACCCGCCAGACTCTCTTGGAATCATTTGAAATCATCCAACGGCTGTTACACCCTGTGATGCCATTTATTACCGAAGAAATATGGCAATCCTTTCCGCACGAAGGGCCATCAATCATGACGCAACCCTATCCCACTGAAAAGCCGGAATGGGTCAATGCTGAAGCCGAACAGGCTTTTTTACTTCTCCAAGCGTTTGTCAACACGGCGAGAACCGGGCGAGCCTTCCTGAATATTTCCTCCGCTCAAACCCCTTCGATCTATGGAGCAAGCACCCAGGTCAATGACACGGCAATTTTGACCTTCCTTGCGCCCTATATCGAGTCAATTCTGCGCTCATCGATCATCACAGACCAGGGCATCCCACCTCTCCGTACATTACAATTGCCTTCTGGTCATTTCAGTACTATTGGCATCCCCGTTCCCAATGAGATTGACCTCGATGAAGTGGTTAAAAAAATTCAGAAACAAATTGGAGAAAAAGAGAAGGAAGTGCAGCGCCTTGGCAGTCGGTTATCCTCCCCTGAATTCAGGGAGAAAGCGGAGCCTTCCATAATCCAGGAATCAGAAGACCGCCGTACCAAGTTGATCGATGAGTTGGGAATTCTGAATATGACCGAACAACAATTGGTTTCCATGACGACCTGATGGGTGTACCTTCTCTCGCCTTGCCTCCTCCTCTTTTCTCAATGCGGCGCATAATCAGCGCTGCGCTGGAAGAAGACCTTGCCTACGGAGACCTGACCTCAACCCTTCTCATTCCACCAACTCTATTAGCTCGCGCCGACATCATCGCGAAAAGCCACATGATCGTGGCAGGCGTAGCCGTTGCCAGGGAGGTGTTTCAAGCAGTCGATTCAACCATTGAACTTACCACTCATGCTGGCGATGGAACCATGGTGCGCCCGTCAACCACCATCCTGAGCATGAAGGGGAAAGCGCAATCGCTCCTTCAAGGCGAACGTATCGCCCTGAATTTCCTCCAGCGCCTTTCCGGAATTAGCACCCTCACTCATCAGTTTTGTGAGGCTGTCCGCGACTATCCCGTCGCAATAGTGGACACCCGAAAAACTACTCCGGGACTTCGGGCATTAGAAAAATGGGCCATTCGCCTTGGCGGTGGGAAAAACCATCGATTCTCACTCCATGATGGCATTCTCATTAAAGATAATCACTTGATGGTGATGGCATCCCAACGGATAAACATCACCCAGACTTGCCTATGGGCCAGGCAACATGCCCCGCATGGCCTTCGAATTTGCGTGGAAGTCGAAACGATTGCTCAGGCCCGGCAGGCCCTGAAGGGAAAGGCCGATGTCATTTTATTGGATAACATGCCCCCCGAACATGTCAAGCAGACCATAGAAATCATCCAAAAACAGGCCTTGGTGGAAGTATCAGGGGGCATGACCTTGGACAATGTTCGAGATATGGCAAAAGCCGGACCGGATTTCATCTCAATTGGGGCGCTCACACATTCCGCCCCATCCATGGACCTATCCATGGACATCGTTCCTCTCCGAACAAGACGTCCTCAAAAGCGCCAACCACGAGCCTGATTTTTTCTAACCCCGGATTTATCAGTGGTATCCTCCACAAAACTAGCCGACCTTCTTCCCACAAAAAAGTTTGGCGAAACCCTTTATATTTTTGAAGAATTAGCCTCAACCAATGCGTTTGCCGTGGAAAATGCCAAGAACCAAGCAATTTCTGGATCTGTCATTCTGGCCGACAGACAAACTGCCGGTCGAGGTCGATTAGATCGGTCTTGGTTTTCCCCAGGCAAGTCCAATGTTTACGGATCTCTCCTTTTTGTTCATGAGACACCCATTCAATATTTAGGATGGGTTCCTCTCATGGCCGGAGTGGCCATTGCCCAGGCACTAAAACAACAGACATCTATTCGTATCGATCTAAAGTGGCCCAATGACTTATTAATTGGAGGCCGTAAATTGGGTGGCGTTTTATGTGATTCCTTTCGGAATTCAAGACACCATTCATGCGTGGTAATCGGATTTGGGATTAACGTTAACCTCTCTCAATCGGAATTTCCTTTAGAACTTCAAACTAGTGCGACTTCTCTCCAGGTCCATTGTCATTGCGCTGTGGACAGGGAAGAGCTCATCATGAAGGTGGTCACATCCTTGGAAAAAAACTGGGAAAACCTGAGGTCCAACGGGCCTCTGTCTTATCTTGTGGAATACACACATTGGTGCGTCACCATTGGACAAACGATTCAGGTTCAGTTTCCTGATGGAAGCCAACTCCAGGGGCTGGCTCATTCCATAGGAGAACATGGCCAACTCCGAGTCATTCCCTCCCCTTCTGACCCAAACGATCAATCAGCTAGGATTCGAGATATTCATTCCGGCGAAATCCTTCATCTTCGCACAACCAACCAACAATGACCCATCTCTGAATGACTGCTCAAAAGGAGTGACCCTTTTTTATGCTTCTGGCCATCGACATTGGGAACTCACAGATTGTCTGTGGGGTTTTTCAAGACACCATACTGATCTCACACTGGCGCTTATCCACCGACCATACCAAGACTCCTGATGAATATAGTATTGTTCTTCGCTCCCTCCTTCAATTTCATAAAATCCTGCCAGAAGACATCTTAGGCTGTATTGTCACTAGTGTGGTCCCCCCTCTCACGCATATTTTCGACATGTTGGCCCAATCATTATTCGGACAACAACCCCTAATCGTCACCAGCGCATGCCCTCATGGGCTCATCCTCCGATACAGTAATCCAGAGGAAATTGGGACAGACCGTCTCGTCAATGCGGCTGCAGCATTTGCCCGCTATAGACGATATCTGATTATTGTGGATTTTGGGACCGCGACCACATTCTGTATCGTCACTCAACAAGGCGAGTACCTAGGTGGAACCATTGCCCCTGGCTTAAAAAGCGCAGCAGATACCCTGCACACCAAAACAGCAAAGCTTCCAAAAGTTGATCTGGTTATCCCGGCATCCGTGGTGGGCAAAGACACGACTTCCAGTATGCAGGCAGGAATCATGTATGGATATGCTGGATTGGTTGATGAAATCGTGAGGAGAATTCAACAGGAAATCGGAGAATCCCCACTTGTCATCGCGACTGGCGGGTTGGCCCAAACAATTGTTCCAATTTCGCACACTATTCAGGAGGTTAGACCCAACCTTACACTAGAAGGCTTAAAGCTCCTCTATGATCGCATGAACCATTCCTGTGGATAACTCATCTCCTGATTTTTAAATACTTTAGCTTAACCAAAAATCATAAGAAATTTAAGAAGATGGGTTGACTTGCCAGATGAAGTGACTATCTAACTTGCGATAAGCAATTTGAAATGTCTCTCTCTTCTTACTGGTCATTTATGACGCAACAATCGGGAAAAGGTAAAACCATGTCCTCAAGAGAGGAAACTACTGAAGAAGTGACTACAGAAGAAGTCAGTCCTCAAGAACATTCGACCGAGGACACATCAGAAAGTGCTTCTGAAAATGGCGGAACGCCGGAAGAAGAACTTCAAATTTTCCAAGATAAATATTTGCGCCTGGCCGCAGAATTTGAAAACTACAAACGCCGAGCCCAGCGGGATCAGAGCGATTCTATTCGATTTGGCAATGAATCATTATTGAAAAATTTACTTCCGATTATTGATAACCTTGAGCGAGCCATTCAATGCGCGAAAGATGCAGGAACGAGTGGCCCATTATTAGAGGGGGTAGAGCTTACCCACAAACAATTCCTGGAAACCGTGGGCAAAGTTGGCGTTCGACAAGTAAGCACCACAGGACATTCTTTTGATCCTGCTATTCATCAAGCAGTGACCCAGGTGGAATCTGAAAATGTGGAACCGAACACTGTCATCGAGGAATTTCAAAAAGGATATTTATTGCACGATCGCATTTTACGTCCGGCTATGGTAAGCGTGGCGAAAGAAAAATCAGAACTGACAGAACCTGGTTCGACTAAAGAATCTGGTGAAGAGGGAGGAATAAACGTATGAGCAAAATTATTGGGATTGACTTAGGAACAACGAATTCTTGCGTGGCGGTGATGAGTGGTGGAGACCCAACGGTCATTGCCAATTCAGAAGGCGGCCGGACCACCCCTTCGGTTGTGGCTTTGACCGACAAAGACGAACGATTGGTCGGACAGATTGCCAAACGGCAAGCCATCACCAACCCGGAAAACACTATTTATTCGGTGAAACGTCTCATGGGGAGAAAGCATTCTTCTTCCGAGGTCAAAAATGCCGCAAACCGGCTTTCCTATAAGACAGCTGAAGGTGCTAACGGGGATGCCCACGTCATCATTCGAGGAAAAAGCTACAGTCCAGCAGAAGTTTCTGCCATGATCCTTCAAAAAATGAAGCAAACGGCTGAAGATTATTTAGGGGAAAAGGTGACAGATGCTGTCATTACGGTCCCAGCCTATTTTGATGATAGCCAACGCCAGGCGACGAAGGATGCAGGAAAGATCGCAGGCTTAAATGTCTTGCGCATCATTAATGAGCCAACTGCAGCGTCACTTGCCTATGGACTCGACAAGAAAAAAGATGAACGTATCGCGGTCTACGATCTCGGTGGTGGAACCTTTGACGTTTCCATTCTAGAAATCGGAGAAGGAGTCTTTGAAGTCAAATCCACAAATGGTGATACCTTTTTGGGCGGAGACGACTTTGATCTTCGGGTCATGGATTGGTTGGTTGAAGAATTCAAAAAAGATCAAGGAATCGATTTACGGAATGATCGAATGGCCCTGCAACGACTGAAAGAAGCCGCTGAACGGGCAAAAATCGAGCTTTCCTCCTCACAAGAAACCGAAATAAACTTACCCTTCATCACCGCCGATGCCAGTGGACCAAAGCATTTGGTACTTAAACTCACCAGGTCAAAATACGAGCAATTGGTGAATGATTTAATTGAGCGAACAATCGAACCTTGCAAAAAAGCTCTTGCCGATGCTGATATGACCACCAGCGACATCAATGAAATCGTCTTGGTAGGTGGAATGACTCGGATGCCAAAAGTGATTGAACGAGTTAAGCAATTTTTCGGCAAAGAACCCCACCGTGGCGTGAATCCTGACGAAGTCGTGGCAATCGGTGCGGCCATTCAGGGTGGAGTCCTCAAGGGAGATGTGAAGGATGTCTTGTTATTAGATGTCACCCCGCTTTCACTCGGCATCGAAACATTAGGGGGAATCTTCACAAAACTCATCGAACGCAACACCACCATACCCACCAAAAAGAGTCAAATTTTTTCAACCGCCGCCGACAACCAAACTGCCGTGACCATCAGAGTCTTCCAAGGTGAGCGGGAGATGGCCAATGACAATAAACTATTGGGTCAGTTCGATTTAGTGGGCCTTCCGATGGCACCAAGAGGTGTCCCGCAAGTTGAAGTCACATTTGATATCGACGCTAACGGTATTGTGCATGTCTCAGCCAAAGATATGGCCACACAAAAAGAACAATCAATCAAGATCACGGCATCTAGCGGATTAAGCAAGGAAGAAGTTGAGCGTCTGGTTAAGGAAGCTCAAAGTCATACCGAAGAAGACAAAAAGAAGCGGGAATTGGTCGAAGTCAAGAATCAAGCCGATACCCTTATTTATAGTACCGAAAAGAATTTGAGCGAGCATGGAGACAAGATTGAGGAAACCGAGAAATCCAACATCACCGGTGCGGTTGACGCACTTCGTAAAGCTATGGAGGGAACGGACCTCGAAACAATTAAAACCGCCATGCAAAACCTCACCACCGCCTCTCATAAATTAGCAGAGGAAATGTACAAAAAGGCTTCCACGGATGCCTCTGCCAGCGGCTCTGGACCAGATGGCGGCCCAGGAACAACTGGCGGTGAAAGCGCCGGCAGTGAGGAAAAAGTTGTAGATGCAGAATTTGAAGAAGTTGATAAAGGTAAAAATTAAAACCTTTTGAACAGATTAATGCACATAGGCATACATTATTCCACCTTTGGACAACGCTGATGGCACAGACCCAAAAACGAGATTATTATGAAATTCTCGGGGTGGACCGCAATGCCTCGGAAGAAGACATTAAAAAAGGCTTTAGAAAACTTGCCAGGCAACATCACCCGGACTTGCACGCCGACCCAATTCAGAAAAAAGCGGCTGAGGAAAAGTTTAAGGAAGCAGGGGAAGCCTATGAAGTGCTCAGCGATCCAGATCGCCGAAAAAAATATGACATGTTTGGTCATGCAGCGGCTGGCCAGGGAGGAGGAGCCGATGGATTCGGGTTTGGAGGTGGCGGCTTCGGAGATATGTTTGGGGATATCTTTGAAGACTTTTTCGGGGGAGGCAGAGGGCAAAATCGAGCCGAACAGGGCAATGATCTTCAATACAACTTAGAAATTTCCTTTGAAGAGGCCATTAACGGTAAGGAAGCCAAACTCAAAATTCCTCGTTGGGAAATCTGTGAAACCTGCCATGGAACTGGCGCGAAATCCGATCAAGCAGTCAAACCCTGTTCAGCATGCCGTGGGGCCGGACAAATACGGTTACAACAAGGTTTTTTCACCATTAATCGAACCTGTGGACAATGTCAAGGATCAGGTCAAGTAATTGCTGATCCCTGCAAGACATGTAAAGGACAAAGACGCGTTCACAAAGAACGGCTCTTAGCAGTCACCATTCCAGCTGGAGTCGAAACCGGCATGAGACTTCGACTTTCCCATGAAGGCGAACATGGCATGAATGGCGGACCTCCTGGAGATTTGTATGTGGCACTCAATGTACGGCCCCATCCGCACTTTCAACGGAAAGGCCAGGAGATACTCTACGATCTTCGCTTGGATTTTGTGACAGCGACGCTTGGGGGAAAAGTCGAAGTGCCTACATTAAGTGGAACCACCATGGTGAAAATCCCTGGAGGGACCCAACACGATCAAATTCTCCGCCTCAAAGGCTTGGGCGCTCCTGGGCTTAAGTCCCAAACTCGTGGCGATCAACTGATTCGGACTAAAATTCAAATTCCTACAAAACTGACTCCAAAACAACACGAACTCCTTTCCGCCTATGCAGAGGAGTGCGGAATATCTACGGACACCCAAGGAGAAGGCCTGTTCGATAAAGTTAAAAACATGTTTGATTAACCTGCCTCATTTACTTCCTCTCCATCATCACGGAAACAGATGCCCGTCTTTTTCATCCATTCAACCCAGGTTGAGGATGAAAGGGTCACGATCCCCGACCCCTTATTCAGCCATCTTTCAAAAAGTTTACGAATGAAACAGGGAGACCCTCTGACTCTTAATGATGAACGAAATCGTCGATACCATACAACAATTCTTCAGATAACCAAACAGGCTATCTACTCGACGATTCTGAGTATTCAAGAATCCCCGCTCTCCTCTACTACCCCCATCACCTTGGCACAAGCAATTTTAAAGGGAGAGAAAATGGGGTGGGTCATCCAAAAAGCCACCGAACTTGGGGTCCATGCGCTTGCACCACTGATTACCGAAAGGGTCATTCCACGCGTGTCTCCAGCCCACGCAACGAATTATCAGGAGCGATGGGATCGCATTGCCTTGGAAGCGGCACAACAAAGCGAGCGATGGAGCATCCCAAAAATATTTCCCATCCAGACCTTCCAGGATTTTCTAAGGCAGAAAAATAAAGGAATACACATCATGTTGGCTGAGCGGCAGGAGAAGGCTTCGCTATCGACCATGGACTTACCGTTGGATAATCCAAACGGAATTACGGTGTTCATCGGCCCAGAAGGAGGTTGGACGAAGGAGGAACGAGAGATAGCCAAAAGCCTGAATGTAGTTTTTGCCACGTTGGGACAGGCAATTTTACGGGCAGAAACTGCCAGCCTGGCTTCATTAGTCATTCTACAGGCCAAACTCAAATATCTGTGAGGAATACAACGGAATCGCCCGGCACTAGGGATGGGATGGCGAAGAATTCAAATGAATGATCGTCCCATGGTCTCCCACAGCAAACCCATTAGAAAGTTCAAGGAATGATTGAGCGTATAGGGTTTCAGGGTTTAGGGGCTCAATTTCCTGCCACGTAAAGCCGGCGTCATGAGTCTCTAAAATGGTCCCCCGCTCACCAACAATTCGACCAACCAGTGAATTTATAAAACTAATATTCACCAAATCAGCGGGTTTAATGCATGGACTTCCACAGGCTCGAGTGTGATCAACCCATACTTCCCCTCCATTCAGCGTTTGAAACATAGTTCCCTGCGTCCCAACAGCCCATCCAGCCACATTATCCGTAAACACAATATCAAAAAATGTGGCGGGATTATTGGTGGTCTGGAGCCCCCAACTCTTTCCCCCGTCAGTAGTCGCCAAGATGACACCAAGGGCACCAACGGCCCAACCACGCTTTTCATTAAGAAAATGGACACCAAAGAGATCTGCTGTCGTCCCACTAACCTGATCAGCCCAGCTCCCTCCACCGTCTTCAGTGTGTAAAATGACACCACGGGAACCGACCACCCATCCATGTTCAATCGTAAGAAAATCAGCCGCGTAGAGCGTCCCATTTGTCCCACTCTCCTGCGGAATCCATTGTTTCCCACCATCTCCAGAATGCAATATCGTTCCGTTTTGTCCAAGAATCCATCCGTGCTTTTCATCCGCAAAGGTCACCGCAGTCAATAACGCATTGGTGCGTCGAGGACTCGAATTCCATGTATCTCCACCGTCGTCGGTGTGAAGAATCGTCCCTCCTGCTCCAACGATCCATCCCTTCTTGGCATTCAGAAAATGCACGCCAAGAAAGGTCACTTTGGTAGGACTGGTCTGAAGTGTGAGAGCAGACGGAGTGGTTTGAGGAAAGGTTGGTTGAGGGTTCACAACTAAGCCTATACCAGCAAGAACTCCCAACACACACAGACCTTTCACCATTCGATTCCACAAAGGGCGATTTTTCATTAGATCATGGTTCCTAATTATGCCGGAATTCATTACTGTGCCCGCCCTTTTTCATTCCAATAATCTTTGTCAGGAAGGCCTCTCTTTAAAATCGTAAATGGTCCCGCCACGATCGTGATATACTTTTTTGGCGTACAGCATTCGCCGGTATCGAGCATATCCCAGGACCCGCGCTTCAAAATCAGTTCCCCTTTAGTGAGATCAGGTTCAAAACCTTCGGGATTTCCAAAACCAAAGGCCGGACGGCGAGGGACACGGATCCTAATCTCCGTATCGGTCCATGATTCGACATGGGTTGCAATGCCGTTCACCAGCACCTCACTGCGAGACACATCCTGCCCCAATCTGTAGTTTTGCCAGTCATGCGCGTCCTGATTGAGAGATAAACGAGTGGCTTCGGAGATTTTCAGAAATTCACCAAATCCCTTCCCAGTAATAGTCACAACTTCATCCAAGCCCGCTTCTTTAGGGGAATAAGAGTGAATTTCCGGTTGAACAACAGTAAAATCTCCGGCCTTTAATGTCACGATCTCTTGCCGTTCACAACAGGTGCCATCAATTTTAGGAGTAGCTCCTCCACGTTTCACAATCACCGGCCCGCTTTTGGCGCTGAATGGCACCCATACATCGATTTGTTCATCAAGCCAACGGTGAATGACAGCCGGCACTCCCCCAATCTCCACTCCGTTGCCCCCGGAAAGAAAATCAAAGGCATATGCCGTGCCGCCGGCTTCTGAATACACACCAAAATTTTTCCCCTTAATCGTCACGAGTGTTCCAATTGGTCCTTGAGGGGGAATCATTCCTGATATCTGACTGGTCAATATGGTAAATGTTCCAATCTCCCGCTCCTTTCCTTCTCGATGGAGCATCAGGGAACCTGATTGGGCATTTAACGGCACATGGGCCACGATGGTTCGATCGGACCACTGCGCAATGATCGCAGGCTTTCCCCCAAAATATATTCGTCCATCCTCAGGTCGGCTTTCTCCAAACCCCTGACCCGACAGTATGACCTTACTCCCGATTGGGCCCTCAGTAGGATCAAAGGCAATAGAAGGAATTATGGTCAAAGGGACGGCATTACTGACCGCATACTCAACAGGAGCACAACATGATCCATCCGGTAGTGGGTCGCTTGACGCTAAGCGCACTTCCACATCCCCGGACTTGGCATTAGCCGGAATGAGAACTTCAATTTTGGTAGGCCGCCACCGTCGCACCTCCGCCCGAATCCCATTGATGATGACTTGATTGACCCCGAACATGGTATTGGGATCACGAGACCCAGCCGTATTGCCGAAATGTTCACCAACAATCGTGAGCAAGGAACCCGCTTCGGCTTTCGCAGGATTCAAGCTGTCAATACGAACATTGGTAACAGAAAAAATTCCGGCTTCTCTTTTGGCCGATCCGTTGATAACCATCACAGGGCCAGAACGAGCCTGCAAAGGCACCTTGACCAGAATAAAATCAGGTTCCCACGATTGAATGAGCGCCGAGACACCCTGAAATTCCACTCGATTAGCCTGCGTATTTTGGAATTCCCCAAACCCTTCCCCACTTATAGTCACTGTTGTGCCCGGAGGTCCATCGGAAGGGAACATTTCCGCATGGGCCACTGATGAGAAAAGAAAAAAACCTAAGGCAACGCTCATGAGACTTCGAACTCGTTTCATAGGTAACAAACCTTGCTTATTGATTCAAAAAATGAATGAGGTATGAACAATGGACTTCTTCATTAAATCGAACTGGAAGAGGAGCCAACCCAACTTCGTGGCTACCAACACAGGGGATGGAACCAAGTCAGAGAGGGTGCCCAAAACGACTATATCAAGCGATCTTTTCATGCGTCAATTTAGAAGAACTGCACCGACAGAAAGATGAACATTCACAGCCATTTCCTATCATAGATTTTCAGCAAAACTCTCCGTTTACCAAATGCCATTTTAGGACCAAATGGATGAGAAAAAAAGTCCCACACCACAAAAAAAGATCTCCAGACGCTTCTAGGGAATCTTCCGATTTGAACAAACCAAAATGAAAGCAGCACAGCTGAAACAAATTCAGATATCGATCCATAGCAACAAAGCCTGAAATCTCAAATAAAGCGGCTAGAGGACCAAGGGGAGTGAATCCTTACGAAAAGCAGGAGCCGGTTTTGCACATGCTGAAGGGATGATTTCGAAGTATGAACCGGCTTAAGTGGGAGAGACTTGAACGATCAATTCCAGCTCAATTGGAGCATGAAGAGGTAATTCGAAAGCCCCAAGAGCCAATCTGGCATGACGGCCGGCATCTCCAAACAGCTTGACCAACAAATCAGAAGCCCCGTTAATCACCGCAGGCTGATCCACAAAACCTTCCACAGACGCTACATGCCCCGTCAGACGAACCACCTGTTTGAGACTCGCGAAACCTCCCATCATCTCTTGTAGAATGGCTAACCCATTTAGCATGGCTAATTGGGCCGCGGCAGCTCCTTCCTCTACCGTCAGCTCTCGCCCGAGTTTTCCAGGTTGCACAATTATCCCGTCACGGAAAGGCAGCACGCCACTCACAAAGATTAAGTCTCCCGCCTGACGAGCCGGAACATAGGACCCGACAGGACAAGGGGCGGCTGGCAGCTTTAATCCCAGTCGGCTTAATGCTTCATGAACACCCATAGCGGATATTACACAATCACTCACTTACGAAGCACGTTTACTCATCGATCGTCGTTGATAAAGGTCTACCGCCTTATTATGATCCGCTAATGTCACAGAAAATTGATGACTCCCATCGTTCCGTGCCACAAAATAGACAAAATCGGTTGTCGTAGGATAGAGCGCAGCATGAATTGCCGCCAAACCCGGATTGGCAATGGGTCCTGGAGGAAGGCCGCGTACCTTGTAGGTGTTGTAGGGACTATCTACCGACAGATCGGCTTTCCGAATATTTCCATCAAACGATTCGAGGGCGTAGATGACGGTGGGATCGCTCTGCAAGGGAATGCCCAGCCGGAGACGATTATGAAATACTCCGGAAACCAAGGGTCGTTCGGCTGCCATCCCCGTTTCCTTTTCCACCACGGAGGCTAGGGTCAATACCTCTTGAAGAGTCATGCCCATGACCATTGCCCGGTCTTTGAATTCAGGAATCATCACATCATGAAACCGATGAACAAATGTTCGAATGATGGATTCTGGCGGAGTAAAGCGAGAAATATGGTAGGTATCAGGAAAAAGATAACCCTCTAATGTAGGGGCCTGGATATTCAGGCTCTGAATAAATACCGGGTCATGGCTTAATCGAAAAATATCCTGCTTGAGGGCAAGACGTTTTTGATCCAGGATGTCCGCAATTTGTGCAACGGTATAGCCTTCGGGAATAGTAATGGCATATTGATAGACCTCACCTTTCACAAGTTTGTGCAGTAATTCGGTGGGTTGCATTCCCGCATCCAGTTCATATTCGCCTGGAATGATATTTCGATCGACCCGCTGCACACGCCCCAAAAGAGTAAAAAACCATTCTGATCCGATAAGGTGATGGTGATCGAGAATGCGGGAAACCTGCGTAAATGGAGTACCGGGTGGGATTTCGACAAGAACCGGTTGGGTTGATCCACCCTCGGGTTGATTCATCCACACAAAACCACCCATGACCAGAACTACAACCGTTAAAAGACTTACTACGGTCCGGCGAACAAGGATCACGTCACGACGTCCCCTTTCCTACTGCTCCCCGTCGGTCCAAGTGGGGGGACAATGCAGCCACATCATCATGCTGAGGGAGTTTACTCCTCCTTCAAGGTACCTATGTGTGAGGCAACATAGTCATATACGCTCCGCAAGGCCTCATCTAACTGTTCTGGTTGATTACCACCCGCCTGAGCCATATCCGGTCGGCCACCTCCAGAACCCCCAACGAGTTGAGCCACATGTTGAGCGACTTTTCCTGCAGGGATTTTGTGAGCCTGTTCTTTGGCCACAATCACCAATAACGAAACTTTTCCTTCTTTGACCGACCCCAAAACCAAAAAACCGGAAGGCACTTTGTGGCGAAGCTTATCAGAGAAGGTTCGCAATTCCTGGATGGTCAAACCATCGATCCGCTGGATAAGGATCGGCATCCCGCCTATGTCCCGAATCGACGCTTCCTGACCAGCACCTTGCTGATCAAGCAATTTTTGTTTCGCACGCTCTAATTCACGTTCGGTATCACGGAGGGTTCCAACAAGTTTCTTGACTTTTTCAACGACTTCATTGGGACCGGCTTTCAACACGGCAGCCAATTCTCTCCAGTCGGCCTCCTGATGCTGAGTTTGAGCCACGGCCCCCTCGCCCGTGAGTGCCTCAATACGCCGGACACCTGCCGCAATACCTCCTTCGGACACGATACGAAACAGTCCGACATCTCCGGTTCGAGCACAATGTGTTCCGCCGCACAATTCCTGACTAAACGAACCCATTTCTACGACCCGAACCTGTTCACCATACTTATCACCAAAAAAAGCCAGAGCTCCTCGACTCAAAGCATCCTGAATTTCCATTTCTTCAACCTTAACAGACAGGTTCTGACGGATTTGTTCGTTCACCAGCCCTTCGATTTCTTCAATATTTCTGGGGGTCAATCCTTTGAAATGTGAAAAATCGAACCGCAATCGATTTGGGGCCACCAATGATCCATGTTGCTTCACATGAGGACCTAAAATTTCCCGCAATGCGGCATGAAGAAGATGGGTCGCCGTATGATTTCGTGCCGCACTCTGCCGTAAATGACCCTGTACCGTGGCGGTGAGAACATCGCCAACGTGAACAGATCCTTCGATGACCTGGCCCTTGTGGAGAAACCACCCCTTTGCCAGCTTTGTGGTATCATGAACGACAATTCTTGCCGATGGGCCCACCAACGTTCCTTGATCCCCGACCTGCCCCCCACCTTCGGGATAAAAGGGCGTAGTATCCAGGACACACTCCACCGTCTCCCCTTGCTTGGCTTCCTTAATGACATGCTCGTCCTTCACCAGAGCAAGGAGCCTCCCCCTTTCTTCCTGACTGGCATAACCCACAAATCTGGTCAAAGGGAACTGCCCGAGAGCATTCACCAGGTCGCTTCGAGAATCCGCCTGGCTAAACCTCGCAGTTTTTCTGGCTCGATCACGTTGCGCCTCTAGCGCTTGCTGATAACCGACATGATCGACGGCCAACCCTTCTTCTCGTGCAGCATCTTCTACCAAATCAAGGGGGAACCCATAGGTATCATACAACTTAAAAACCGCTTCCCCTTCTAAGATTTGGCTCCCCTGTTGCTTGGCTTCCTCCAGGATTTGATTAAGGAGAGGCAAGGCCTGTTCTAAAGTTCCAATAAAGCGTGTTTCCTCACCCTGAACAATCTCAGAAACCGTATCCTTCATCGAACGAAGATCCGGATAGACCGAATCCATGTGATCAACCACGGCGGATACGAGGTCATATAAAAATTCTCGCTCTACCCCCAATAACCGACCATGCCGTGAGGCTCGACGCATAATCCGACGCAGGACATAGCCACGCCCCTCATTCGATGGCAACACCCCTTCAGTGATTAAAAAGGTCATCGCCCGCAGGTGGTCCGCAATCACCCGCATCGACCGGTCAGCCGTTGGGGAGGCACCATACACCTGTCCGGTGCTCTTCCCTATCCGCTCCAAAATAGGGCTGAACACATCGCTATCATAATTTGACGCAACTCCCTGGGTCACCGCCGCCAACCGCTCTAATCCCATTCCGGTGTCAATGCTGGGCCTGGGTAGAGGATTGAGCGTGCCAACAGAATCCCGATCAAATTGCATAAACACCAAATTCCAAATCTCGAGATATCGATCGCAGTCACACCCAACGGCACAGGTCGACCGCCCACACCCGAATGCCACACCCTGATCAATGAGAATTTCGCTACAAGGACCACAGGGACCCGTCTCTCCCATTTGCCAAAAATTGTCCTTTTCACCCAGACGAACAAGTCGATTCTCTGAAATACCCATTCGTGTATGCCATAGATCATAGGCTTCCTGATCCTCACGAAACACCGTCACCCACAATCGGTCAGCCGGCAGTCCTGCAATCTGAGTGAGAAATTCCCATCCAAACGCAATCGCTTCCTCTTTAAAATAATCTCCAAAGGAAAAATTGCCCAGCATTTCAAAAAACGTATGGTGGCGGCGGGTAAAACCCACATTCTCCAAATCATTATGTTTTCCCCCCGCGCGCAGACACTTTTGAATGGAGACGGCCCGGCTATAGGGTCGGGATTCCTCACCCAGGAATACACTTTTAAATTGATTCATACCCGCGTTGGTAAACAGGAGAGTTGGATCTGCTTGAGGAATGAGTGGCCCGCTGGGCACCAACGTATGCCCACGGCTCGAGAAGTACCTTATAAACGCCTGCCGAAGCTCAAATGATGTTGCAATCATATCAATGATTTTCGCTCAAGATGATTTTGCCTCCCGACCAGGTCAGTCACGATCCCCTGCTGATTTTTTTGAGTTAGGACTGACAGGCGTGGATGATTCCTCCGTTTTTTGAGGCTCCCCGGAAAGGCCATAGCTGTTTCGTAATTGCGTGTCGATGTCCTGGGCAATATCCGGATTACTTTTCAGAAAGGTTTTGACCGCCTCCCGGCCCTGACCGAGCCGTTCCTCTTTATACGAATACCATGCTCCGGCTTTATCTACGATTCGACGCTCAACGCCTAAGTCCACTAATTCCCCGACTTTGGAAATGCCTTCGGCGAACATGACATCAAATTCAGCTTGTTTGAAGGGTGGCGCCATTTTATTTTTGACCACTTTCACCCGCACCCGACTCCCCATCACTTCCTGGCCCTCTTTAATCGATTCAATCCGGCGAATATCCAACCGCACTGAAGAATAAAATTTCAAAGCGTTGCCGCCGGTCGTGGTCTCGGGATTACCAAACATCACCCCAATTTTCATGCGAATCTGATTGATAAATACCACCGAAGCTTGAGACTTGGAAATGGCCCCGGTTAGTTTTCGCAAGGCCTGGGACATTAATCTCGCCTGAAGGCCCATATGGGAATCTCCCATTTCCCCTTCGATTTCGGCACGAGGGACCAGGGCTGCAACGGAATCAACGACAATGATATCCAACGCTCCGCTTCGGACCAGGGTTTCGGCAATTTCCAGAGCCTGTTCGCCAGTATCCGGCTGGGCCACCAGCAGATCATCGGTGTGGACCCCAAGCTTTTTAGCATAAGTGATATCCAACGCATGCTCGGCATCGATAAAAGCTGCCGCCCCGCCGGCTTTCTGCGCTTCGGCAATGGCATGCAGGCACAACGTGGTTTTTCCAGACGATTCCGGTCCGAAGACCTCAATGATTCGACCTCGTGGCAACCCTCCGATGCCCAAGGCCATATCAAGCCCGAGAGACCCCGTCGAAATGGCCGGAATATCACGAGGAACGTCTTCCGTCCCTAGCTTCATAATTGCCCCTTTGCCAAATTGCTTTTCAATTTGGGTCAGAGCCAAATCCAGCGCTCGTTTTTTTCCGTCTTTTTGGGTCTCTTTTTGAGGAGCTACGCGTTCTGCCATTGGGTATCCTTTTGTTCAATATTTCTGAGCATGCAAAGTGGCGGCTATCTTACCCCACACTCTTTAACAGGTAAATGCCTAACTTATATTGAAATATGTGATCCAGGCCCATTTAATGGCACCGTCCTCAAAGCCGTATATTCCGCACCGGATTGGCTCACCTCACTGCGAAAAAGTGTGATCCGGTCAACATGGAGTATCCCAAGGTTCTGAGGTTGCTCCAGTAAGCCGGAATGAGTCAGTACGCCACCAACCTGAGATTGGTCATGTTTAATCCTAGCCAGGGTCAAATGAGGGAAATAGGATTTGTCCTCAGGAGGAAAGCCTAACGGTTCCAACGCACCTTCGATTCGTGAAACAAGATTGAGCAAGGCAGGAATGTCCCTGGTACATCCGATCCACAGTATCCGTGGACGCCGAAGATGCGGAAATACCCCCAGCCCCTGAACTTCTAAGGTGAGAGGAGACTGAGTTGTTCGGATAGGCTCAATGGCAGTCAAAACCGGTTCCACCATGGAAGCGTCCACATATCCAAGAAATTTCAGTGTGAGGTGTATCGACTCAGGGCGAACCCAATTGACCATTGGTAAGCTTTCTCGCAGCTGACGTTGAAGTTCGACCACTTTTCGGCGCAAATCCAAGGAAAGTTCAACGGCCAGAAAGACTCGCAGGCTCTTCTGATTAGAATGCAGCTTCATTGGCGTATCGTCGGATCAAATCCAAAACAGCCTGAGATGTCTTCAATGTAATTTCCGCTCGATCCCCATGAAATCTCCAACATTGACACTGAGGCCCTTGCGGACCATCAATCGCTCCATACACCAGACCCACTGGCTTCTTCAGAGTCCCTCCTCCAGGACCCGCAATTCCTGTGACTCCAACTCCCACATCGACTCGACTCCGCATTCGAATTCCTTTGGCCATAGCCATGGCAACCTGTGCGCTCACGGCCCCATACCGACGAAGCGTCGAGGCGGGAACTCCTACGAGTTCTCGTTTCGCCTCATTACTATAAGACACGACTCCCCGGTCCACATAACGCGAACTGCCGGGCACACCCGTCAGGCGATGAGCCACCAATCCTCCGGTACAGGATTCGGCAAGTGCCACCGTCCAGGAACGACCTCGTAAGGCTTCCCCGACGACTTCTTCCATGGTACGTTCACCTTCCGCAAAGAGCCAGGGGCCTAAACATTCACGGATCCGAAGGATCAGGTGGTCCCATTCCGGGAAGAACAGGGACATCTCCTTCACAGAAGAGAGTGGGCCACCGAACACCCAACAACTCACCGTTACCATCACTCCCCTGGGGGAAGCCAAAATACCGAACTGAATGCTTCCATAATCCTTCAAAACTGGCTTCAATTGTCTTTGAACATCGGTTTCGGGCAATCCAAATGTTTGAAACGTATGCTGCCAATAGTGCCTATTGCTGTGAAATACCTTCCGGAGTATCGGCTGAACCTGAGAAACCATCATGACTTTGGCCTCGCGAGGCACACCTGGTAATGCAATAATGACTGATCGTCCGCTACGCACCAAAAAACCGGGCGCCGTGCCGACGGTATTCGCCAACATCGTGGCTCGGGAAGGAAGCAAAGCCTGCCTGGCCAATAGCGGTGTGACCAGTCTTCCAAAGCGTCGATAGCAAGCCTTGAGATGGTCATAGGCTTTTTTTCGTTTGATCAGTGGACATTGAAGTGTCGAGGCAACAGCCTCACGGGTACAATCATCGAGCGTTGATCCGAGTCCACCCGTCAAAACGATCACCTGAGCGCGATTCAGCGAACCACGAAGGGCTTCTTGAATATCACCTTTTTGATCACCAACGGAGATTTTTTTCCGAACCTCAATGCCACACTCAGCGAGA
>CAZBQO010000001.1:0-49749 GCA_964494125.1 uncultured Nitrospira sp. | reverse complement strand
CTGGCTGAATGATAAGGTGCATCGTTGGGGACGACAGTACACGGCAGCCGATTTAATCACACGCGTGACTGGGCAGGCCCTGACTCCTGAACCATTTATTCAAGACCTCAGACAGAAATTCGGCACCTTGTATCAATTTCCGACAACCGTTACTAATTCCTCACCTCAGTAAATTTTCACATTTATTGGGCTTTTGACATTCCCAAGATACCACCTCCGACAGATTGCTCTTCAATCCTTCTGCTCCCTAGCCTCACTCATTCATTCGTGGCCTTCTCCCCGTGAAAGGGAAGAACAGCAACGACACGTTTCAACCATTTTGAAAGGAGTGTGTTCCGTGAGGCTTCATTCACAACAATTTTCGGTCTTCATGTTTGCTCTGGTTCTGTCCGTTGGCCTGTTGTTTCCCATGTCCTGGGCAGAAGCTACCGTAAACAAGATTGACATTAACACTGCCAGTCTTGAACAACTCGAAGCCGTCAAAGGCGTGGGACAGGATATCGCCCACAACATCCTCGCCTACAAAAAAGATCATGGCGCCTTTAAATCATTCGATGATCTGGGGAAAGTGAAGGGCGTGGGGAAGGTCAGACTGGAAGCACTGCGGGATACCTTTACCGTCGGCTCAACAGCTTCTCCTGAAGAAGCCTCGCCTACCAAGTAATCCCAGAATTCCAATTCACAACACCGAGGCCGGACCCATGTTCGGCCTCGGGACCTCTCATGCTCCCCTGACCCTCAATAATTGCACGGCAAGGATACACCGTCATCCAGAGGTCGATTGGGCCTTAATACCCCATCGCCGTATTTAAGGATTTTACCTGTGCGGGTGAAAGCGTGATGGCTTCGGTCGCTTCAATCCGGGAGGGCACCAGCATAATGGTGTGGAAGGAAATATCCCGGATGGCAAGTTTTTGCTCCGGATTATCAGCGGGACCTAATTCCACTGCCTCCACGGCACTCATAATGGCGCTGGTATCCATAGGCCCATATTTCTCAACCACCGTGTGAATAATTTCCATGACCTGTTGATTGGCTTCGGGTTCCTTCATGATCTTCTCAACCAAGCCCACAACGACCTGAGCCTGTTCCGTGACATCAAAATTCTCTATCCGTTCCTTCCTACGCAAGAAGAGCAAATCATTATCCACATCCTTGCTAAAGGCCCCATAGGGAAATCGTACGAATTCAAAATGCAACCCTTTCAATCCTTTCCCCAACATTTGCAATTCACAAAGGAATAATAATTGTTGAAGTTTCACGTCACTCATCAGACCCATGGATTCGGTCAAATGTAACGTATAAATCAGCAAAGCGCGGTCACCGGTCACTTCTGAGGGTTTTCTCATAGGTTCTCCCTAAATTTCTCCACCAAGACCAAAACAGACAAAATAATTCTTGATTACCCAGGATGATTGGGGTTTAATATATTCCTTCTTCATCTTACGAAAGATTTCACCATGTCTAAACCGGTCAAAGAACTCGAAACACTCAAGCATCATCTCCAAAAAAACAGCCTCAAACTGACTCGTCAACGCGAGTTAATTCTGACGACCTTTCTCAAAATGGAGCATGTCACTGCCGAGCAGTTATATCATATCCTCGCCAAAAAAGACCCGCATATTGGCCTGGCCACCATCTATCGCACGCTCAAATTATTCTGTGAAACCGACCTGGCACAGGAACGCCATTTCGGCTCACAAACGCAATTCGATAATGTGTCTCATAAGGGTCATCATGATCACCTCATTTGCACCTCCTGCGGAAAAATAGTCGAATTTCAAAATTGCCAAATCGAAAATTTACAAGAAGAGGTGGCGAGAAAAAACGGCTTTACTATTCAAACCCATAAGCTGGAACTGTACGGTCTCTGCGATACCTGCCAAAAAGCCTGATGAGGCCGGCTTCCGCTTTCTCTTCGTCCACAGCTTTTTCCTTTTGATAACGAATACTTCTTACATTGCCTGTGGTTCGACCCCTTACCGAACCGCAAACGACATCACCCACGTGCACGCGCTCATCCGCCTTCCTCACCCAGAGCAGGGTCTCAAGATCAATGGGGTTGTGTAACCTCTTGAATTTTTGTAATAAGATAGAGGCTCACGTACTACAATTTCCGCATTCCAGTGTATAATAAGAATTAGTTCAGGGAACTCACAGATCATCATGACCTATCCCTCATTATTTCTTTCACCATAGCGTTTTTCTCTTCGGAAAGGAGGCTGTTCACATGACCATGAAAGGCAACACGAACCACTCACGAATGATTCCACTTTGGTCCGGTGTCTTGTCCTTAATTCTGGGATTTCCTGCTATGGGTCTGGCCACGGGATATGCAGGAGATGCGCACCACCCATCCGGGTACAGCACGTCCCCCCATGGAGCAGGGACCTATGGCCATGGCCAGGTTCATCATGGCACGAGCATGTCGGGTGGTTATGGCACAGGAGGAAGCTCTCACAAATCAGGACATGGGCCTCATCAAAGTGCCTCTGAATTCATCGAACACATTTTGAAATTCAAAGAAGGCATGGCCCTTACCGAGGATCAGGTCACCAAACTCCAGACGATTAAAACCGATTTTGAAAAAAGCAAAATTAAAATGAAAGCTGACATGCAACTGACCAGCTTGGATTTGCACGAGTTGTTGCGAAATGACCAAGGGGACCTGGGCGCTGTTGAATCGAAGCTGAAGAGTCTTTATGAGATTCGCGCAGGCCTTTACCTGGCATCAGTAAAAGCCGGGCGGGACGCCAAGGCCGTATTAACGGAGGAGCAACGCTCTCGCATGAAAGCGGTCCATGATCGCATCAATGCCCATCAAGAGGGCGGGATGACGAAAGGTCATCCGGGCGGGTATTCCCACCATTCCAAGGACAAAAAAAGCTAAGCAGCTTACTATACCCAAAAAAAGGAGGCTTCATGCCTCCTTTTTTTTGATTGAGGTTGAAGGCCTTGTTACGGCCCGAGGCTTAAGCGACCCTTCAGACCCGATGAGACAAACACGGTGCCTTCTTGATCGACAATCACCCCTTCAACATCCGGCAAAGACTCAATGAGGGCCATGCCTTTGTCAGGACCCATGACAAAAATTCCGGTGTCCAACCCATCGGCCATCACACCATCTTTTGCTATGACCGTGACACTTTGACATCCTCGAGCCGGATGAAGGGTCTTGGGATCGAGGATGTGGTGAAAGCGAACCCCGTCTTTCATAAAATACCGTTGATAATCTCCCGCAGTAGAGACCGCTTCATCTTCCAACTCAATCCGCCCTAAGACTTCGCCCTGCTCCTTTCGGGGATGCTGGATACCAAAAACAAAACGTTGGGTATCCGGCATACGTCCGAACGTTTTAATATCCCCCGATAAAGCGACCACGCCTGCGGTTGCTCCTGTCGTGCGCATTACATTGGCAGCAAGGTCGGCGGCATACCCTTTCCCGATCCCCCCAACATCAATAGACATCCCAGGACGCCGCAACCACACACTTCGCGTTGTTTCATCCAATTGCACATTTGATAACTCTATTTGCGGGCGAAGCGCTTCCAGATCTTCCTTGGACGGAACATGCCCGTCCCCGCTGGCATCCCATGCATTCACCGCTGGACCAATGGCGATATTGAACCCTCCCTGAGTGAGTTTCGCCACCTCAAGCGATCGCCTGAGGACTTCAAAGGTTTCCTGACTCACCTGTATTGATTCCCGTCCCGCCGCAGCATTCACCTGTGATAATTCACTGGTTGGAATCCAGGTGCTCAGCAACTCCTCTAATCGCCTGATTTCATCAAGCCCCGCTTTGACCGCCCTCTGCGCAATCCTCTCATCTGCTCCAACTGCCGTGACAAACACCACGGTTCCCATCAGCATCTGACTGCGCTTTACCAAATGAGGTGTCCCCTGGCAGCCCGCCAGGAAGAGAATCAAAACGCAGAGCCCAAGGATATTCTGCATTCGCCACATGATGAATCTCCTATCCTTAACAATAACGTTGGCTTCCGAACAGCCGGAGGGCCGCTTGAAAGAATTTATGTGGAATTATGACGATTGAAGTATCGGAATCTGGGGTAGGGTGTGACTTCAAACAATCGTGCCCGTAATAAGGGAGGTTCCGCCAGGGAGGACAGGACCACATTGGAAGAAAGAGATGGATAACGAACCGTCATTTCCACGATGGCTTTTACTGATTCGGAGACAATGGTTACCTCCAACTCTCTTGTATAATTCGGGGGATCAATCTGGAATCGCCAACCGCCCAGATACACTACTCCCCGGTCAGGAACCTCAAAGGTTAGCGGAACGTCCGCACTGGATCGAAATACACCTTCCTGAATAAATACCCGGGTCACTTGATACCGCCCTGGCTTCAAGGACAGAAAAAAATAGGAGGAAGCCGCCTCAATTTCCACACGATACCGCGTTTGACCATCACTGGAGCTGAATTCAAGTGAAGCTAATTCCGGGAGGTAAATTCTTCCTGACGGCTCTTGCTGCCACACGTGAATGTGTCCGAACACCAGGGGCTCTGTGAGGTCTTCTTGAGAGGGATGAGACGGGAGCTGATGCGCGCATCCCATACCCATTCCCACAAGAATCCCCAGAAACACTAGTCGGCAAGCAAGAACGTTCAGCATGGCCATCCCGTCATTATACTGTCTTTAATTTCCACAAACTCCCATACATAAAAATATCCGAAAAAAATGGGGCCTTCTTGACAGACGCCAAACTCATGCGGTATTAAGGGCCTTGTTAATAACGGTTATCAATTTCAAAATTAACAATAATTACATTCAACATCAAGATGACTCAAGGAACAGAAATAGGTTCTCCATGCACCACCACCTCAGAGGCACGCTGTCATTGCGGGCAACTGATGGCCATCTTAAAAAAAGATGGAGTGGAATTGAAATGTAAACGCTGCAAACGTCTTGTTTTCATTCCCTTTACCGTATTGAGCGACTAATGACGAGGCTGATCCTCTTCTCTGCTGAAAATGCGTTGTGCTCCGATTCCCGGTTTATCATGAGTTCCTTCAATTGAGGACCTTGAGTCCCCTACCCTTTTCCTGAGGACCTCCGCGTCCCAATCCTATATTAGGAGGTTTTCATTCATGAAGAAGTTCACAATCGGGGTCCTTATGGCCCTTGCTGTGTTTCCAACCTTTCCAGCCTTCTCTGCCTCCGGTGAAGAAGCACTTACACCCGCTCAACAGGAAGCAGTTCGACAAGCGGTCCAAGACTATCTGAAAGGGCAGGGGTCCCCAGAGGCAGGCATGCCACCGATGGAGCAATCAGGGACTGGGAATGCCCCGCCAACTTTTGCGGCCCCACCCACTCAACGGCCAGGCGAACCCGTTAAGGAAACCTTAGGAGGATTATCACAACCACGTACGCCTGATAAAAAATACGGATCAACCATGCAAGGGTCCGGACAATTGATCTATGCCCGGCCCTTCGTTTCCTCCCCCAAAGCCATCGTCGGTGGTTACATGGACATCGAATACTTTAACCGGGCCAATCAAGGGAACAGCTATTTCGATCAGCATCGATTGGTACCTTTCATTTACGGGGATATCAGCGATCGGGTGAAATTCGCGGCAGAAATTGAATTCGAGCATGGAACCAACGACATCAAAGTGGAATTCGCGACCATCGATTATCTCGTACAAGAACCCCTAAACTTGCGGGCAGGCATCATCCTCGCTCCCCTTGGAAAATTCAACCTCCTGCATGACGCCCCACTCCGTGATCTCACCGAACGCCCTCTTGTGTCCCAACGGATCATCCCATCAACGCTTCACCAACCTGGTGTTGGAGCTTACGGCACCTTTTACCCCACAGCTCTCTCGAAGTTGGATTACGAAGTCTACGTGACCAATGGATTCACTAACGCCTTTGGAGGAAACGGAAATCCTAATAACACGTCGAATATCAACCAAACAAACGGAATACGCAGTGCGAGATCAGATAATACGAGCTTTGACAATAATAACGGCAAATCCGTCATGGGACGGGTCGCGTTCAGCCCCATTTTGGGAGTGGAAATCGGTGGTTCTGGATTTTACGGGAATTATGGCACAAATAATGATGATAAATTGGCCATTTGGGCCCTGGATTGGACCTTCCAACGAGGCCCATTTGAATTCATCGGAGAAAGTGCCTGGTCTTACATCAAGGACAATGACATCAATCAAGACGGAACCCGGAATGGCAATCCACGCAGAATGCAAGGGTATTACTTACAAGGTAACTACCATTTCCTTCCAGAATGGCTAAGCAAAATGGCCCCCACCTTCTTTAAGCCGGAAGTCTCTACATTTACCGCTGTTGTCCGCTGGGAACAAATGAACCTTGGGCAGGATTTAAGTGGGGAAGCCGGGAAACTGGGTGAGTGGCAACGTTGGACCTTTGGCCTGAACTTCCGTCCCACAGAAGATACTGTGTTCAAAACCGACTTCCAATATACGCCAGTCGGTCGAAATGGAAATGAGCGAATTCATGATACGGCATTTGTCGCATCCTGGGCCACATACTTCTAAGAATTCGCTTTATACAGGAAAACAGAGAGAAACGGCTTTGCCGTTTCTCTCTGTTTTTATCTTCAATCAGTATCGTAATATCTGGACCACATCAGACAAAATTTTGAGGACCATACCGGTTGACCCTTTGAATATCGGATGTTACAATTCGGATTCATTTTTCATAATGAGAATCAAATTCAAATAAATCGAAAATCATTCTCGCTTTTAATTTATCAATGTTGTATCTATCTCCCGCCTTCCTAATTCGTGGAATCTCTATTTGGGCATGCACAACCTTTTTTCTGGGCTGCGGCTTCCTTTCCGGTCAGGACTTGATCGTTGATCGATACATGGCCTGTCCAATTGATTCCGTATGGAATTCTTCCCTGGAAACCCTCAGGGCCTATCCCGTGACAAAGAAAGACAAGTCCAACGGAGTAATCGAAACCGGTTGGCGGGTGGAATATGTGGAAGGCGCCAAGTATGGCCTTTTCCAACGGGAAGGTATGGGGGACAAAGAACGATCGCAACTGACCCTGACCATGAAGCCACTCGATTCCAATGCCGTGCGCCTCCAAATTGCGGAACGGCGGCAACATTGGGGATTCCGTGGCGGGGCCAGACTTTATGATTGGTATCCCGTCGAACCATCACAACAAGCCGTGAATCACCTTTTAAACAACTTAACCGAAAAACTTGAGGCTGAAGGATGTTTCATCGAATCTTAAACATCGCTATTTTCGGGAGTCTTTTACTGGCGTTTGCCCCTCAACCCTCCAATGCCGAGAATGACCAGATCTGGGATAATGAATTGAAGCGGTATTTGACTCCACAGGAAATGGTTCAGGAAGACGTCTACCTGACGCCAGAAGAGGCTGCCAAATTGACATTTCCTGATTCCGATTCCATCCGCTTAGAGGTCATCACCCTCAACGAAAACCAGAAACGACTTATCGAAGAGCAAATCGGATGGCAATTTCCTGAATCGACTTTTGATTGCTATATTGGAGAAACGAATGGAAAGATCGATGGATGGGCTTTTGTCCAACATACCATCGGCAAGCATAAGCCAATGACCTATATGGTTGGAGTTGATCCCGATGGAGAAATCACCAATGTTGAAGTATTGGTCTACCGAGAATCACGGGGAAGCGAAGTAGGGAAGAAACGCTTCAATTACCAATACCATGGAAAAACGATAGAAGACCCCATCCGGATCAACCGGGATGTCATCAATATTACCGGCGCCACCATGTCCGTGCGATCCATGAGTGCCGGCGTTAAACGCGCCCTCGTCCTGGCCCATGAACTTTACTTACAATCCCAGAGTCAAAGCGCCCCCATCAATACGGCCAGTCGAACGGACAAAAACTTTTTGGAGTCCCTGCTGGGGTTCTAACCTCCTGCAGTAATGGAATGCGAAATTTCAATGCCCGCTTCCGGCTCCGTGACACCGACCGTCATATCCGCTTAGTCTATACCTGGTTTCTCCTGCTGATGCTCGCAGGATTCATTTTCACCTTCTTTTGGGCTCATAGCATGACCGAGCTGAGCCTTAAAGGCCTTGCCGAACATTATCGAGGATCGGATGCGACCTTTGGTGAACCAATGCCGTTTGGTCAACTGGCCGAGACCACACATTTTCATCTGTTTACCATGCCGGTCACATTCATGATTTTGGTCCACGTCCTCTATCTCACGATGGTTAGCCCCACACTAAAAGTGGTTACGACATGGATGGCTTTTGTCGGGGTCACCCTGGATCTGGTTTCACCTTGGCTGATTGCCTATGTATCCCCAATTTTCACCATCGCCATGTTGACCGGAGACATCCTGATGGTTGTGGGATTTCTCATCATGTTCGTCATACCCATGTATGAAATGTGGTGGCAAAAATCCGCCTTTATGATGCCGGAGTCGGATGGCTGACTTTTTGCCCTTTTCCCGATAGGAAGAGCATTCTTTTTACCAGGACCATACCTAGACGCGAGTCAATTTTCCCACCAGTTGGCTTAAAACGGCTACTGGATCTTATGATGAAATGCGACAAAAAACTTCTCACTCAATCGAATCAGACGGCCAAGCTTTCATGAGAAAGGTGGAGGCTCTTCGTCCACATCCTATATCGGCCAGATCAAGGCTTCCTCAACATGGCTATGGGACGTGGGTAGGCATCAGCCTCTTTTCCATGTTTCTTTCTGCCTGCGCACCAGATTTGTATTGGGCAAAACCAGACGCAGGCGAGGGTGAATTCGAACAGGATCTGCGCTCATGTCGGGAAATCCTGATCAATGAGGTACATTCCGAGACTTCATTGAACCCATTCAGCAAAGGAATAACTGATGATGCCTTGGCCCAATGCATGAACAGCAAGGGCTGGTTTTTGGCTGAAAAACCATAAATTTTGACTTTTGCAATGACTCATTTCCCAGATGTAGCCCGAGTGTGTCTTAACCTGTTGCCCGGAGATTTTCCAATAGGCAACAGATTTCCATGGATGTTCGTCGCACCGCATAAATGAATTCCCTGCCAAATGAGGGCACTGATGATGCCAGAGTCTGACGACTAAGTACGTCTCACCATATTCCTAAGGCCCGAGACTTTTTGAGTCCAGAGCCCATGAGCTGCCAGTGTATGCTCATGGGCTTTTTTTGTGTCCAAGAATGGTATTGGGCTGATTCTTAAATATCCCGAGGATGAATACCCTTACATTCATCCTCATATAGGCGAGGATGTGGGCCTCCCCCTGTCCCCCTCGCCTCGCTCCGCCTCAACACATGACGTGTGAGGTTACGTTCACCATTAATCCATAAGGGAGATCAAAGAGGATTTCTCCGACCATTCATTCATTTTAAAGCGAGGTGCCCCCGTGAACGTCAAAAAATCTATTTTTTTCTCTTTCGCTCAGGTCTTTTGTATTGCAGTACTCACCTCAACTCTATCCTTTTTCGTCAATGCACCTCTGGTGTTCGCCCAGGAAGCCGAAGAAGCAGATCCTCCGGAAGTTACCAACGGTGAACGGTTGTTTCTGGAAACCCGATTTGCTCAATTATTTAAAATTTTTCTGGATGACGGGGGCGATATGAATGATCCCTTGACGCAAGGTGATTTCGCCCTCGACAAAGTGACGAATGCCAAACTCCCACCCGATCAATTTGCCGATGGCCCGTTTACCGGTCAATCGATGAACTGCCGGAGCTGCCACTTTGTAGACGAACTTCTCGATATTCCGAACTACGGAATGAATACCTATTCGGATTTTGCACGACGGAGTCCTATTCCAGCCCGGGAAGATGGAAAACTCACCGCGGTCCGAAACGCGCCACCGCTCGTCAATGCTGCTCTTCCTCGACAAATGTTTTTTCTTCATGCCGATGCTGAGTTTCCGACGATGGTTGATTTGGTTAAAGGCACACTCACCGGCCGGAACTTCGGATGGCTTCCCGACGAACAGGAAGCCGCCATCTCACATATTGCCAGAATTATTCGAGAAGACTCGGGAACCGGAGATCTGGCGCAGGAGTTTGGCGGGCTGCCCTATCGTGTCATGTTCACCGGAACCGATCCATCTATTCCTCAAGAATTTCTGATTCCTGAAGATTTTCGCGTAGAGGTTTCGCAAGCCACCGACCGGCAACTTGTCCAGGCCGTTTCACAACTCATCGCCGCCTATACGGACCAACTCCTCTTCTCACAAGACGAGGATGGAAGTTTCAATCTTTCCCCCTATGACGTCTTTCTTGAAATCAACGATTTGCCCCGTCAACCTGATAAATGGGAATATCCCAGTTCATATGCTCGTCGATTGCTTCAACAGATTAAATTTCTCGAGTCATACGATCGGGACAATTACTCCCGATGGCCCTCAACCTCTTCTTCCGATGGCCCGACTTTGCAATTCGTTGAGAAGAATCCCCATACGGCAGATGGCCAGTTTCAATTCCATGACCAACCGTTCACCTTTGGGCCTGAAGAATTAGCAGGGCTGAAAATCTTTTTCACCCAACCGAGTCGACACAACCATCGACATAAAGGCCATCACATTCGGCCCAGTGACCAAGCCAAGGGAGGAATTGGGAATTGCATTACCTGTCATACGCCACCAAATTTTACCGACTTCCGTTTTCACAACACGGGAATTGCCCAGACGGAGTATGAACGTATCCACGGCCCCGGATCGTTTTTCATGCTGGAAATACCAGGATTGCATCAACGAAATAGTAATATCGAAGCCTACCTGCCTGCCACGGCAAAGCATCCTCATGCTCAAGAACCATTCCGCGCTATTCCCTCGCCGGACAATGCCCAATGGACCGATCTGGGAATTTGGAACATTTTCTGGAATCCTGATTTTCCCGAATCTCAACTACCCATTTGGTCAATCCTCTGCGAGGACGCCCTCAATGAACACTTTGGGGTATTTCGTGGCTTCCAAGCCTGTCGACCAGATCGACTCCTCCCGAAAGCTATTGGCGCTTTCAAAACTCCCGGCCTCCGGGATTTGAGTCATTCGGCTCCCTATAGTCACGCCGGTATCGCCGATACCCTTAACGATGTGATTCAAGGGTATATGACAAATTCGGATTTAGCGCGAAAAGGCATGCTTCGCAATGGCGATTCCCAACTGAAAAACATTGCCTTAATTGAAGAAGACATCCCGGCCTTAACGGCATTCCTACGATCGTTAAACGAAGACTACGAGTAAACGAGAGACATATCGCCTCAAGGAAAGACTTACACACCGAATTCTAACAACTGAAAGAAACCGCACATTTTAAGCCCACGGGGAGACATTCCCCGTGGGCTTGTTTTTTGACGACTCCCTCTTGCAAGAAGCTTTTATCGCTCCCACTACTGGGACAGCCCAGAACAAAAAATCACCAAAAACCATACATCGGTAGGAACTTTCTTTGGGGAGGGTTCATCCCGGTTCTATGGACTTCCCAATCCGCCTCAGAACGATTTTCATCATTAGCGTGACCTGTTGTTCATAGAAACACCCCAAAGGCTTACAACCTGAGTTGCTCTTAGAAGGAGGGAACAACATGGAAGAGAAGAGGATTCTGCGGATTTTCACCAAGGACCAGAAGTTTGAGATGGTACAGCACATTGAAACCTGTTTGACGCTGAAGGAAGGGTTGGCCAAACATCAGTTCTGTTATTCGGCTCTGCTTCGGACAGGAGGCCTGGACATCTTGAAATGTCATTCATTCCGTCCAGGCGCCCTGCAACTCGCTCATGCCTGAACACGTGGGCAATAAGCCATACCGATTCCCACCTTTTAAACATGCCCCAAACCTTACAACCCCCCCGTCCATCTATCCGGACAACCCATCTGGCCAAACCCTACAGCAACACATGGAGGACCCGTATGGGCCGTTCACCAACGCCAAATGTCTTATTATTTCCGTGATTTGGCATCCCAGTGCCCCTCGGTCAGGCGGATTCGGAATTTTCTGGGTTAAAAAACCTGCTGAATGAAAGAGAGTCGCTCCAATTAGTTTATAGACTCAATGCATGCCTTCTCTGCCTATTGACCATGGCCAAAATATTTATTTTAATTTAATATTGAAAATACAAATGATTTTCATTATCATTATAAGAGAATCTCAATTCAACAAATCTATAAACCCGAACAATATACCAGGGCGTGCTACCCCGTACCCGCCCAAAAAGGTTGGGGCTCTTTTCCTCCTCCGGGGCGCCCAACCCTTCTTTTTAGTCGGAGGACACAAACAATGGAGGCTATCCCCATGAAAATAGGACATTCCACTCTGCCACACATGAGAGTTCCTGCCCTGCTGAAAGGAAAGATGATCGATTTGGATCTAGCGAGCCTAGAGGGACAATGGGGCATATTGTGTTGCCTTCCCAAACTTGAATTTTCCGATGCAGTGTTTCTCAATCAGTTTCGCAGAACCGTCCAAAAACGGGGCGCCCTCTTATTGGGTATGCAACACCCCGCTCACTCGTTTCACGGATCGCACCTCCCCACAACCAAAATCCTTTCCATCCCTTTGTTAACTGACTCTACACACCGTTTAGGCCGAGCTCTGGGCTTATGGAGTGAACCTCGCTTTAACCAATGCCAGACCTTCATCTTCGACCCAGATGGAGCGATCAGAAACCGACGGATGCATTCGTTCAACTGGCATGGCATGACCCTCCTATTGGACCAGTTGAAGCAATGTCAGGACTTTTCGCCTCAGCCGCCTCAAGAACATATCCATAATTCCATTACTGCCAATTTCATATTTGCCCAATGGGGTCTGAAAACAACCCTCTGCTGATACTCACTGACAAATCAACCTTTTACCGCTCAGGAGACACCTATGCCACCAAGTCAACAACTCAAGCTGAACGTCTGTGACTGTAGTCGTATTCATCTCACCTATGGGTCGATCACCCTTCATTTCGAGAGAGAAGAGTTCCTCGCCTTTGCAATGCAATTGACCAGAATGGCGGCTCACGTATCAAACACCGCTGGGTTTCGAAAAGTACCCGGCCTCGCTGACACAGAAACCACTACTTGTCATTGAGGAAAACACTCGTCATCCATCAAGTTCGATCAAGGAAAACGTACTTGATGACCCTTAATCTGGGGAAGGAATTCAAGGAACATCTCATGAAACGAGATTCATCTATCATCGAAGGGGAAAAACCCGTGTTCATTAGTTTGTTGGTATCCTTGGGATTCATTTTTTTCAGCATCATTGGCCTGTGGGCATGGCCCAGAATCATGCTGCTCATAAGCCAATAAGACCATTTGGAATGGATTGAAGAATGGGGAAATGTTGGCTGCAGGTCTGTTGAATGAATTTGACCGGTTTTGGTTTGCCAAGGCCAAAACATGGCCAATGGTCAAGCGGGATGTCCGCTTCATGCCATGCTCTCTGATCCCCTTCCCAATGACCTCATGTCCATTGCCTATGATCGTACGAAAGATGGTATTCCTGATTATTTTTTCCTTCATCCTATTACGTGGTCGTGGGGATCAGTACAAGGGATTGGGGAAATTGAACATCAAGCCAGCATGGATGAGCGATGGGTCTTCATTGTAGGTATGATCAAAACGTCTCCTTTGCCCAGCCGATTCCTGCGTTGATTGTTATTCATCTTACACAAACAGGTCGATGGATGGCTCAAAAGGTGCGGCCCACTAACATGCAAGTATTGCAACAATCAATTCAAGCCGACAGCTCGAAAACCTGTTCTTGAATTTTTCCCATTGGCAGTTCCAGACAACATCAAAAGCCATGCTCTTACTCAAACGATCCAAAAAAGAAGAGGAAGTTTTTATACAATCAGGATCTTCACCAGCCAATGAGTAAACCATTGCGTGGAGAGAAACCGGGGGCTTTCCCCCGGCCCACCCCAAGATCTTAAACAAGATTTTTTCATAAAACCATTTGCTCGGTATTCACGAGGGTCTCACTTTCTCAACTTCAGTCCCACTCCTCAAGATGGAGCGAACCGGACTGAACCAGCCATCCCAGGCATCCGGTCATCATACTACGAGGGGTTAAATATGGAGATTGCATTGATGATCGGATATTTGCCAGCCCACTGACAATGAAACCTCTGGATAGCAGGCCATCGATCCGTATCTCCGTTCAAGGGATGCAGGAATAGTTTCCTCAAGAAAATCAGCTCTTTGACTCCCCAATCATGAAATCGGAGGTCTAACGTTGAATAAGACCACCTAATCTTTGCCCTCTTCTATTTTTGGTGAAGGGAAAAAAGACCTGTCAAAAGATGGAATTAGCCGCAGACAGAAATCAAACAAGATTTCACACGGAATGATAGCCCGATTATGACATTTGCGAAAAAGGAGGTGAAAAATACTGGCGGGAATATGGTGACTGGTTGGAATGGAGAACGACAGCTGCTACAGCTTGTTTAAAATAACCTATCTGTCAGAAGAGGTCTTATTCATAGATCTCCTATAAAGCAGCGCCGCATCCAGTAGCGCTATTTCTTATATTCATACAGTTATTCCTTCATTCAATTCAAAAAATAAGGCGAAATCTTTAGTCCCCCCACGCCTTACTCCTGATCATCCAATTTTCACCACCCTTTTTTTACCCATTAAATTGATTCTTTTTCAAATGAATATCAGCAAAATTGACAACTCTTTTTCTTTTTAGCTATTATAAATGATAATGATATTGGGTATCAAAATCATATAAGTAAACGAGTGTGATTTGGGTACTCCAATCCGAATGCTCACAAATGTCCGGACATAACCTTACCAATGCCTGATTGGCTCAGACCCGGAAGGGTTTCTTACTGATTACTAAGGAGGGAACAGCATGAAGATCGGAACACGTGCACCCATATGGAAAACCCCATGCTTGCTAAATGGCAGATGGCAGTATCTTCCCCTGACAACGTTTCAGGGAACCCAATTTGTGCTCTGCTGCTTACCTGCCTTTACTGAAACCGATGCATCCTTGCTGGAACAAGAGGTCAACCGGTTTCATGCAGGAAAGATCGTGCTCGCGGTCTTAGTACCGGACAACGCCTTTCTAGGGAATTCCTGGAGTCGTCCTCCTCAGAACTTTGGTCTCCCATTTTTGACTGATCCTCTCAATCGTTTGGGACGGACCCTACACCTCTCAGCCTCCTTACCGCCCCATCGATGCGAAACATTATTTTTTGACCATCGCTGCTGCCTACAATTTCGCCTATTCCATGACCTGAACCTCCGAGGTATCACCACAGTCCTGGAGGTGGCAGAAAGTGATTTCTGTCGGAGATCTGCTCAAGCGGATCTTAAGTCGAGGCTTTCCTTCGACCATATACTGCCACACTGTTCATCATTTGAGGCTCCAACAGGCTGAAACTCCTCCCCCAACAATGGAATTCTGTACCAACCCTTGAAGGAGAAACTCTAAGATGATTGCGCCAGCCTCTGCGTTATCCCCCGTTTCAAAAATCCCATTTCTTTCCATTCACCAATGGCTGTATCTCTTCTTGTGTCTAATGGTGGGGATGTACGCTGGTCTTGGCCATGCTCCCTCTCAAGGGACTGATGCCCTTCCAGAGATTGTTATCTGGGGAGTCGCAGGCTTGGCAATCGGCTGCCTGGCTCTGTGGTTTGAACGACATTTGAAGGCCTGCCGCCGCTCTACCTTGATTGGTGGTAGCCTTGGCCTCATCGTTGCCTTGGCGGGGATCGGTTTTGTATTGAACGTGGGAATGGGGACGGGGCTACTCCAGATGTCTTCTCTTACCCCGTGGATCGGGCTGCCTGCCTTTCTTCTCTGTCCCTACATCGGGCTAATGGTCGGCATTCACATCTCCAACATACTGTCGCCGACCTCAATCGCGGTATTACCAGAAGAGTCTTCTCCTCCCACTTCGCAACCCCCATCGAAGACCGTTCAGAAATTGCTGGATTCTAGCGCCATAATCGATGGCCGAATACTACCCCTCTGCACCACAGGTTTTTTGGAAGGTCCTTTCCTGGTTCCCAAAAGCATTCTGCATGAACTCCAAACATTAGCCGACTCCGCTCACCCCTCCAAACGAATTAAGGGGAAGCGTGGCTTGGATATCTTATCCCAACTGCAGCAACTGCCAAATATGGACGTGGTGATTATCGAGGATTGGGAACCCGACATATCGGCGGTTGACCATCAACTCATCGCCATAGCCAAAAACCGTGATACCAAGATCGTGACCAACGATTGGAATCTGGCAAAAGTCGCATCCGTTCAAGGTGTGCTCTCCCTCAACGTAAACGAATTAACTTACCAATTACGCCCCTTGGTATTGCCTGGAGAAACCATACGTGTCTTCATTCACAAAGAGGGGCAGGGGCAGGAGCAGGGGATTGCCCATCTAGATGATGGCACGATGGTCGTCGTCGACCACGGTGCCACTTTGGTCGGTCAAGCGATTGAGGTGGTGGTGACCCGGTTCATGCAAACCAACACGGGAAGGATGATTTTCTCAACTCCCCAGTCCAAAAAATCTCCATTACTTGGCAATCTTCAACCGCCTCTCAAGGATTCAGAGGTGGTTTCGGGATACTCTCGCAGCCTCGTGGAAGATCATGGATGAGGACGGATAGATGGCACAACCACCCAAACACGTTTTTATGTTACGACATCAATATATATTTACCTGGTGTTCACCACTAACAGAACTGTCAGTCTCTCCCGGAGAGGGCTCTTCCCCTCTTCAAGCTAGTGGGGGGCCCATCCGCACTCCTGGGTCCCCTACTTTCTTTGATGCTGGCTTTTGACACGAATCACCTTAAGAAAGGAATCAACCATGTCATTCCAACGTTGCCCTCAATGCCAGAACAGTACACTTGCACCTACCGGAGCCTTTTGGTGCTGTACGAATTGCGGATCTGCAATTACTTCCCAGGCCCTAGCCGCCTTAAGGGAATCAGTCAAAACCAGAGGCCATCGGCACGCCCACCTCATCCATGAGATACTCTAATGCTCTCTTGAAGAAAATAAGTTATTTTTCGGAGAGGGTGAGTTCATCGCAACCAGTGTGCCACGGCAGACCCCTGGCACCCATACGGAATGGGCCAATGCCTAGACGCGACCAGTCTCATCTTTTGCCCATCTCGCCACGAAAACGCTCGTGGCATAACAACCGATCAGGATCAAAGCCAAGCTCCACATTCTGATCTCTTGGATGAGACGCCTTTTTTCCCACAATGACCTATCTGATATGCTGGGCACTATGCGTGATTTCTTCACACACCTCTTCCCCCGTAAAGCAATACTTTCTGCATTCATCCTCCTTTCCATTGGTTGCACACTTCAAATGTTTTGGGATAAATCTAGTTCCCAATCAGGTGAATTTGAGGAGGCTATCAGGCCGTGTCGCCAATCCTTAATTCGTAACCCTGACGATCAGGGGATTTCCGAAACCTTCTCAGGTGTACCTAAACTTTCTGAAGATGCGGTGGGTCAATGCTTAATGGCTAAAAGCTGGTTTTTTGCTGAAAAACCCTAATCTATGCCGAAGGCCCTCTTCCATAACTCACCACCCCGGCCAATGGTGCATATAGGCAAGAACGACGGAAATTATTCATCCAGAAATTGATCAACCGCGGCATGAAGAATATGTTGAATTTGCTCACAGTCTTCACCGGACAGAATTTTTTCTCCTTGAGCATTGGTCACATAAAAGACATCGGCCACCTGATCTAACCTGGTCCCGATTCTGGCCATATGAATGGACAGTCCCAATTGAACCAGCGTTTTGGCGATCACAAAGAGCAACCCTTGCTTGTCATCGGCAAAGACGTCAATCACCGTAAAGGCATCTGAGACCCCATGATCAATATGAACTTCCGTGGGATGCCGGCCAGTAGGAAAGGGACGACCAAAGGCCATGCGCCGTCGTCGTTCAACCATTTGGTGAACTGATTGTCTTCCCTCCACGACCTCTTGAATTTCCCTTGCCACGTCCTCTAGGCGCCCGGCAGATGGCGGCCCTTCATAGTCTGAATCATGTACCGAGAACACATCCCACACCGTGCCATCCTTCAGTGTCATAATTTGCGCTTCCAATACCTGCAAACCCATGGCGGCTAACACTCCGGCCACTTGCATGAAAATACCTGGTTTGGTCTGTTCACGGGTGATCAGTACATATTCCGAAACACCTGATGCCTGATTGAATCTGGCTTCCACATGAGTCGGCTTGACTGGTAGAGAACGAATGGCTAAGAGATACGCCGCCATTTGGTCAACCGGGGTCGACTGAACGTACCGGCTGGGGAGTTGTTGAAGTTTGGCATTCACCCATTCCGACCAGTCGGGTTCAGGAGAATGTCCCTCGCTTCGATCGGCCCTTAAAATCCTGATAAGTTTGTCTCGAGCTTCGGGCGGAATATTCTTACTCCCATCACCGGAATTCGATGAACCTGCATCCCCGGCAAACTCGGCGTAGGTCAACGAATACAGTTCCCCTAATAAGGACTCTTTCCATTTCGTCATCACCTCAGGTCCCACCGCTGATATATCTGCAATAGTCAGAATAAACAGCTTTTGAAGCATCCCGACAGTTTTTACCAATCGGGCAAATGTCACAATGGTTTTAGGATCGTTGAGATCTCGGCGAAAAGCCGTATGAGACATCTGCAAGTGATGGCGAACCAGGAAAGCAAGAGTCTGCCGTTCCTTCTCAGACAAATCCAACCGATCAGCTGTTAGGTGGGCAATCTCCTGACCGACTTCACTATGATCCCCAGGACGCCCTTTGCCTAAATCATGCAGCAACAGCGCCAGATGCAAAATGTCTTTATCAGCGATGTTTCGATAAACTTCTCCTATGATCCCTTGGTGATTCTGAAGCCGTTCCGCTTCCCTCACTGCGAGCAGACTATGCTCATCGACCGTGTATTTATGATATTGATTGAACTGCATGAGGCCACGTACTCGGGAGAAAGCCGGCACGAGCTTTTCCAGTAGACTCGCCTGATGCATGGCCTCAAGAATTTGAGTTATCTGACCAGGGTTTGACAGAATATGTCGAAAAAGCCTACTCACCGGTTTGGTATGAAACCGCTCATTGGGTAACGTTCCCATGTGCTGAGACAATTCATTGAGAATGCGCGAATCGATGGGGACTGCTTGACGCTGAGAGATCACAAATAACCTCAGGAGCAACATGGGGCTCTCCATCACCTCAAGGAGTTTATCCGTCTGAATTGTCAGCCGATTTTCCAGAATAAGGAAGTGCCCCTCAATTAATGAGGGAGGCCACCATTGGCGAACCCGGTCCAACCAGGATTCCTCCCTGGCTTGATCAAGAAACCGCCGCCCACGGTCAAACAACCCAGTCGTATGACGGAAATACACTTGCATAAATTGCTCAACGGCCAACAAATGAGGATGATCCACAAATCCCCAAAGTGCAGAGAGACGAACCTGATCGTCGAACGTGAGGATATCTTGAGCCCGTCCCGCTTCAAAATGCAAAAAACACCGAACTCGCCAGAGAAATTCCTGTGCTTCTTGCAGAACCTGATAATCTTGAATAGCAATGATTCCCCGATTCGAAAGTTCTTGAATCGTCCCCGCTCCATATCGGGCCTGGCCAACCCATTGCAGCAAATGCAGATCCCGAAGCCCACCCTTACTTTTTTTAATATTCGGTTCCAGCATAAAGACAGTCTCACCAAATTTGGCATACTCTCTTTCACGCTCTTGAATTTTATCCAGAACAAACCGTTGCGCCCGTTTCTTGATGATCCGACGTTCGAATTTTCGTTGAAATTCCTGAAACACTGAAGCGCTGCCGATAAGAAATCGTGATTCCATCAGTGAGGTACAGGCCGCCAGGTCGGCCTCTGCAATCGTCAGACATTCTGCGAGGGATCGCACGCTATGCCCAACTTGAAACCCAAGATCCCAAAGCCGGTGAAAGACTCCGGTAGACAGGGCCTCAGCGACTTCCCTTTGATTACCCTGAGTGAGAATCATCACATCAATGTCGGAATAGGGAGCTAACTCCCGCCGCCCATACCCTCCCATGGCCACTAAACAGCATTGCTGCCAGCCAGCTCGCACACCTACATTGCCTTGCTGAATGACCTCACGAAATCGTGCGATCAGTAAAGCATCCATGAAATCCGAAAAAGCCTGAGTGATCTCACTGCCAGTCGCCCCTTCAATTAATCGTTGGCGAAGAACCTCGCGCTGGGACTGGAGAACATGAAGCCCCAGAGAAGAGTCCTTGTGTTCCGTCAAACCGGTAGGGGGCAACCCTTCACTCATCGAGGACAACTCCCGTTAACACTCAGCATGTCACACATTCAGATTAAGCTCCCGAAAAATATCGGTTCGTAATCGGCATACGCCGATCCTTTCCTAAGGCTCTCGAGGTAATTTTAATGCCCACCGGCGCTTGTCGACGCTTGTATTCGCTCCGATCCACCATCCCCATGACAGTTCGCACAACATGAGAATCATAGCCCATCTTCACAATCCTGCCCATTGACTCATTGTCCTCAACATAGGCTTGTAGAATTGCATCTAACACCGGATAGGGAGGGAGGGTATCCTGATCCGTCTGATCGGGCTTCAACTCAGCGGAAGGAGCACGCACCTGAATTCTTTCAGGAATAATCACTCGATCAAAATCAGAGCCCCTATACTCACTTCGCCATCGAGAAAGCTGATACACCTTCGTTTTGGGAATGTCTTTGATAACGGCAAACCCACCAGCCATATCCCCGTACAGCGTGGCATAGCCCACACTCATTTCGCTTTTATTTCCCGTGGTCAGTACTAAATACCCATACTTATTGGAAAGAGCCATCAGCAGTGTTCCTCGGATGCGAGCTTGCAGATTTTCTTCCGTCGTATCAGCCTGAGAACCCTGAAAGGACTTGCCCAACACCCCAAGGAAAACCTTGAACACTCTCGTTATCGAAAGATGCCGCATCTCGATTCCCAAATTTTTTCCTAGCTGACGAGCATCCTCACGACTTTCCTTAGAGGTATAGGGGGATGGCATCATTACACCCATCACATTGGACGCGCCTAAGGCATCTCGAGCAATAAATGCAGTCAAAGCCGAATCAATCCCTCCGCTGATACCGACAAGAACCTTTGAGAAGGCATTCTTCCTCACATAATCTTGCACTCCTAGCACGAGAGCCCGGTATATCTCCTCTGACTCACCGATTACCGGTGTGAGCCTTCTGACACCTGGAGCGCCAGACTTCGGCCACCTCGGCGACCATCCCATACGGATCACCGGAACCCGAACAACTTCGCCATCAACTTCAGATGCTTTTCCAGGCTCCTTCGATTGCCTCTTTCGTGCTGAAGGAATCTGAAGGTCGGTCAGCAGGAGATCTTCTTCAAAGGCTTTTGCTCGCGCAAGGACCACACCGGTGGCATCCATGACGAGACTATTCCCATCAAAGACCAATTCATCCTGTCCTCCGACCATGTTGGTATAACTGACCATGACATTGTTAGCTTTCGCCCGATTGGCTAACATGCGTTCACGATTTTGGGTTTTTCCAACATGATAAGGGGAGGCATTAATGTTGAGAACCAGGTGAGCGCCCCCATATGCTGCCTGCCGGCTGGCCGGACCATCAGCAAACCATATGTCTTCACAAATATTGATGCCAATTCGTAACGGGCCCAGGCAGTAGACCGGACTGGTTCGCCCCGGTTGAAAATACCGTTCTTCGTCAAACACTCCATAGTTGGGGAGCTTGCATTTGGCATACGATCTTTTTACCTGACCATTGACCAGGATCCACGCCGCATTCAAAGGCTTCCTTCGATCCTGCCCGGGATCCCGGAGGAGATGTTGAGCCTGACGATCGGATTCAATCACGCTTCCCACTACCGCCATAATTCCCGTCGTAACTTTGGTAATTCGGTCCCGCATCCGACTAATATCGAATAAAAACTTCGGCATGAGGAGCAGATCTTCTGGAGGGTACCCACACACGGCCAACTCCGGAAAGACAACCACATCGGCTTTGGCTTTCCTCGCCTCGCGAATCCATCCGCAAATGGTGCGAGTATTCCCCTCAAGATCCCCAACCACCGCATTCATCTGCACCATCGCTAATCGAATCATCATGCTAAAAAAAACGTCCTCTGTCCCTTCGGAACCGAGGACGCCATTGTCCTTAACGCTAACATATACGGGAAGACGTGGTTGTCGCCCCTCACAGTATTATACAAGCAATGAAGAACCCGTTCAAAGAATCTCTCATCAAATTCCTATTTCAATGATAAATCGTCCTAGGGATGCTTATTGAGTCGCCCGTTGAAGTTCCTCCGCGAGAATAATCGCATCGGCAATTTCCCTCATGGATTTTCGAAGATTCATGCTTTGTCGTTGCATAAGACGAAAGGCTTCAGGCTCTGACAATCCCCTAGAGGCCATTAAAAACCCTTTCGCACGCTCTACCAATTTTCGCACTTCCAGAGCCTCTTGCATCTCAAACGACTTTTCCATAAGCCGAGTGTGCTCAATGGCAACGGCAGATTGATTCGCAATGGCTTGAAGCGTGGTCACCTCTTCTTCTGAAAACGCATGATAACTGGAAGTATATACATTAATAACCCCAATCGGATTTTCCTTCATGAGCATGGGAATGGATAATAAAGAATGCAAACCTTCCTGTTTCGCCAAATCCCGATAAAAATACCCATCTTCTGCCTTCACATCCGAGACATACACCGGATGTTGGTCCTGCACCGCACGGCCACTCATACTCTGCCCAACCTTCAACGGTGGCTTCCGCCGGTACGCATCACTCAGGCTTTGAGTCGCTGCAATACGAAGTTCCCCCGAAGCCTGGTCGACAAGCATGATTGAACAAATTTTTGAATTCATCAGCTGAGCCGTCATGGTGACAATTAATTGCAGCACATCCTCTATCAGTCGATTAGAAGCCACCGTTTCCGATACTTGGGAAAGGGTTTCAAGTCGACGCGCTTTTTGCCGCATATCGTCGTACAATCTGGCATTGGCAATGGCCCCGCCGACTTGATTTGCAATGGTTAATAAGAGCGCTAGCGTTTCTTCAGCATACCGCTTTGACCGCTTATGCTGAACATTGATGACACCGACCATTTTCCCCTTACTCGTAATGGGAACTGACACAAACGCCTGATAGCGGTCTTCCGGCAGACGATGAAAAAACTTAAATCTGGCGTCATCACTTGCATTGCGAGGAATCACCACGGGAATTTTTTCTCGTGCCACCCACCCGGTAATCCCTTCTCCCAAACCGATGGATATCCGCCCGATGAGACGGGGATGCGGATTTTTCGATGCACGCAAAATAAGCTCGTCTGTTGTTTCAGAAATCAAGTACAACAGACAGGCATCTCCCTTTGTCACTTCCACAACCACTTCTACGATTTGTTTTAATACCGTTTCCAGCTCCAAAGTACTACTAATGGATTCGCTGATTCGGTGAAGAATCTGCACCTCACGGGTCCGCTCCCGAACAAGGTGTTTGAGGTCTTCTATTGTCGAAGGACGGATCGCAGCCATGTTATTTTTTCTTGGATAGACGTGGACGGCTCACTGACTGTGGAACAGGATCCAATCGTTTCCCACGAGAAGACTGACTGGCAGTAAACCATTGGCGAATACGTTGTCGAACCAGGGGAACGACCTTGACCTTCCCGATTGTGGTGGGTAACACGCAATTGATTTGACCCTTTACGACCTTTTTGTCGTGTTGCATGGCCCCCCAGAGATCCATAAACGTCATGGAAGGCATAACAATGGGCAACCCAACATCCTGAATTAAGTCGCGTTGCCGCTCAACCAGCTCTTTCGTACACAACCCTAAAAAATGCGCCATTGCAGCTTCCTGGACCATGCCAATTCCCACCGCTTCTCCATGGATCCATGTTCTATAACGACCCCAGGTTTCCAGTGCATGGCCTACGGTGTGGCCATAATTCAAAATGCGTCTGCGTCCCGATTCCCGTTCATCTCCACCCACAACTTCAGCTTTAATTTCACAACACCGCCGAATCACGTTCGGGATGACATCCTCTGCTTGTTCTCGTAAATCATCAACGTGTTGTTCTAAATATTCAAAAAACTTCGGATCCGCAATCATGCCGTACTTAATCACCTCCGCTAGCCCTGCTACCCATTCACGTTTTGGAAGAGATTGCAATGTCTGCGGATCAATAACCACGACACGAGGCTGATAAAACGCCCCGATCAAATTTTTCCCTATTGGATGGTTAACCCCTGTTTTTCCACCCACACTTGAATCTACTTGAGCCACTAACGTCGTCGGCACTTGGACAAATGAAACACCGCGCAGATAAACAGAGGCCGCAAAACCCGCCACATCTCCCACGACCCCTCCACCTAACGCTAACACCACTTCCTGGCGTTCAAGTCGTTGCGTGACCAGTTCATCCAGTATTTTTGACAACCAATACATGGATTTGGCCTTTTCTCCATCGGGTATCACCACAAGAAATGGAGAAAATCCACACCGCTTTAGGGCACGAAGAACTACCCGGCCATAGAGTTCATTGACGACTGGATTGGTCACAATGGCAACTCGCCCTGACAACCCAACATCCTGAAGCACGCGGCCTATTTGAGGCAGAATATGAGGTTGAATACGGACTTGATAACTCCGATCTCCCAAAGAAACCGGAACGAGTTTCGAGAATTCAGAGGTCTTCATCTAGCGGAAGTCACCACAAAGCAGGTTTATTCCAAGAAACGATAGCAACCTGCCACGAGAGGAGCTCAGGACAAGAGGATTAAAACGTGCGGACATACTCTTGATAAGCCTCAAAGTTTCTTTTCATTTCATCCAACGTATCTCCACCAAATTTTTCAATCAGGGCATTGGCCATTTCATAGGCAATCACCGCTTCGCCCACGACGCCGGCAGCCGGAACAGTGCAAATATCTGAACGCTCTACTGTGGCCTCAAACGGTTCTTTTGTTTCGATGTCCACGCTGTCTTTGGGAGTATAGAGAGTCGCGATGGGCTTCATGGCTACTCGTAGAACGATCGGTTGTCCATTCGTAATGCCGCCTTCCAACCCACCGGCATTGTTCGATTTTCTGGTAAATTGCCCTGTGGATTTGTCGAAATAAATGTCGTCATGCACTTCAGATCCAAAACGACGGGCCGACTCAAATCCCATGCCAATTTCTACCCCCTTCATCGCTTGAATACTCATCGCAGCAAACGCCAAGCGAGCACTAAGGCGCCGATCCCATTGAGCATAGGTTCCCAGCCCGATCGGAACGTTCGTGACCACAACCTCAAAGATACCGCCTAAGGAATCGCCTTTATGCTTGGCTGCCCGAATCTGTTCAACCATTTTTTTTGCCGTCTCAGGGTCATGACATCGCACTTCAGATTGTTCTGCATGTTCATACGCCATCAACGGATCATTAGGACTGGGAGCTGCGACCCCTCCAATGTCCATCGTATAACTGACCACTCGCATGTCAAACTCGGCCAGCAACGATTTCGCCACACCACCAATGGCCACCCTAATCGCTGTTTCCCTGGCACTGGCCTTTTCTAGCACATTGCGAATATCGCTATGACCATATTTGATGGCTCCAACCAAATCTGCATGGCCCGGCCGTGGACGAGTCACCACTCGTTCAGTGGAAGGGGGACCAGGTTCGGACGCCATGATGTCTTTCCAGTTTTCCCAATCTTTATTCCAGATCAAGAGTCCTAGCGGATTTCCCAAAGTTTTCCCTTTTCGAACTCCACAAATAAATTCAATCCGGTCCTTTTCAATTCGCATCCGACCGCCACGCCCATATCCGCCCTGTCGGCGGATCAAATCCACATTAATCCCTTCGGCCGTGACCGGCAATCCAGACGGAACCCCTTCTACCACAGCCATTAGACCTCTTCCATGAGATTCCCCCGCATTTAGATATCGCAACATGGCATTCCTTTTTGGCTCATTAAATAGTCATGCCGGTAGCATGTTCCCTTTGAAAATGTTCCCACCCTTACTGACCAGGACGTTCTACCCAAGCCTGGAGCTGCAGACTTGGGATACGGATAATGATCAATCACCAGCTCCCATTGCGGAACGAGTCAAAGAGCCCCCCCGCCGGACTGTTAGTGTACAGATTATGAAGGTTTTTTCAGGCTTTCTCAACCAGAATATTCATAATGATTATTGGATGGTGGGAAAGGAAAGAATGAAGGTTCTTGGCAAGGAAGCCCCCTTCAATGAGGCGGCTGAGGAGAGGTACTCAAGGAGCACCCCCTCCTCACTGATGGTCTTAATCGTCCATCCTGATCGAGCGAGTTCAGATCCCGTTTGGACCAGAACTCGCTTCGATGGAGATACTTGAATGATCGCCTGGTGCCCATCTCGGCCATGAATCACGCCAAGAAGTCTCCAATCCGGATTATCCAGCAAGGGAACAATTTTCGAGTCCTTAGATGATGGCGTCGTAACTTTAGGGGTTGATAGACGCGGCTGAGGTATCCGCTTGAAAGGGTCTCGACGACCCCCGTCATTTCGTCGGGAATTGTCCTCAACGAAAATGGGTCTAACTAGCCTGTTTTGGTAAGAAGTCGATGAGGAGGTGCCTTCCGCAGCCACCACTCCCATTACCCCTCCCAAATTAAGCACAATCCAAACACAGACCGAGTAGCACGCGAACCCCCTCAGGTAGGCAGACATGGTGGAGACCCTGCGTCGAATGTCTATGACTCCAGGATCTCGCAATCCCGCCTGACATTGATCGGTTCGATTATGTTTTAAGCAGCTGCTGAACATGTTCAATCCCTAAGGGAGTTAACCCGTGCATCACCAGATTCGTGCTGACGAGGGGTGAATGTTCGTTGTCTGGCTTTCCTGCCAGGGCAATGGAAGGGATACGTTCAACCCATGCAAGTTGCCGCAAGTCATCCAAAAATTGAACGGTCCCCTGGAAATTCCCTTCTACTCTGAGGACAATGGGTATCGAAAATTCAGAATGTTGAAGCTCGGTCAAAGGAGGTTCAGGTTTCCACACCCGAACGGTCACATTCCTTCGCTTGGCAATTTCGATGACATCCCTTCGAAAGATTTTTGATTCTATATTTTCAGGAAATTGTTGAACTCGAGTGGCTAAATTATCACGCAAGCTGTTGACATCCTTCTCTATGGTCTTCAGTGATTCTGTTTTTTGGGTGAGCCCTCGACTCTCCTGATCTAGGCGAGAAACTTCCTCTTGCAACTGCTTAATCGAGTCATTCATCGTATCCCACATCACGAAGTGAATACCCAAAAGACAGACGAGCATCACTCCGACCAGAAAACCAAATCGACACAAAAGGGATAATGACTTCCACTGTGCCATCATGTAGTCACCTGTTGATCCCATACAAAACGAATCAAAAATGAAAAGACGTCTGATTCTCCTTTAGGGTGATCAAGAATTTCCACTACAGGTAAACTCACAATAATTCCATCATTCTCCAACCCCTCCATAAATTTACCAATATCTTCTAGTACCAATGATTGTCCCCGCAATTCCACCACCCGTGAATCAAGTTGTACCCGCTCCAACCAGATATCAAGCTTTTCAACATTTCGACTGACTCCATCCAGCATTTTGACCGGCCAAGCCTTTTCTCTCTCCTGTTCACTGAGCTGCTCAATAGAGGTCATAAGGAGGACTTTTTGTTCATGCAAGCGCTGCAATTTATCGAGGCGTTCCTTTATCTGAACCAGATCCTGTCCTTTGACTATCTTTTCCTGAACCAATGCATCAACCTGTTCTTGCAAAGATTGCGTCCACCACCAACTCGCCCCTCCAAATCCCATGAATACCACCACACCCACTAGCCAAAAAAACAGCCTTGAAGACTCATGTGGATTAACTGGCCGCTGAAGTGAACGAGCTAAATTAATTTCAATCATGAAGGATTGCCCCACGCAATGCCGCTCCAACCGCAACACCAAATAACGGCAAAGCTTTCTGAAAGCGAGAATCCTGTTGCATCTCCTGAGGGACTTTGATTTTATTAAACGGGTTCACCCTGGTCACAGAGACGTCCAATGAATCAGCGAGTCTCGATTGAAGTCCCTCCAGCATCGAATAGCCCCCTGACAGGAACACGCCCTGCACCATTCCCGTGTCAGTTCCTTCTGAAGCATGCTTGATAGTTTCGGCGACCTGTTTAATTGTTTCGTTGAAAAATTGTTCAAGAAGTAGAGTTTCCGAGGCGCCTACCTTAAAACCATCACCCGCCGATGCGAAAGCCGCTTGCACCCCGTCAAGCAAGTCTCCATACCACTCGACCTCGTAGGATACTTGATGCATATGCACCAGACGCCCTTCTTCCATCATCACCGAAAGAATGCCGGTTGGTCCGAGATGAATAATCATCCACGTTCCTTCATGGGCATAGTTGTAAGCAACCATATTCACCAGTGAAAAGGCATCCACATCGACAAAACGGACGTGCATCCCTTGCCCTTCAAATTGTCGCATTCGCGCCTCTATGAATTCTTTTTTTGCTACAACGAGAAATGTCTGAACGTTTTCGTTGTCCAGGGCATCAGAATCTTTGTGTCGATACACGTCCCACACGGCACCTTGAACATCAAGAGGAATATACCGGTCAAGCTCCAAAGCGAGGTGTTCTCGAAGATCCTTTTCCGACATATAGGGAAGTGCCAGTCTCTTCAACAAAACGTGGGGACTCGGAACCGTAATCCCCACCGCACGAGGAAAAGGGGATAATTGGTTTCGAAGAAATTGGACTAGATGTCGGTCATCCTCAAGATCAGTTTGAGAATTTGGATTAGGTGTAAAGGGAAGAGATTCAAGCACGATACCCTTTAAGATAGGGGATGTAGGGCCCGGCTGTAGAGTCACCGCCTTCAACAATCGAGACCCCACATCCACGCCTGTTACATTCTGGCTTTTCCACGAAAATCCTCTGACCCTTTCTACAATGCCTCCCCAGACTGTATTCATCTTTTTCAGTCCAACAATAATCGGCAAAGGACCCTTGACCTCAATTGGGTTTTATCGGGATTCTCCCGGTAAATGCCATCCCCCAATATGATGTCATGTTTTTACCTAGATTTGTTAATCGTTTTACCTGGAGGAACTCACAACATGCTAGGCAAGACACCGTGAGTCGCATTCCCCTTATATTAGGAATGGCTCGATGATTCAAGACTGCTGAATGAGGGGTCAGAATGTTTGTTTCAGAAAAAGACTACGTAAAAAAAAGGGACATTAAATACAGAAAATGCTGAAATTGCAGGAACTGATTCTGGCAAAAAGTCCACTCAAGGAAGAAGGGGAATTAGCCTGGTGTAGCCTCTTTTGAAATTTCTCGATGGTGAATCGTGACGTCATAACCCAATGTTTTCAAAGTATCTTTCATGCATAGAACGATCGCCACCGAACGATGTCGCCCGCCCGTACACCCGAAAGCAACCGTGACATAACTTCGTTGTTCCCTTTCGAACAATGGCAACAAAAAAGCAAATAATTCCTTCAAGTGCTCGAGAAGGGCCTTAGCCTCCCTCGTGTCCAAGACAAAGCGTTGAATATCGGCGTGTTCCCCCGTTAATGGCTGAAGGTCAGGCACGAAATGAGGATTGCGAAGGAATCGAACATCAAATACCATGTCCACATCGAAAGGCACCCCGAATTTATAGCCAAAACTCATGAGACTAATTTTCAAGGCTTGTCCTTCACCCCGTTCTCGATAATGTTTAATGATCCAGGCTTTAAGGTCGTGGACGGAAAATTCTGACGTATCCAGGACGCGATGGGCTCTAGCCCGAAGGCTTTGTAGCCGTTCACGCTCTAATTGAATGCCCTCAATAATCGGCCGATGTGGGAGTAAGGGATGCGGACGCCGTGATTCAGAAAAACGCCTGACTAATACATCATCCTGTGCCTCTAAAAAGAGCAATTCAACGTGACAGCCATCACTTTGCAAAGCTTCAAGATTGCTCAATAAATCTTCAAAAAAAGCCCGCTCACGAATATCAATCCCCAAGGCCACCTTCTTTACATCTTTGTCTGGTTGGATACACAATTCAGTGAATTTTTGAAATAAGGCCGGCGGAAGATTATCCACACAGAAAAAGCCTAAATCTTCCAAACACTTCAAAGCTTGGGTCTTGCCAGATCCCGATGTCCCCGTCACCATCATCAATTGAAGAGGCAACGGATCCTTTTTCAAAGAAGATTCAGGTATTTCCTTCGGCATCATGACGCGTTCACAATCATCGGACATGGACCTACTCATTGACCATCCAGGTTAGCAGGAACCAGAAACTCAATGAGAACAATTATCCGAAATATTCACAATTGGGTCTAAGGCCTGAAGTCCGCTGTATAAAATTATGTGGGAATTCGCTTTCGTTGGCTAGCAGAAGCAATATGTAATTCAGCTCGATATTTAGCTACCGTTCGACGAGCAATCAAGATATTTTTATGACGAAGTCTGGAGACGATCTCCTGATCTTTCAACGGATTGGCTGCATTTTCTTGTGCCACCATCTCCCGAATCATCTCCCGAACCGTCACAGAGGACATATCCTCTCCACGGTTGTCAGCCCTTTGAATCCCTGCATTAAAAAAGAATTTCAGTTCAAGAATGCCCTGAGGGCAATGCAAATATTTATTGGTCGTCACCCGGCTTATTGTTGACTCATGCATACCCACATCTTCGGCCACCTGCTTCAAGACCAATGGCCGAAGATACTGAACCCCTTTTTCCAAAAACGCTTCTTGAAACTTCACCAGGCTTTTGACGACTTTCACAATCGTTTTGTTACGCTGATCAATGCTCCGAATAATCCATTGTGCGCCTTTCAATTTCTCTTCAAGATAGTTTTTCGTATTCCCAGCATCTTCTCCTGAATGGGAAAGGAGTCTCCGATAATATGGACTAATTCTCAATCGAGGGAGACCATCATCATTCAACAGCACGACCCACTCCCCTTCATACTTGACGACGTAGACATCCGGAATAATAATCGAGTTACTATCCGAAAAATAGGGGCGACCTGGCTTCGGCTCTAAACTCTCTATCACCCGAACAGCTTCATAAACTTCATCCAGAGTCACGTTCAATGCTTTGGCCACAGACTGATACCGTTTTTTCTGAAGATCGACTAAATGATCTTTCAAAATAGCAGCCACCACATTCATCGGTACCGCAGCATGCAGAGGAGAGGTGAATTCAGTCTCATCATGTTGTAGATGATCCAGTTGGATCAATAAACATTCTGCTAAATCCCGTGCCGCCACTCCTGGAGGATCAAATTGTTGAATCTGGTGGAGCACCTCTTCAACATGTTCAACAGAGCATTTGGCGTCTTCAGCTAATTCGGGAAGAGGCACGCGCATATACCCGTCTTCATCCAAGTTGCCAATAATCATTCTGCCAATGTCCCGGTCATCCCCTGCGAGAGAAGAGAGGCGGAGTTGCCAATCTAGATGTTCTTCAAGAGAAGTCGGTTTGGTGAGGGTTTGTTCATATGAAGGAAATTCTTCATCTCCCGAATAGGCTTCATCTCGCTGTGCAGGCCGCCAGTCATTCCCTAAAATATTGTCCCACTCTTCGGAGGACAATGGCTCACCTTCCTTGACGGTTGGTTGAATTTCTGCGCCCTCACCTGAAGCCTCATTTTCGGCATCAGACTCTTTCGCCGGCTCTGAGTGCTCCTCCCCCACCGAAGCTTCTTCATCCATGGATTCCAATGCCAAATCCTCTAAGAGAGGATTTTCTACTAAGTGTTGAGCCAGCACCTGCTGAAGCTCTAAACGAGAGAGTTGCAACAGCTTAATTGCTTGTTGCAGTTGGGGGGTCATCACCAACTTTTGAGATAACCGAAGGTCTAACCGAAGATCCATTGCAGAAACCCACTTCCTCTTTATTGGAACATTTTGAAGCGTTCGCCCAGGTAGACAGCCCTGGCTTTTGGACTATTTACAATGACATCAGGTGGACCACTTTCTAAAATGGTTCCTTCGCTTATTATATAGGCTCGGTCGGTAATGGAAAGCGTGTCTTGGACATTGTGATCTGTAATCAGAATACCGATATTTTTCTTTTTTAAATTGGTCAAAATATCTTGAATATCTCCCACCGCAATTGGATCAATACCGGCAAAAGGCTCATCTAGGAGTAAAAATTTTGGGTTCGTAGCTAACGCCCGCGTAATCTCCAAGCGTCGACGCTCTCCACCTGAGAGGGTAAAGGAACCATGCGTACGAAGCCGAGTCAGATCCAATTCCTCTAACAATTCATCTAATCTGGTTTTTCTGTTAGAGGTGGAAAGATCTAATGTCTCCAAGACAGCTAACACATTGTCTTCAACAGAGAGCCGCCGAAAAATTGACGCTTCTTGGGGCAAGTAACCAATTCCTTGCCTTGCTCGCTTATACATCGGCAAGGCAGTAATTTCATGGTTGTTGAGAAAAATTTCACCATGATCTGGTTGACAAAGCCCTACGACCATATCGAAAATCGTAGTCTTACCAGCACCATTTGGTCCAAGAAGTCCAACAACTTCTCCTCCCAACAATTCCAAGCTGACGCCTCTAACGACTTGACGACCCTTAAAACTCTTTTTTAAATCTTTGGCGAAAATTTTGTGAAGAGACTTCGCCAGTACTTCAGGCATTGGAGTTCCTTAAAACAATCGTGCGGTTATTCATCATAGCGAATCCTGGTGATCAACTTGATGACTAAACATCAGGCATCCTATCTGTTCGATTTCACCATGAATTGGTTGACCCATCCTTTTCAATCACAATCTAAAAGACATTTTTAGTGAGCACTTTGCAATACTCCAAACGACCCAATAAATCTAATTTGACACTCCTGCAATTTTCAATTTTGCTCTGATTCTTCAATAATCACTTGGGTTCCACCTTCCACCACGCTCCGGTTTTCTTTTAAAAACATCGTCATCTTTGGACCACTAATCCTAGTCCCGGCCTGCCAGGCCACGGGAGATCCCGTCAAAATAACCTTTTCCTCTGCTTTGTAATACAAAGCATGTTGACTGGTAGCCCGACTTTCCCCTTTTTCAATTCTAACCTTACCCTTCGCTTCAATATAACTAATTTCTTTCCCCGATTCTGATTTGGCTCCCGAAGGTGTGGACGAAGAGAGATTTGATGCTGACTTTTCCTTAAAATACACGATCATCACATCAGAATGTACTACCAGTTCGCCTTGAACCATTTTGACCGACCCCTGAAAAATAGCTTGGTTTTTTTCGCTACTGGCCGTCATCGTATTTGAAGTAATGACCGTAGAGGTTTTCGGCCCTTCTCCTCTTCCTAAGATGGGACCAAGAACCAAAATTAGCCAGAATATCAACCACCCAAGTGAGATCGGCGACGAAACTCTTATGGCGACACCACCTCAGCACGAACATTCTTGAGCAAATGAAATTCATCCTTATCCACGTCTCCCTCTAATCCTGTTCCAGTAATGATTAAGCCATCTCCCTTAATTGTCACTTGATCCGTGGTATAAATTTGTCGTGCTTGTTCGTTCCAGGTCAGTTTATCTGAAAATACTTGAAAGCCAGACTCAAAGGTGATTACGGTTTTCTCGTTTTTGCTCACTAGCTCAAAGTCATTATTGGAAGTATTCATGACACCTTCTTCAGAGGTGATTCGCAATTGTTCCTTCTGAAATGCACTATCGAAAAGCCGCACCTGAACCGTCTCCAACTTAGCTACATGCTCTTTGTCAAACACCTTTGCCTGATTCGCATTTACGACCCATTTTGTGGAGCCAGATCGAGTTTGGCGGTATGTAAACCCATGAATCCAAGCATCCGCGCCTTGCTGTTCCTCTAAAGTTACAGAAGTGGTTTCCTGGCTTCGAGTTTGCATGTGATTCACCACACGATATCCGATAAATACGGCCATACCTAAGACAACCAGAGTTAAAATGGCCCTCGTTCCATGAAATTGCATTAATACGTGCTTGGTCGAAAGACCACCCTTAGGGTAAAAAACCCATAAAAAAGAATAGCACAGGGTCCAGGCCAAGTAAATAAAAGACCTTAACCCTGTGAAGTATTGAATGCGGAGAGAAGAAACTATGTTGGAGAAACGGAAGCAGTGAGAAATTTATTTTTAAAAGACGAAGTCCTGTTCATTCCTAACTGGATGGAGAAGAAACTACCACTTTCTCAGATTCATTCCCTTTTTCGACCAATTCAATAGCCACCAGTTTTGCAGCATCACCAGGTCGTTGGCGAGTTTTAATGATCCTTGTATACCCACCGTTCCGTTCAGGAAAGCGCTTGGCAACATCATCAAAAAGTTTTTGAACAGTTTGCTTGGTCCGTAACACACGCAAGGCCCCCCGTCGGGCTTGAAGAGTTCCCTGCTTCCCCAGCGTAATTAACTTATCGGTGATACCACGTAGCTCTTTCGCTTTGGCCTCCGTGGTTTCAATTCGCTCATGTTCCATGAGTGATGTCACCAAATTTCTGAATAATGCCAACCGATGCTTGCTATTTCGTCCTAATTGTCTTCCGCGTTTTCGATGACGCACAATACACGTCCTTTGAAAAAAGTTAGGTATGGGATTCTGTTACTTCGCTCACTTTGGTTCCTAAGGCCAACCCCATTTCCGCTAGGACCTCTTTGATTTCATTTAATGATTTTTTACCAAAGTTTTTGGTCTTCAACATTTCATTTTCGCTTTTTTGAACTAAATCACCTATAGATTTAATGTTAGCATTTTTCAGGCAATTTGCAGCGCGAACAGAAAGTTCCAATTCATTCACACTTCTAAACAGATGTTGATTAATCAACATCTTGCTCTCGTCTCCGCCCTCTTCTTGAGCCGGTTCACCCCTCTCCTCAGATGGGAGACAAATATCTAAATGGTCGCGAAGAATTCCTGCTGCTGAAGTAACAGCTTCTTGTGGAGAAATGCTTCCGTCCGTCCACACTTCCAGAATCAGTTTATCGTAATCCGTAATCCGACCAACCCGAGCACTTTCTACACTGAAATTAACACGTTTAATGGGAGAAAAAACTGAGTCTACCGGAATGACCCCTATTGGCAACCCCTCTTCTTTATTTCGTTCTGCGGGGACATACCCACGTCCTGGCTTCACAATAAGTTCAATATCTAACATCCCATCTTTATCTAAAGTAGCAATATGAAAATCTGGATTCAAGATTACCACGTCCGGGTCTACAGACAGATCTGCAGCTAACACTTCGCCAGGCCCTTTCTTTTTCAAACGGATAGCCTTAGCTTTATCGGAATGTAAACGCAACCGCAATGCTTTAATGTTCAAAATGAGAATCGTTACATCCTCCGTCACCCCGGGTATGGTTGAAAACTCATGATATACCCCCTCGATTTTTACGGAGGTGACAGCCGCCCCAGGAAGTGAAGAGAGTAAAACCCGCCTGAGGGAATTCCCCATGGTGGTTCCAAAACCTCGTTCAAATGGCTCAGCTGTAAACTTGCCATAAGTAGGTGAAGCAGTGTCCTTTTCCAATTCCAGCTTCGTTGGTATTTGGAAATCCTTCATGCTATTTATCATAAGGATCGCGTCTCCCTTTCTTGGTCCCAAGGCCATGTAAGTGATCAATTCGCAACATCCGCTCTATCTCCGGCAGTACAATTACCGTGAGTACAGCTCCACTACAATTTGTTCATTGACCAATACATCAATGTCCTGCTTAGTGGGAATGGCTTGGACGGTACCCTTTAATATACTTCGCTCCATCTCTAACCAATTCGGCACTCCTCGGCCACTAGTAATTTCTAGAGCGGCTTGGACCGGTACAAGCTGACGACTCTTTTCCTTGATTTCGATAATATCGCCAATGTTCACAGTCACCGAAGCAATTGTGACTTTTCGGCCATTCAACATCACATGGCCATGATTGACCAACTGTCTGGCTTGGCCACGTGATGAAGCAAAACCTAGGCGATAGACAACGTTATCGAGTCTGCGTTCAAGCAGGCTCAATAAATGCTCGCCCGTAATTCCCTTCCGGCGAACCGCTCGGTGGTAGGTATTGAGAAATTGTCGTTCCTGCATACCATACACACGTCGAAGCTTTTGTTTTTCCCTAAGCTGAGTGCCGTATTCCGTCGCACGCCCTCGGCGCGACTGCCCATGCTGTCCAGGTGGATAACTTCGGCGCTCAATTGCGCATTTCTCAGTCATACACCTGGTCCCTTTTAAAAATAGCTTTACCCCTTCACGCCGACATAACCGACATACAGGACCAGTATATTTGGCCATGGACTTTCTCCCCCTATCTCCAGTTCACGAAAAACCGATAATTTAAAAAGATCCTTCTAAGAAATTACACTCGTCTTCGTTTTGGAGGCCGACACCCATTATGGGGAATCGGTGTCACATCACGAATAAGATTGACCCGCAAGCCAGCGGACTGAAGTGCCCTCACTGCGGCCTCACGTCCAGAACCAGGGCCATTCACATAGACATCTACTTGTCGAAGGCCAAACTCCATAGCCTTTTTTGCAGCCACTTCACCGGCGCGGGTAGCGGCAAAAGGGGTACTCTTCCTGGATCCCTTAAATCCCTGGCTACCTGCACTAGCCCAGGTTACAGCCCCACCAGTCATATCCGTGATCGTCACGATAGTATTATTGAAAGAGGCCATGATATGCACGATCCCTACTTGTAAAACTTTTCTTTCCTTCTTTTTTCCCTTTTTAACACTCATGAGAGATCCCTTTCAGCAGCTTATTTCCTGACTTTTCCGCCAATCGCTCCACGTCTTCCTTTTCTCGTTCGAGAATTTGTTTTCGTTCTTTGGCCTCTCACAGGTAAACCCTTCCGATGTCGTAACCCTCGATAAGTGCCAATATCCATCAAACGCTTAATACTCATTGTGACCTCTTTCCTTAGGTCACCCTCTACGTCGTAATCCTTGTCAATTGTCTCACGTAAACGGACGACCTCATCTTCATGCAGGTCCTTTACCCTCGTTTCAGGAGACACTCCTGTCTTTCGTAATATATCTCGCGAACTGGCCGGACCAATCCCAAAAATATAGGTTAATCCAACGTCAATCCGTTTGCCTACCGGCAACTCTACGCCTGCGATTCGAGCCATTGCTTACTTTCCTCTCTTCTTTTTGGGGATTAACTTAATCAATCCCTACCGAACATCAACGCATCTCAGCCTTGTCGCTGCTTGTGCTTGGGGTTTGTGCAGAGCACCCTTACAACCCCTTTGCGGCGAATGACCTTACATTTAACACAAATAGGTTTTACTGATGATTTGACTTTCACGATTACAACCTCTATTTAAACCGATAGGTAATCCGTCCACGAGTCAGGTCATATGGAGATAGTTCCACTGTCACCTTATCTCCTGGCAAAATTCTTATAAAATGCATTCGCATCTTCCCAGAAATATGAGCTAAAATTTTATGCCCGTTTTCCAACTGAACCCGAAACATCGCATTCGGCAAAGTTTCAGTAACCGACCCTTGAACTTCAATAATATCTTCTTTCCCCATGAGGAAATTTACTTGGCCTCCAACCTAGGACCATCCTGTTAAAATGCGAGGTGGACCATTCATTTCGATTGTGATGGTGTGCTCAAAGTGAGCAGAGAGTGAACTATCGCAAGTAACTGCGGTCCATCCGTCTTTAAGGACTTTGACTGCAGATCCTCCTAGGTTTACCATTGGTTCTATAGCAAGAGCCATCCCAGGCTTCAAACGTGGGCCCTGTCCTGGTCTCCCATAATTTGGAACTTGGGGTTCTTCGTGCAACTGACGCCCAATTCCATGGCCAACAAAATCACGGACAACCGAATACCCATGCCTTTCTACATGCGTTTGAATTGCAAATGAAATGTCCGAAAGGCGATTACCCACCACAGCCTGTTCAATTCCTTTACGTAAAGCTTCTCGAGTGACTGCAATCAATGATAGAGTAGCCTCAGGCACCGCCCCAACTGAAACTGTCACAGCTCCATCTCCATAAAACCCATCCACAATGGCACCCACATCCAGACCAATGATGTCTCCGTCCTTCAATTCGCGCTTTGAGGGTATTCCATGCACCACTTCTTCATTAATGGATGCACAGAGGCTATTGGGATAGTTCCTGTACCCTTTAAATGCTGGGATGCCGCCCAAATCAAGAATACATTCCTCTGTAAGTCTATCTAATTCCAATGTCGTTATACCGGGCTTCACTTCTTGAACAAGCACTTGATGGCATTGAGTAACAATTTTGCCGGCACGAGCAATGAGTTCAATTTCCTCAGCCGTTTTTATGATGATCATTCTATCCGGGTTGCGTTAGGAGAGCTACCAATCGCTCCCGAACTGCAGAAACTACCCCTGATCCATCCAATTCGGAAAGAATTCCCCTGTCCTTATAATATTGGATTAAGGGCTCTGTTTGTTTTTGATATACAACCAATCGGGATTGAATGGTTTCCGGCTTATCATCATTTCGCTGTATAAGGGGTATTTCACATTCATTGCACACCCCCTCTTTTTTGGGTGGAATGGACTTAAGATGATATACGGCCTTACAATTGGGACAACTTCGTCTCCCGCTTATTCGTTCAATTATATCCGCCTGGGGAAGGGAAAAATATACCACCCGATCAATAGCCTCCCCATTCTCTTCCAAAAACGACGACAACTTATTGGCTTGGGCTACCGTTCGAGGAAATCCATCTAACAGAAAACCATTTCGACATTCCGGAGAGCCTAATTTTTCTTCAACTAACCCAATCACGACCGCATCGGGAACTAATTCACCACGCTCCATAAAGAGCTTAACTTCACTTCCAAGTTTGGTACGCCTTTCAACGCTCTCTCTCAGCAAATCTCCTGTTGAAAGTTTTTGAATACAGAACTTTTTGGCAATAAAATCTGCCTGGGTCCCTTTTCCAACTCCAGGAGGGCCTAGAAAAATAACCCTCATTCTGTTACCCACTTCTCCCCTTTAAGGAACCTTTTCCAAGAAACCCTTCATAATTCCGCATGAGCATGTGATTTTCTATTTGTTGTGCGGTATCCAACCCCACCCCAATGACAATCAAAAGTGAGGTACCTCCAAAATAAAAAGGCATATTAAGTCGGTAGATCAGTAATTCTGGAATAACGCATACGATAGCTAAATAAATCGCTCCGGCAAATGTTACTCTGGTCAATACCTTATAAATAAAGTCCGCAGTCTTTTGCCCCGGTCGTATCCCTGGAATAAATCCACCATATTTTTTCATGTTGTCAGCCATATCGACAGGATTTAGCACCACAGCTGTATAGAAGAAACAGAAAAAAATAATCATTCCAACATATAGCATTGTATAAAGTAAGGATCCTGGAGCTAACTGGGACCCGATGCTTTGAACCCAGGGTACTTGAATAAAACTGGCTATCGTGGCTGGAAATGCAATAATTGAGGAGGCAAAAATGGGCGGAATAACACCAGCCGTATTTATTTTCAAAGGAATATGAGTATTTTGTCCCCCATATACCCGTCTCCCAACTATTCGTTTTGCATATTGCACCGCAATTTTTCTTCGTCCACTTTCTAAAAAAACAATAGCCCCCATCACTGCCAGCATAACGATACCAAGGACTATTAGTAAAAGGAGACTAATTTGACCAACCTGATATAAATCAAAGGTTTGAACCACTGCACTTGGAAGGCTGGCAACTATGCCGGAAAAAATTATAAGAGAAATACCATTTCCAACACCCCGTTCGGTTATTTGCTCCCCTAACCACATAAGGAAGGCTGTTCCAGCTACCAACGTAATCACTGTCATCAATCGAAAAGACCAACCAGGGTCAAGAACAAATGCCCCATCATTCATCCCTTCCAAGCCGAGAGCAATACCAAATCCTTGAATCAAGGCAATGAGGATAGTTCCATACCTGGTGTATTGAATGATTGTCTTTCTTCCTCGCTCTCCTTCTTTTGCTAATTTCGAAAGATGGGGAACAACGACCGTGAGAAGCTGTAAAATAATCGAGGCGCTAATATAGGGCATAATGCCCAAGGCGAAAATTGTAAGCCTCGATAAAGCTCCTCCAGAAAAAATATCAAGGAAGCCCATGAGGGCCCCACCTCTTTCAGTGAGAAACTTGAATAGCTCTTCATTATTAATTCCTGGGGTGGGGACATGAGCCCCAATCCGATAAACTGCAAGCATAGACAAGGTAAATATTACCCGGCTACGCAACTCCGGAATTTTGAAGATATTTTGAAGGCTCGTGATAAGCCGCTCAAGCACGGCCGATCACCTTTACTTGCCCACCGACACTCTCAATTTTTTGTCTGGCAGTATCACTAAATTTATGTGCTTCAACAACAATCGGGCGATCAATTTCCCCAGTACCAAGTATTTTGACATTCGGATTTCGCCCTTTGGTTAACCCAATTTCCTTAAAAACTGTTGGGTTAAAATTCATAGTTTTTTCCTGAGAAACTAGATCCTTAAGATTTATCACCGAATATTGTATCCGGAAAATATTTGTAAACCCACGTTTGGGTAATCTGCGGGCAAGTGGCATTTGCCCACCTTCAAAACCCGCTTGATTAGCCCGACCAGAACGGGCTAATAACCCTTTATGCCCTTTCCCGGCTGTCTTCCCTAACCCGGAACCAGGCCCACGGCCAAGGCGTTTTTTTTTGGTTTTTGAACCAGGAGACGGATGTAAATCGTGTAGTTTCATGAAACAGCAACCTCAATAAGATGCCTGACCTTATAAATTAATCCACGTACCTGTTCTGTATCCGGACGACTGACAGTCTGGCCGATTTTCCTAAGTCCGAGCCCCAATAAAACCACACGCATTTTATCTGGATGGCCTATTGTGCTTCGCTTCAATGTGATTGAGAAATTGGTTGGTGTCACCATGATTTCCAGGTTTCCTCACTGGTTATTTGAATATCAATTAATCTTCCATCCCGACGGCAGTTCGACGCATCTCTCTTACTTCATAGGGATCACGCAGTTGGCTCAAGCCTTCAATAGTTGCCCTCACGGCGTTAAACGGATTCCCACGACCTAGGGTTTTCGCAACGATATTCTGAGCACCAGCCACCTCCAATAACGAACGTACTGCTCCACCGGCGATGATACCCGTACCTTGTTTTGCCGGTTTCAGGACAATGTGCTCTCCACCGAAATACCCATGCACCTCATGGGGGATAGTATTAGATTTAAGGGGAATCCTGATAAGATTTTTTTTTGCATGAGCTACGGCCTTAGCTATGGCAGATGGAACTTCGGTCGCTTTACCTTTTCCTACACCCACCCAACCATCGCCATCGCCCACAACAACCAAGGCGGAAAAGGAGAACCGTTTCCCCCCTTTCACCACTTTGGCTACACGGTTAATTACCACCGGCTTATCTTTTAAATTGAGCTCTTCAACATTAACTCTCACAGAAGTGAATCCTTCCCTTTAGCAAAAATTGGGGCTGGGCAAGATTAGAATTTCAATCCACCTGAACGAGCAGCATCCGCCAATGCCTTGACCCGGCCATGATACAATCTGCCACCTCGATCAAATACCACCAGTTCAATTGGTATGGCCTTTGCCCGCTCAGCAATTGCCTGTCCCACCATCTTGGCTGCTTCAATATTCCCACCTGATTTTATTTTATCTTTTAAGCCAGGGTCACAGGATGAGGCCGAAACCAAGGTACGACCATCCGCATCATCGATAATTTGGGCATAAATATGAGAATTACTCCTAAATACACTTAATCGTGGACGAGAAGATAATCCGACAATGCGCAACCGCACCCGCCGACTCCGCTTATGCAACCTTTTTTGTTTTTCCAGTATATTCACAAGTTCAACCTACTTTTTGCCGGCTTTACCAGCTTTTTTACGAAGGATTTCACCAACATACTTAATACCTTTTTGCTTGTACACATCCGGAACCTTCATACTTCTGATTTGGGCTGCCACCAGGCTAACCATTCGTTTATCAATTCCTTTGAGAGAAATTGATGTTTGCTTGTCAACAGATGCCTCGACTCCTTTTGGCAATTTTATTGACACTGGATGAGCATACCCGACAGAGAAGCTTAATTCACTTCCTTGAATCTGCGCTCGGTATCCAACCCCCATCACTTCAAGGTTTTCCTGAAAACCATCCTTGACTCCCTTTAACTGATTAGCGACCTCCGCCCTTGTTAGTCCATGCAGTGCCTTAAGTTTTGCTGAATCGTCATTTCTGGACAACGAAACTTCTTCTTTTTCTACAATGGCTTGAATTCCCGGGCTCAGTCCCCACTGAAGCTGCCCCAGCGGCCCCTTCACTAAAATGTTCCCATCAATAACCCGCACTTCGACGCCTTTGGGAATTGATATCGGCTTTCGTCCAATCCTCGACATGATTAACCTATTAATTAAAAATTCAAGTAAATAAGGTATCCAAAATCACCACACATGGCATAAAACTTCACCGCCGACTTGGGAACTCCTGCATTGCTCATCAGTTAATAATCCACGATCAGTAGTCAGGATAGCCATTCCCAATCCCCGCATCACTCGCGGAAGATCTTCCTTCCCAGCGTATACTCTACACCCTGGCTTACTAATCCGTTTTATCCCAGTTATGAATGATTTTTTTTGGCGACCAGGAGCATATCGAAGCGAAACTTCAATAACTGGGTGTCCATTGGCACCCGTAGCTGCTTTGTAGTCACGAATGAATCCCTCTTCCTTAAAAATTCGCAGGATATCTTTTTTAACCCGAGAAGATGGGATTTTAACCAGATCGTGGCCACGGCGTCCCGCATTTTGAATTCGCACGAATAAATCTGCGAGAGGATCAGTCATCGACATGCTAAAAACCTCGTATTGAATTATTTGCCAATTGCTACCTACAACTGTTTACCACCAAAACGCTACCAACTGGATTTGGTTACGCCAGGGATATCACCACGCAAACTAAGGAAACGAAAACATATTCGACACATAAGAAAGCGACGCAAAAATCCTCTCACGCGCCCACAAAGTGGGCAACGATTATAGTGGCGACATGTGAATTTCGGATTTCGCTTAGCCTTATTTTTTAGTGCTAACCTTGACACGTTCGCTCCTTTCCCTCCTTAGGGTTTCCGAAAAGGCATTCCCAAGTGGGCCAATAAAGATTTGGCTTCATCATTCCGTTGAGCGGTAGTAACAAACGTAATATCCATCCCATGGATTGATGCAACATCATCATATTTAATTTCAGGAAACGCCAACTGTTCTTTTAATCCGAGCGTATAGTTCCCTCGTCCATCGAAAGCTTTTGGAGAGATCCCACGGAAATCACGAATTCTGGGTAAAGCCACCGATACCAACCGGTCCAGAAACTCATGCATCCTTGCGCCCCTTAAGGTAACCTTCGCTCCTATTGGAATTCCTTCACGCAATTTAAATCCCGCGATAGCTTTTTTGGACCGAGTCAAGACAGGCTTTTGCCCGGTTATTTGTTCAAGTTCGGCCGCGGCACTTTCCAATAATTTCACATTCTGAACGGCTTCCCCCATTCCTATATTTAAGACAATTCTTTCCACTCGAGGGACCTGCATTGGGTTTTTATACCCAAATTCTTTCATCATGGCAGGGATAACCTTTTCATGGTACATTGCCTTAATCCGTGGTATATAATCCTGCGGTTTAACCGCGGAGGAGCCTACCACCTTTTCTTTTGCCTTGGCTGCTTGTTTGGTTACAGATTTTGATTTCATCAGCTTTTATCCAGAACTTCAGTTGGAGCTTTTTGATAAACACGGATTTTCCGTCCATCATCAAAAGTTTTCATTTTAATTCTTGAAGGTTTTTTAACAGATTCACAAAATGCCATCACATTGGAAATCGCCATAAAGCCCTCTCGCTCAAGGATTCCCCCCTGCTTATTTTTAGCGTTTGGTTTTGTATGCCGTTTTATTATATTAAGCTTTTCAACTGTGACCCTGGCATCTTTTGTTTGAACCTGGAGTACTTTCCCCGTCTTACCACGCTCCTTGCCAGCGATAACCATAACCAGATCGCCTTTTTTTAACCGAAATTTTTCAGCCATAATAACCTACCCTAAATGACTTCTGGAGCCAGAGATATAATTTTCATATACTTTTTCTTTCTTAATTCCCTTGCAACGGGCCCAAAGATACGAGTCCCAACAGGATCACCCTGAGCATTAACCAAAACACATGCGTTCCGGTCAAATTTAATATGAGAACCGTCTTCCCTTCGACGGCCTTTTTTAGTTCGAACAATGACGGCCTTCATGACATCACCTTTTTTAACCGATGCCTTTGGGATTGCCTCTTTTACGGCTACCACAATGATGTCCCCTAAAGATCCATAGCGACGCTTCGTTCCACCCAGCACATGAAAACACATCACATTCTTTGCGCCTGAATTATCGGCCACATCAAGATAAGTATAATTTTGTATCATTAGTTAACTCTATTTCGTATTAACCGAAGAAATATTTAAAACACATAATCCAGAATTCTAGGAAGCCACTCGTTTATTTAAAACCTCAGAAACTCGCCAGTGCTTGGTCTTACTTAAAGGTCGCGCATAAACTATATGAACCTGATCTCCTATCTGGCATTGATTCACTTCATCGTGAGCCTTTAACTTTGTCTTTCTTCTCAACACTTTTCCATACAGAGAATGACGCTCTATGCGAACAACTTCAACCACAACGGTTTTTTGCATTTTATTACTAACTACTTTTCCCGTCAGTGATCGAGGCAGAGCCCTGGTCTGTGTCATAATTAAATAACTTTCCTTCAAAGTCTTGGTTGACTAATTAGCCTTTTGGCGAAGAACGGTTTTAACCCTGGCGATATCTTTTCTTGTCTCACGTATTCGCATTGGATTTTCCATGCGTCCTAATGCCAATTGACTCCTAAAATGAAACAACTCCTGCTTCAATTTATTTATTCTCTCAAACAATTCACTTTTTTCTAAATTTTTTAATTCGTCCATTTCCATTTCCAATACCTACAAAACCGGTATTTCTCCACGAATAACAAATTTTGTGGCCACCGGTAATTTATGCCCTGCCAAGCGCAATGCCTCTTCCGCAACGGTTTGCGTAACATCATCCATTTCAAACAAAATTCTTCCAGACTTTACCGGGGCAACCCAATATTCAGGGTTTCCCTTTCCTTTTCCCATTCGAACTTCCGCAGGTTTCTTAGTAATAGGCTTATCAGGGAAAATTCTGGTCCAAATCCTACCACCCCTCTTGACATGTCTGGTCATTGCAATACGAGCAGCTTCAATTTGCCTGGCCGTAATTCTTCCGGGCTCCATTGCTTTAAGGCCGAATACCCCATAGGCGATTTCCCCACCACGGTAGGCCTTTCCACGCATCCGGCCCTTTTGAACCTTTCTGAATTTAACCCTTTTCGGAGCTAACATCTTTCAAATACTCCAATCACTTAGATCATTACCATCTTTTATAAAAAACCTAATGAAGGCTCCGACTTTTCCAAAGAAGGAATTTGAGCATCCCCTTTAAATATCCAAGCCTTAACTCCAATTTGACCCATGGCGGTTTTGGCTTCCGCAAATCCATATTCAACATCCGCCCTAAGAGTATGAAGGGGAACTCGACCCTCTCGATACCACTCAGTTCTGGCAATTTCATGCCCTCCAAGCCGACCAGCACAATACACCTTTATCCCCAAAGCTCCAAGTCTCAGAGCGGAAGCAACGCTTCGCTTCAACGCACGACGAAATGAGACCCGCTTTTCCAATTGGGTGGCAATATTCTCGGCTACCAGCTGAGCATCCAACTCTGGCTTCTTAATTTCTTTTACGGTTACAAAAACTTCATTGCCATACTCTTTTTCAAGAGTGGCTTTCAATTTATCAACCTCAGCGCCCTTCCTCCCTATGATAATCCCGGGACGAGCAGTATGAATGATTAATTTAAGTTGGTTACCCGATCTCTCTATTTCAACGCTGGATATGCCAGCATGATACAGGCGTTTTTTAACCACGTCCCTAATCGACAAATCTTGGTGAAGCAACTTCGCAAAATCTTTTTTTGCATACCATCGCGAATGCCATGTTCTGGTATAACCCAATCTGAAACCATACGGGTGCGTCTTTTGACCCATCTATTCTTTCCCCCTCTTAACTCCCAAGTTTAGAAAAATAGGCCCTACTAACCTGCGGGACTCACAACGATCGTTATATGACTCGTTCTCTTATGAATAGGGTTAGCCCTTCCCATTGATCGAGGGCGAAAGCGCTTATATATTGGACCACCATCCACATACGCTCTGGCGATTCTAAGATTTTCAGGGTCACCCAAATCTTTCTGCCCGGCGTTAGACACTGCCGAAAAGAGTAATTGCTCAACCACCCTAGCCGCTGACCTTGGGGTATATTTCAATATGGCTAATGCTTCAGCCGCATTCCTTCCCCTAACCATATCAACAATTAACCTTGCCTTACGTGGGGCCAATCTTACATGTCGAAGAATTGCTTTAGCTTCCGCCATATTTTTTTACCTTGCTCAAATACCACTGACTGATGAAAACTTAAATTATTTACTTTAACGCAACTGCCTTTTCACTCCTAGCATGACCATGTCCCTTAAAAAATCTTGTTGGAGCGAATTCACCTAATTTATGACCCACCATATTGTCGGTAATAAAAACCGGAATAAATTTTTTCCCGTTATGGACCGCAAAAGTCAACCCGATCATATCTGGAATAATTGTCGACCGCCTAGACCAGGTTTTTATAACCTTGGACTCTCTTCCCTCCCTGGCTTTGTCAACTTTTTTTGCAATATGCTCATCGACAAATGGACCTTTATGTACTGACCTTGGCATCAATTCCCCCTTAAATTAACGGGACTTTTTCTTTCTACCTGCAATTATAAAACGCGAGCTTTGGTTTCGCGGCTTCCGTGTTTTAAACCCCTTTGTAGGCTGACCCCATGGTGAAACCGGATGCGGATTCCCTTGACCTGACTTTCCCTCACCACCGCCATGGGGATGGTCAACCGGATTCATCACGACTCCCCTTTGATGCGGTTTACGCCCTAACCATCGAGACCTACCAGCTTTCCCAATGGTGACGTTATTATGGTCGGCATTCCCGACCTGCCCGATTGTGGCAATACACGTTCCGAGTATTTTCCTCATTTCACCAGAGGTTAAACGAATCTGGACATAGCCCTCATCCCGGCCCATCACTTGAGCTGAAGCCCCGGCACTCCGAACTAATTGGGCCCCTTTACCAGGTTTTAACTCCACATTGTGCACCACTATGCCAAGAGGCATTTCCATAAGGGGCAAAGCATTTCCCACCCTCACGTCTACCCCGGTACCAGCTTGAACTGAATCACCGACCTTCAAGCCAAAAGGAGCCAAGATATAGCGCTTTTCCCCATCCGCATAATGCAAAAGTGCAATTCGAGCCGATCGATTAGGGTCATATTCAATTCCGGCAACCTTGCCGACAATATTTAATTTATCCCGCTTAAAATCAATTTTCCTATAGAGGCGCTTATGCCCACCACCTTTAAAGCGGGAAGTAATTCTTCCAGAGTTATTTCTTCCCCCAGACTTAGATTTAAAGCTGGTAAGGGCTTTTTCCGGTCTTTTACGCGATAACCCCTCACCGGTGACAGCCGACATTCCCCTTCGGCCAGGTGACGTTGGATTATATTCTTTTATTGGCATAAACTAACTCTCTTTATTTCAGAAATTGACAAAAAATAAATCCACTAGGCACTTTCATACAATTCTATTTTTTCGCCCTCTTTTAATGTAATGAAGGCCTTTCTCCAATCAGTTCTCTTTCCGGTAAAACGACCTTGCCTCTTCTTCTTACCCCTAACATTCATCACATTCACCGAAGCCACCTTAACACTAAACACCTTCTCCACGGCTCTGCGAATATCAATCCGAGTCGCCTGACGATGCACGGAGAACGCAATACCATTCTTAATCTCGCGTATTGCGGTAATTTTTTCTGTTAACAAAGGACGAATTAAAACATCATGTGGATTCACGTTACACCCAAATTTCCTGAATTCGTTCTAGCTCTGCCCTGGTTACAACCAATTTTTCACACCAAAGCACGTCATATACATTAAGGTTCTTACCATGAATAATTTTAAGATTCTTTACATTTTTTCCAATACGAATAATATCAGCCAATCCCTCCTGAATGACTAATAGGACTTTCCCACTCGCTCCGACATTGGATAAGAACTTAACCAATTCACGAGTTTTCAATTCAGGAAGAACCAAGTCGCCCAACACCACCAATCCATCTCCAGCCTTGGCTGCCAGAGCTCCCCTTAAGGCCGCCCTATACATTTTCTTTGGCATGGTAGATGAATACGATCTAGGCTTCGGCCCGAAAACAGTACCGCCGCCCCTCCAAATCGGAGACCGACTTGATCCGGATCTTGCCCGACCCGTATGCTTTTGCTTCCATGGTTTTTTACCGCCGCCCCTTACTTCCCCACGACCAAGCGTAGACGCTGTACCCTGCCGAGCACTTGACCTCTGCATAACCACAGCGCGGTGGACCAATGATGGATTAATCGACGAACTGAAAACACCATCAGTCAAATCAACTTTATCTACAGGCCGAGAGTCTGGGCCAAATACAGGAAAAGCATCAATAGATTGCATCAGCTGACCTTCCTTACGATGACCACCCCTCCAACCGGACCAGGGACAGAACCTGTAACTAAGAGTATGTTTTCCTCGGTTTTTATTCCAAAAACCGTTAATCCCCTGACAGTGATTTGTTTATTCCCCATGTGACCGGGGAGTTTTTTATTCTTTAATACTCTTGAGGGAAAAGAACTCGACCCGATGGACCCAGGGGCCCGATGAAACATCGATCCATGGGATGCTGGGCCACCGGCATAATTATGCCGCTTCATAACTCCCTGGAATCCCTTTCCTTTAGAAACTCCCTGAACATTGATTGATTCACCTTCAGAAAATAAATTTACGTCAACCTGGGAACCCACTTGCGCTTCACCGGCTGACCCAAACTCTCTCAAATGACGCCAAACCTTATTTCCTGCTTTTTTCAAGTGCCCTAACTGAGGCTTCGTCTGCTTTCGTTCCGGCACTTCATCAAACCCAATCTGCACAGCATCATAGCCATCCGTGCTTTTCTTCTTGACCTGAACAATTCCGCAGGGGCCAGCTTCAATAACCGTCACAGGAATAAGGCGTCTTTCCTTATCAAAAACCTGGATCATACCTAATTTTTTACCTATCAAACCTTTAACCATAATTCAATAATTACCTAAATTAAGTTGACTGTAACTAATGAAAGCCTTGACCCGAAACCTATAGCTTAATTTCTACATCAACCCCCGCCGCCAAATTAAGCTTCATCAGAGCGTCCATAGTCTCGGGAGTTGGCTCCATAATGTCCAGCAATCGCTTATGAGTACGAATCTCAAACTGCTCCCGTGATTTTTTATCAACGTGAGTCGATCTCTGGACCGTCCACTTCTCAATTCTCGTAGGCAGAGGCACAGGACCAGCAATGCGAGCGCCACTGCGACGAACGGTATCCACAATCTCACGAAGAGATTGATCTAATACCCTATAATCAAACCCTTTTAATCGAATTCTTATTCTGCGGTCTCGATCCACAAAAACCTACCCTTTCCACTTCACCAGTATTTCTTACGCGACGATTTCCGTGACCACCCCGGCTCCGACCGTTCGGCCCCCTTCT